>NCGZ01000120.1 GCA_002257235.1 Alphaproteobacteria bacterium 16-39-46
TCTTTATCCTTGATCAAGAAGCCATCTCAAGACAATGGCGAGAGATCTCAGAGGCCTTTTCCAGAAAAAGAACTTCTGGATACAATGAAATGCTTGAAGAAGAGCGCCTCGCCAAGCGCGCGCAGGATCAAGCAAGGCTCAGGCTTCAAGAACTTTCGCGCCGGAATGCCTTAAGCGGAGAAGATCTTCCCGAAAGCGTTAAAGAAAACCTGAGCGATGCAGAACTCACTGTGTTTGCAGACGTTTTTACAAAACTTGTCCAAGAGGGATCCTCTGTTGAAGAGGCGACAGCAGTTCTATCGACTCAAAGTATACGCAGTGTTCTTCTGAGTTCTATAAAAATCATGCATCGATTAGAGGCCGCTCCAAAAGAAACAGCTTCTCGGGATCTAGCCCATGATTTAAAAGAAGTCGTAATTACGATTAGGCCTCATTTTACGCCCATTGAAAAAGTTCTCCGTCTCACAGAACAAGCGGGGATAACCCTTAACGAATTTGATGCAAATTATCCTTGGCTCACTAAAACAGCTGTTAGCGCAACACAAATTGCCCTTATGGGCCCCGTACGATATGTTGCGTCTGAAGTCGTTGATCATGTTGCTGGCAGTACCATCGATAAAGTTAAACAGGATTTTTACCACTTCATTGCTGAAAAAACCCATATTCATCAACAGGATGTCGAAGTCGTCTCCCATTGTATAAGCTTTGTCGCAAGCATGTTTGTGAGCGGGTCAAAACATATCGTTAAAGATGCAAAAGGCATCGCCAAGTCCGCTGAAAAGCGAGAACATGCCATTGATGTCTTCATAGAGAAGACGACAAAGGGAAATAAGAAGACATTTTCTTTATCATCTCAAGGTTCTAAAACAAGAGCTCCATCATCTAAATCAATACAGTCATCAGAAAAGGTCCATGGGTGCTCTTTATCCTATGTAGGAGATACCCATGTATATGTAATGCGTGAGAGTAATGGCATCCTTTATAAAGTTGGCGAAAGCATGCAAGGCGTAAATAAACTTGGGCAATCAAAGAGAGCTGCAGTTCAAGCTAGAAAACTTTTTTTTGAAACTGGAAAAGTGCACAAAACAGAAATTCGGCGAACCTTTTCTACAAAAGCTGAGGCTCGAGTATATGAAACAAAACTTATTGAAAGATATCGAAAAATGTTTGGGGATGATCTATTACCAGGAAATAAAGGAACACGATAAATGTTTGATCCATTTGATAGAAGAATAGGGTTTTCTGCTGTTTCTCTTGTTATGGGAAGAGTTAAAAATGATTTGAAAATATTAACATCTCTTCAGGAAAAACTAACTGGATTTTTAAAAAAGCATGGATATTTTCAAAATGTTCCTTTTTTGTTTGTTGGGCTTATTTTTCTTTATGGAATAAAAAATGATCTTAAATTAAAATTTCAGCGAATAAATAAAAAATATGGTGGATTGGGAACAGAGTTAGAACTTGACATGAAAATTCTTCAATGGGCTGATCAGAATAATCTTGAGCTCTTGCATGATATTTTTATGATAGGCGCTTTAGAAACTCTTCTTCAAGTATGTAAAAAATATAGTCTTCCAGACGAACTTATAATTAAAGAACGTTTAAAATACGGGAGTATTCCTAATACAATTGAAGAATGTGAAGCGTATAAAAGCTCTTAGGTTAAGGGAAACGTGATGCTCGTGATTTTGAAACAAGATTTATTAAACTATCTCGCAAATTATATGGGCAAGATCAACTGTAGGGATTCTAAAAAAGGATCAAAGTTTCCATCAGATTGAAGTGCCAAGCACGAGCGACGTTCCGGAAATACTTCGATTAAGAATGGCTGCAGCACGTGATCGTTTGCCTAAACATATGCAAGGAAGAAATAGAATTATTAAAATTACAAAGAAAGATCCAAAATGATGACAAAAAAATTGTATCCTCTCCATATCGCCGGGTAATGAGTCTGTAGTGGATAGCGATTCCCCCCCCTCGAATAAAAAAATAGTGATTTTTTGTTGAAAATCGTGAAA
>NCGZ01000008.1 GCA_002257235.1 Alphaproteobacteria bacterium 16-39-46
CATCGGAACTTGAAAGGTCTCACTCCTTTGCAGTATATTCAAAATTCCTCTCTTCAGGCTGCTTGAATTTTGTCTCATTTGTTATGAACTCTTACAAATATAAAAAAAGCCTTGAAATTTCGCGCCGATTAAGATATTGATTTTTTTCAAGTTTATACGCTTAGATTCAATAACGATTGTCATCCATTGCCCAAGTCATTCATTTTAACACAGGATTATTCATGAAAAATCTTTTTTCACTCAGTTTTTTATACTTAACGCTTTTTTGTTATGGAATCCAGGCAACTCTGGCTTTAGATGATAATACAGAATCAGAAAATGGTAGGCCAATTTTTCATTATGTTGCGGAGCATCTTAACAAACAAGAAATCGAAACTTTTTTCTACTCATTCGAGACTAAGATTGCTTCTGATATTCTAAAAACATTAAATAAATTGAATTTGCGAGGAATCATAATTTTGGAGGAAGACCATCCGCATATTTCTACGTTTTTTGATGTTATTAAGGGCACTCCTAAAGAGCATTTAAGCTCTATGTTGACTGAAATACGTGATATTATGACTATTTTTGAATGTAATACACCTGAGTTCTTAGCGCAGGTTTCTCAAGGTATTTTAGAGTTTTATACCTCTGATCACAGTGCAATACCAAAAAATTTTAACACGATGGCGTTAGAGTTAAAAAAAGCAATTGAGCAGAAAGATGCTTTTGAAGGCACTTTTTCTTATTTGAGAGCAAAAACACATAAACAGATTTTAGGTTTCCATGAAGTTATGGAAAAATTATTTGGTCAAAAATTGCCCGATATGGGAGTGATTATGGACTCTTTTTGTGCTCTTTCTGAAAATCAAGCAGCAGGATGGGCGCAAAAACTCTCTGGATTGTTTCAAAACCCTTCTTTTGGTGAAGAGCCAAGATCGACTCAGCTTGTTACCATTAGAGTTTTAAGCCGACTCACTGTTGCATTACGTGGTGATGTTTTTAGCCTATCAAGAACATTAACGGAAGGACTCCAAGAGAATGGAAAAAAGTTTAATGTTGTTTTAAGCAGATTTTCATCTCAAGAAGAACAGAGATCTAAATTAGAAGACCTCCATCAATTGATTCCGCTCATGGCATCTTTAGGAAATGTCGAGGCGCTTGATCTTGATGCTTTTGAGCAAATCGTTGATAACGTTATTGCATTCTCATCCGTGTATCAAGGACAATTTAAAGAAATCATTCGTCAATTAACAAGTTTTAATCTTTACGCTAAAGATCTTCAGATTATTTTAAATTCTTTTGTACAGAAGGACGCAAAAAAATTCTCTTTTCAACCACCGAAAGATATCGACAGTTCATATCCTTTTATTAGAAAACTCTATCAGAAAGAAATGCTTGGTGGTGCGGTTGTTGTGCGCAGAAGTTATATACTAAGTGTCTTTCTTCAGCTTTCTCAGCCTGAAAGAGAGTTTCTTGAAAAGGCGTTAGATCAGAAGTCACTTCAAGAAAATCCCGAGCACTATTTTTTGATCGCTGAAAGTCTCTGTAAGACACCTGGTCTGTCCGAAGCAGAAAGTATTCAAAGCTTAAAGGACACAATTAAAGAACCAAAAAAACTTCATAAAACAGTAAAAAGTCTCTTAAAATCTGCTCAAAAGCAAGTGGCCACCTCCAAGCAGTTACTTGATCCCTCTCTTCCTACCGAATCAGTTGTATGATGAAATTTTAAGAATCATCTTGCTGTTCTGTTTAAAAATGTGCTCACCCTAATTTGAGTGTGTGCACACAAAATAAGAAACATATTGAAAACATTATCTTATTAGACTTGTTCAAGGATTCGGCCATAAGTACAAAAATCATTTAATTTTATGAAAAGATAAAAAGATTTTTGGTGTTTTTGTGGAGATTATGCCACTCTTGATTTCACATCCAAATAAATCAGTGTCAAAAATAGGTCTTTCCAAAGAAGTCGTTTCTTTTTTAGAGTCGAGGAAAATGAGTATTTGCACGAATTTGTCACAGCTCTCTTTTTTGTACTGGTTCAGTTAGGGGGAAAACGTAGGCGCGTCTCCATGGCATGCCCTCTTGGTGATGTAGCTTGGAAACTCACAACAGCAGAGGCTCGAATGAGACTTAAGTGATTCCACCTGAATTTATCTTCATTCCTTCAGATGCGAAAAATTTCGTGAAATGTCGCATTAGAACGATAACTGTTTGTGGACAAAACGGGCATATTCTTGCAGCGGTCTATCCTCAAGCTGCAAAGATAGTTGGAGTGCCTCTTTACAATGGTCAGGTGAATTTACACCTTGAGTAGCCAAGCCAATGAGAGCCAGTGCTTGCAGCTTTAACTCTTTAATCTCTCGTGCTATTCTTAAGGCTTGTTGGTAATGACCGATATTCCCTTCGATGCCTGCATCCCCCAAACCAATATGAGCTTGGGCTTGTATCTGTAAATTATACCTTTGTTTCCCCAGGTTTAATGCCTGCCAATAGTGGTTTTCCCAAGCTCCATACCGGGTATCAGCGAAACCAATGAGGATAAGTGGGTCTATTGAATTAGAAATAAAGAAGGGCCCCGGATTTTGATTTTCCCTAGCTCTCCATTCTGTGGTAGTTCTGTCTGCCTTGCAAAAAGCAGTGAAAGCATAGGCTCCAAGCTCTAGATCTAGCGTGGTCGCATGTCCCAAGGCCTTGTCGTAAAGCAGCGTCACTCTCTCAGTAAAATCTACATAACGGCCTGAGAGAGACAAAACGCGACTTAATATATTCATTTGTAGCCCCAAATCCCCAGTATTCTGCGCTAATTTCAACGCTTCTTCGTAATGATCAAAGAGTCCGATTCTCTCTGATTGCGAACGATTTAGGAGGATGGTTTCATTTGATTGAAACTCACCACACAAAAATAAAGCCTTTGCCAGTATAGAGGGAGTGCTTGCACGGCTTTTCAGTATCACCAGCTCAGGATAAGAGGAATGTTGAGTAGTGAAAGGTACTCTACGAATCCCATCAAGGTGTAGACTCGCTTCATAAAGAGTTAGAACTTCAAGGGTTGCATTCTTTTCCTGCTTTGCAATCTCCAATATACGGGTAAATTCCTCTGTATCATAATGATTATATGTTCTTTCTGTAGTGATAGAGCCAAGTCTGGCCCGTGCATTCAATACTGAATCGTTTGAATTATATTTTACTTGCCCGTAGTGCTCAGCACAATCTTTCATGCGCAGATCCCCCAAACTAATACGGGCCTCTGCGATTTGTTCTCCAGTTCCAGAACGGTATGCAGCATCTAATAATATGTTCAAGTCTACCTTTTTGATTTCACGTTCACACATTTTTTTGAAGACGCCACATTCTTTTATTTCTGCGATTGATTTATCGACAGCTCTTTTTTCTTCTTGTGTCACCAGCATTAAAAGATCATCTAAATTTTCTAGGGCAGAGGTCGCAGCTCTTAAGGGAAAGGGATTTGAGTGATGTCCTGATACGGTTTGCCGCGCACTGTCTTCTGTGCAATCAGGTTCTAGCGCTGCCAAATCTGTGCTTTTTATTGACAGGATTGCGATCAAAAAAAATATTTTTTTAAAATGCATTTTCTCTCTCTTTCAGCGTAAATATAAAATATAACGAATAAAATATAATCATTCTGGGGAATTTAACTCAATGTCTTTTCTTTTTCAAGAAAAATGGAGTGACTTGTTCCCTTCATCACTTGTCGATTGAATCACGATAACAAATAAGTTTTAGTCCTTCTTTGATTTCCGCAGACCAAGAGACAGCATCACGCCTAATTGAACCATTACAAAAAAGAGAGCTATGACAAATTCGTGCAAATACTCATTTTCCTCGACTCTAAAAAAGAGACGACCTCTTTGGAAAGATCTATTTTTGACACTGACTTATTTGGATGTGAAATCAAGACTGGCATAAGATTTTTCAAACCACCAAAAACCTTTTTATTTTTTCATAAAATTTAGATGGTTTTTGTACTCAGGAGTCGAATCTGAGAACAAGGCTCTTTTCTAATGATTTTTTAACCAGTTTGCAGAAAGAAGCAAAGGGCCATAGAGATCTTCTTCAAGGGGAATTTTTACATTATCTTCTTCTTGAGAAGTCGGAGGGCGGTCTAAAAAAGAGATTTTTGGAGCCCCGCTGATGATGGCCAAAGGGGTTTGCTCACTTCCTTCTCCCATAACGAAAACAGCAGATGTTGAGAGCGCATCAAGAATATTGATTTGTGTTACGCGAAGTGGCTTTCCATAAATGTCTGGTTTGTTAATGTAGGAATACAAAGGTTCAAATCCGCACCATCCAAGGGATATTCCTGTCACGCCTCGCCTGAGAGGGGTTGTATGGCTGTCCGTGATCACAATGCCGAATTCTTGAAGATTATATTTCGTGCGTAAGTGGGTCCAGAGAGAGAAAGCAGTTTTTTGGACATCCTGAGGGAAAAGAACATAGATGTCTTCGACATTTGACTCATCAATGCCTGCAGAGGGAATCAAAATGCCTTCTTTGATGGTGAGGTACAAGTTATAAGGATTATGCTTTGTTTCAAGTAAGAGATCAGCTTCCTCACAAATTAAGTCGTATTTAGAAGTTTTCTCTTTATTGATATACCGTCCTTGGCAAAGGCTGACAATTTTAGAGGTAATTGCAAGAATATCTCCATTTTGAAGAGAAGGAAGAGCGTTGCTTATGATCTCTTCAAGACTTTCTCCCCCTTCAATTCGTGGCGTTTTTAAAGCTTTAATTTGCATTGTTTTTTTCCATTATACCATCCAGAAACGACCAAAGTAGTTTTGCCCCAGCTTGAGCGCCTTTGGCGGCTCTTTTTTGATTCTTTACGGAGAGATTCTCCATAAGTCCAGCGATTTCTTCTCGATGCCATTCATCGGCTTTCATATGAACTTTAAAAAACTGAAGCGTGTGATCATTGTCGATTCCAAAATGGGTTTTTAACCCCTCAATTTTTGATTTCGAAATCTCAGGTGTTTGACGCTCATAAGCATAAAGAGCACCAAGACCCATTGGATAATCTGATCGAACAAGATCGAAATATCCGTCGACAAGCCGATGGGTTGTTAAAAGATCAGCTTTCATGTGACAGTTTTTTCTTGATACGCCCAGTCCTTCAGAAAACCGAAGCCACAACTCTGGATGGTTTTCGGGTCCTTGTTCCTCCTCAATTAAATTTTCAAGGAGAATTTGCCGTGATGAGATATCCGGGCATAAGGAATGAATGCTGCTGATGTAACGCGGGAATGCTGAAACATGAGGGTAGTATTCTTTTGCATAGAGTTGTAAAATATCAAGACTTAATTCTCCTTTGCTCCAGGCCTGATAAAAGGAGTGTTTCAGTAAATGAAAATCATTCAAGTCTTCATTTAAGCGCGTACAAAAATTCATATTAGTGTCTCTTTCGGATTTTGAAGTTTTAGAGTTGTATATGTTAGATTTGACGTTAGGATTTTCTTTTCCCAAGTCTCAAAAAAAGTGAGATCAAGAGTGGTATCCCCCGAATAAGACTTATGAATTTTTGTGAGAAGAAATTCTGAGATTACGTTTTCTCTTAAAAACAAATGAGCAATTTCCGCGCCTCCAATCATGAACATTTCCTTGTGAGGAGAAGATGGGCACCATGACAAAAAGTCTTCCAAACTTGAAAAGGCAAGATGGTTGGGGAGTCTTTTTAAAGGATGATTTCGCGAAAAGACAAGGGGAGGGTGATCTTTAAAAAGATCTGGAGGGGTTGCCTCGAAAGTCTTGCGTCCCATGACCATTAAGGATCCTTGGGTTAGGTGTCTAAAATAATCTAATTCTTCTGGATAGTACCAAGGAAGAGCGTGTTCTTTTCCAATAATGCCTTCGGGAGTTGCGGCCATGATGCCAATAATTTTGATCATGCTATTCCTCCCTTTAGGGCCTGTTGAGCCACAAAAAAACGCATATGGTCCCGCACATTATGAACTCTTAAATAGTCAATATTTTTAGCAATAAGTCCTGAAATCGCTAAAGTCTCGATGTCTCTATTTTGGGCGGTTTCCATTGAAAAAGATTCCGTATAGAGTTTCCGGGAATGCCCCATAAGAAGAGGGACTCCGAGTTCTTTTAAGGCATCAAGATCTCTTAAAATTTCAAGATTTTGGTAGGCTGATTTTCCATACCCAATGCCTGGGTCAAGAATGATCTTCTCTTGTTTAAATCCCATCTCTTGGAGATGATCTATTTTTCTTTTTGCCCATTTTAGGATCGGGAGGAGAGGAGATTGAGTTTGAGGCAGAATATTGTCATGTTGAGGAGGAATCCCCAATGAGTGCATAATGACAAGTGAGCACTGATGATCAAGGATCAGTTGAAGTATGTCATCGTCGAGATTTCCTGTGACATCATTTATCCAAGAAATGGGATAATTTTTTAGAATTTTGCGAATGAGGGCTGGTCGAAACGTATCCACACTGAGGAGAAGGGTTTTCTTTTCCAGAAAAGGTTTTAGATTTTTAAGAACAGGCTCAAGCCGCTCATATTCTTCTTCTTCGCATTGAAGGGAGACACCAGGTTTGGTTGATTGTGCCCCAATTTCAACAACGTGAGCGCCTTCTTCAGAAAGTTTAAGGGCGTGCTGAGTGGCTTTATCAACGGTGTTATACACTCCTCCATCTGAAAATGAATCATGTGTAATATTGACAATTCCGACGAGTTGAGGCGCGAGTGTATAGCTTTTTGAAAAGCATCTTTGTTTTGTGAGGTCTCTTTTATAAGAAATATCCATCATAGCAATGAGATGAGTTAAAAAGGGTCTGTTTTTAAGCTCCGGGTGAGGTATCGTTAAAGTGGATGTTTCAACAATCATGTCTCTCCACATCAAAATATCAAGATCGATGACTCTTGGAGACCATCTTTCATAGGAAAGTGGTTTGCCAATTTCACGTTCGATTTGGTGAAGTCCTTCCAATAAAAGTGCAGGAGTTAAATCCGATGTGCCAGCCACAATCATATTCAAGAAAGGTTTATTCCACTCTTTTAAGGCCCCCGGGGGAAGAAGACATTCCGTTTCGAGAACGATGGAACAGCGCATATTCTTTAAATAACGTTTCTTTAAGAGATCAACGGCGTTTGACAGGTAGTTTAACCGATTTCCAATATTTGATCCAAGACTAATATAAATCATTGTTTGGATCTCCTTGATGGAGATGCACAATAGGTAAAAGAGACCCCGCCATGGACACCTGGAATCGGTGCTGACATTTTGCACATTGTAACATTTATCTGAGAAATATTTTTTCTTTTATCCCCTAATGCCAGCAGAATCCCTTCGTAAACCTGCAGTGTCAAATGTTCAATGAGGCCAAAGGACCTGCTTTGACAGAGGGCGTCAATTTTTTGAACACAGGCGAGATAACACACTGTGTCGTCAAGTTTATCGGTTAAGAGACCTTTTGGGGGATATTTAAACGTCAGTTCAATATTAAAGCTGACACGTTGAGGATGGTACTTTTCTTCGTCACGACATCCAAGATGGACCCAGACTCTTAAATCTGAGATCCGTAATTTACAGAAATTGGTTTGATTGAAAGTTTTACCTCATTGGTTAATTTAAATGAATGAGCGCTCATTATTAGGCAGGATCTAAAATTCGTCAATGGGGTATCTCACAAAATAATCAAACTTGCCTCTTGGCAGATTTGGCGTTACAAAAAAATTGATACGTCTTATTATTTTTGGTGTTGGAAATCTTAGTCCATAGAAGAGGGTACATTATGATTTTAAAGAGTTCTTCTGGCACACGTTTGCAAGGAAAAGTTGCGATCATTACAGGAGCAAGTAAAGGTATTGGGCGTGGAATTGCTGAAGTTTTTGCAAATGAAGGGGCCAAAGTTGTTCTTGTGAGCCGACAGAAACAGACCTGAAACACGTTACGGATGATATTACAAAAACAGGAGGAGAAGCCTTTTATATTGTGGCGGATGTTTCGAAATCCCGAGATATGGAAAATATGGCTGCGACAACTTTAAAAAAACATAAACGTATTGATATTTTAATTCACAATGCAGGGATCTATCCGCTTGTCCGCTTTGAGGAGATGACCCTCGATAACTGGAATGATGTTCTTAACACAAATTTGACAAGCGCTTTTCATGCAGTCAAAGCGTGTCTTCCTGTTATGAAAAAACAGCGGGATGGTCGTATTGTTTTTACATCTTCTATCTCAGGTCCACGCGTTGGACTTCCGGGGGCGTCTCATTATACAGCCTCAAAAGGGGGATTGAATGGATTCATGATTACGCTTGCTATAGAACTTGCAAAATATAATATTACGGTTAATGCCGTTGAGCCTGGAAACATTATTTCAGAAGGATTTGACGCTTTGGGAGAGGCTCATAAAAAAAGAATTATGGCGGCGATTCCGATGGGGCGTCTCGGAACATCTGAGGATATTGCCTATGCTAATCTCTTTCTTGCATCAGATGAAGCGCGGTATATTACGGGTCAATCCATTATTGTTGATGGCGGGCAGGTTCTTCCAGAGTCGCATTATATGGACTATTAGAAAGAGGACTATTATGTCAAAGCTTAGGGATGACTTTTGTAAGAAAAGTTTTTTTGTTAAAAAATAAAAAATGTCTCAAGAAGTTTTCTTTGTGATAGTATCTTGTATAATGTCTTAGGTTTATTTTTTATGCTAACTGTACAAGAACTTTAATGTCTCCTAAAAAAACAAAATCTTTATTGCCAGAAGGCGTTCAAATTTTAAAGACCCTTCTTAAACCTCTCCCCTCGGTTCCGGGAGTGTATCGTATGATTGATGAAGAAGGAGAGGTTCTTTATGTGGGAAAAGCAAAAAACATTAAAAAACGTGTCACGAGCTATACCCTTTGGGACCCACTCCCGCTGCGTTTAAAACGTATGGTGAGCCGTGTTAAGTCCCTTGAAATTATTACAACCCATACTGAGGCTGAAGCTCTACTCCTAGAGGCCAACCTCATTAAAAAGTTTTCCCCCCCTTATAATGTTCTTTTAAGAGATGATAAATCGTTTCCCTATATTTTGATTGCCTCGGATCAACAGTTTCCTCAAATCCTGCCGCATCGTGGTGTTAAAACAAGACCTGGGTATTATTTTGGGCCTTTTGCAGAGTCCTCCCTTGTTCATAAGACGTTGCCTCTTTTACAACGTGCCTTTTTGCTAAGATCTTGTTCTGATTCAGTCTTTGCCAATCGCACAAGACCATGTCTTTTGTATCATATTAAAAGATGCTCTGCGCCGTGTGTTCAAAAAATATCAGTGGAAGCCTATGGCGATTTGGTGGAAGAGTCACGGCAATTTCTCTCTGGAAAAACGAAAGCGATCCAAGAGGATCTTGCTCAAAAAATGATGATTGAAAGTGATCAGTGTCATTATGAGAAAGCTGCCGTTTTTCGAGATCGTATTCGGGCTTTGACCCAAATTCAACAGACTCAAGAGGTCACAACATCTATGATCGATCGGGCAGATGTAATTGCTTTTTGGGAAGAATCGGGAAAAGTGTCTATTCAAGTTTTTATGTATCAGCATGGAACGAATCTTGGAAATAGCTCATATTTTTTGTCCTCAGAAAATGAGACTCACCTGGAGGCGCTTCTGACAACTTTCTTAATCCAATTTTACATGAATCATGATGTGCCTCCTCTTATTCTTATGAATGCTTCTTTACAGGAAAAGACGTTAATAGAAGAAGCGCTTTCAATGCTGGCAAAGCATCCGATAAAAATTGATTATCCAAAGCGGGGATTTAAATCAAATCTTGTTAAAAATGCTCTTAAAAATGCAGTAGAAGCCTTAAAACGTCATCGGGCGGAACGTGCTTCTCAACGAATGGTCTTAGAGAGTATTCGGGATATTTTTGATCTTTCGTCTCTCCCGAATCGTATTGAAGTGTATGATAATAGCCATCTTCAGGGCCAGAATCCTTATGGTGTCATGATTGTGGTAGGCCCTGAGGGGTTTCAAAAAAACGCTTATCGTAAATTTATCATTAAAAATAAAAACCATGCGCCTGAAGATGATTATGCGATGATGAGGGAGGTTTTAACCCGGAGGCTCAAACCACTTCAATTGGGAGAAGAAGGTACTCTCTTTCCAGATTTAATTTTGCTGGATGGTGGAAAGGGTCATTTAAAAATTGGGGAAGACCTTTTTCAAGAAATGGGGATTCAAGGCATTGGTCTTGGGGCGATTTCAAAGGGAGTTAACCGAAATCAAGGAGATGAAACACTCCATCGGCCAAAGCAAGAAGCTTTAAAATTAGAGTCAAATGATCCCGTTCTTTTTTTTATGCAGCAAATTCGAGATGAGGCGCATCGCTTCGCCATTACGACGCACCGGAAAAAAAGACTTAAGAACATTACAAAATCTCGACTTGACGAGATTGATGGGATTGGTCACACTCGAAAAAAGGCTCTTTTACAACATTTTGGATCTTTGCGCGAAATTGAAAAGGCAGGGATTTCTGATTTGCAGGCTGTTACCGGAGTTTCTGAAGGGCTTGCAAAGAGCATTTATAATTATTTTCATAGGTAGAGGGTGTGACAATAATTATAATTTAGGTTAAGAAATCGCTTGGTAACAAGCGATTGAGGGGTTTAATGATACGATTTAACAAAGATTTTTAGGTTTTTAGAGGCATCCTATGAACTGGACATTATCAAATTTTTTAACGCTTATACGTGTTGCTGTTATTCCCCTTCTAATTGGACTTTTTTATATAAAAGGTGATTTTGTTCATCTTCTCATGGCTGTTCTTTTTGTTTTTGCCTGTATTACAGATTTTTTTGATGGATATTTTGCACGTACCTGGGAGCAAACAACCTCTTTTGGGCGGTTTTTAGATCCTGTTGCGGATAAACTTCTCATTACATCTGTTTTATTTATGCTTGTTGGGTTTGGTCGTATTGAGGGGATTTCTCTCATTCCAGGTGTCATTATTCTCTGTCGAGAAATCTTAGTGTCCGGGCTTCGGGAGTTTTTGGCGTCTCTTAGAATTGGTCTTCCGGTGAGTTATCTTGCAAAATGGAAAACGGGGATTCAGATGGGAGCGTTGACATGTCTTTTGTTGGGGGACAGTATCTATTTTTCGTTCTTACATCTTCCGATTAATTTGATTGGTCTTATTTTGCTTTGGTGTGCAGGAGGACTTACCCTCATAACAGGATACACCTATTTAAAAGAGAGTCTTCAGTATTTTAAGGATAATCCCTTTTCATGAGAGCTGATATGCTTCCTTGGCAGGAGTCAGCCTCTCTTTCAACTCTTTTTAAAGCACTTACAGTTGATCTCAAAACGAGCACAAATCTTCTTCGATTTGTGGGAGGGTGTGTGCGTGATTCTCTATTAAAAAAGCACTGGCAGGATGTGGATCTTGCGACGTCTCTTGTTCCCGGTGAGGTCATCAAAAGGCTTCAAAATGCAAGTATTCCTTATTTTACAGCGGGGATTTCTCATGGGACTGTGACAGCTGTTGTGGATAAAACCGCTTATGAAATTACAACACTGCGTCGTGATATTCAGTCAGATGGCAGGTATGCCATCGTTGCCTTTACGGAAGATTGGAAAATTGATGCCCATCGTCGGGATTTTACGATCAATGCCCTCTTCATGGATTGGACAGGGACGCTTTATGATTTTGTGGGGGGGCAAGAAGATCTTTATCAAGGACGCGTGCGATTTGTAGGGGTCCCGGAAGAGCGTATCAAGGAAGATTTCTTAAGAATATTACGTCTTTTTAGAATGTTTGCATTTTATGGAAAAGAGCCTCTTGAAGAGACAACCTTAAAAGTTGTTCAAAAGTACGCTCCCGAGATCAAAAAACTTTCAACAGAACGTATCCATGCTGAGTTTTTAAGACTGTTAGAGGCTCCAAATCCAGAAAATGCGCTTACTTTAATGAATACTTATGGGGTCTTACGAGAGATTTCAGAGAACTTGGAAGTACCCTCTTTTTTTGAAACCCTCTTAAAAATTGAAAAACAGATTCAAGAGCCGAATCCTCTTTTAAGGCTGTCTGCGCTTCTTTTGAAAACGTCTAAAGATCTAAAATCCGAATCTTTGAAGTCTTTTTTAATTATGAAGAAAGAGATCAATTATATCCTTTCAGTGTTTTCTTATAAAGAATTTTTGCTCTCCCAAGAAACTCTTATGTTTTCAAGGGTTCTTCTTTATAAAATGAAATTTCCTCTATACCGCGATGTGATGATTTTAAAATCAGCGCTTCTTCCAAAGGAAAAAAGCTCAATTTCTCTCTTAAAACAGATCTTAAAAAAAGCAGAAGATGAAAATGAACTCCTTGTTTTTCCTCTCAGCGGAAAAGATCTTTTAAGTTTGGGCGTAGAGCCGGGGCCTTTTATGGGAAAATTGTTGAAGAAAACAGAGGCGTTTTGGATGGATAATGACTGCTCTTTGTCTAAAGAAGAATGCGCAGCTTATATTGAGGAGGACATTTCTAAAGGGTTTTAAGGGTAGAGTCTTCTTAGTTCTTTTAAAGTCGTTGTTTTAGGCTCTTTCCTTTTTCTATGTCTTGCATTGCCTTAATTGTTTTTTGGTTAGGAACCAATAGATCACATAGAAGTATTTTTCTTCTTAGGGGCTGCATTGGAGTGGTTATAGGAATTGTTTTATTCGTTGTCATCTCCGTCCTTAATTTTAGGAGTTTATAGCAGATGTGTAATATTTCAACAAAAAAAATAGTTGTTAAATCAAAAGCTTTACAGAATTTTTCCATAATTCCAGGAAAAAATTTTATGGCAAACTGTTTAAAAAAATTTGATATTCTTCCCTTATAAATCGTAGAAAGAGAGTTTGTTGAAAAACTATTTTTTAACTGTTATATTTTTTTTATCATTTTATAATAGGAGATTTTAAATGAGACTAAAATTTATACTTTTCTGTTTTTTTATTTCTTTTCAAAGCGTGGGAGCGTTTCATGATCAGGAGAAAGAATTACCAAATGACCGGGTGCTCTCTCTTAGAGATCAGGAAGAACTTTTTAGAAAAGCCTATAAAGAAGTTGATCCTGCAGCCATTAACCCTATAAAAACAATCATTCCCGGGCTCTCTCCTATGATCAGGATGCACTACAGTTATGTAAGAGGATTGGTCAAGGATAGTCCAGAGCACCTGAAACTCTTACAACGATTTTGGACAACAACATCTCAGGTTATTGAAGATAATCAATTAACCATTGGGCGTATGCGTTCCATTACAAGTCAATTGTCAATTCTTTTATCTGAGATGCAAGGCACCTCATTCTCAGGAGACCCACTAATATTGGAAGAGGGAAAAGATTGGAAAGAGTTAAGTTCTTATGATGACGAAATTTTTTATATGCCCTTCCATGAGTTCTATGTTAACGGTTGGGAACGCCTTATGGCAGGTACCTTTGATGATGGTCCGAGAGAGTTTCTTCTTGGAGAGGGTTATTGTGAAGCTATATTATGTAGTAAGTCAGGTAGTTTTTCATATCAAAGATTTATTGAAAACTATTTAGACACTTCTTTTCCGCTTAGTATAAGTGCTTTACCTCTCAATAACGATAAAAATGGTCCTCATGGCGGGAACGTATCTGAATCAACAGATTTTTTAAGCCATGAGTTTACGCATACTAACGAGTTTGCTTCTAATTTATTCACTGAAAAACGCGCAGCTCAAAAAGACTCTGTTCTTTTAAAACAAAATCCATCTCTTAAAGAGATGGGTGGGTGGGATGTTAAGAGAGAAATTTATAGAACAATTTACACTTCTCCTCATAACGAGAAACGAAATCAAGCCGCTTTATTCCTATTGCTTCATGAGACATCTCCTTCTTTTTTCGCTGACATTTATCCTTGGTTGGGAGAGGAAGAAGTCCTCCCTTTCTGCAAAAGGTATCTTTTTTGGAGGCTCGTTTCTACCGCGATAGACCAAGATAAGACATTAGAGATGTTTTTCATCTACATTAGTGAGGGGCCTAAGTTTTATTCAGAACACACCGCCCATTTTGTTAGAAAAATTGTCTCTACCAAAGAGGAAGAAAATGGAATGCTTTTAGAGGTACATATACTGGATCGTCCTGAAAAGTTACTCCAAAAAAAATTGGGACGTTTCACTTTTGAAATTCCTTATACATACTCCTCTTCAGAAGAGGATAATGAAAATTTAGACCAACCTCCTGTTTTGAATGTTTCAAAGGTTTCTTGGACGCAAGAAGCAGAATTTTTAACCCTCCTTGAGAAAGAAAGGTTTAATGAAAACATTCAAACTTGGTATAAAGAACCAAATTTTTTTGGCAGAAGTTATCAGTATCGACAATTTTTTAAAGATGAAGAAAGAATGTTAAGGGATCTTTATGGAGAAGACAGTTTGCCGCCTGAAACCGCACCTCTTGAGGTATTAGCAGTTTCTGTTAATTCTGCCATGGACCAATTTTGGAAGGATTTCTATTTGGAAAACAGAGAATTATTCTCATTAGAACCTCTGACTCTTTAATTTTTTGTATTTGAAAAAGCCCGAATTGCGGCAGCGACCCGCGAGACATCTGAAATCGCGCTATCGGCTGTATAGGGCATCAAAATCAAAGAGCTCGGTTTTGAGAAAGCAGCCCGAATGGTATCAAATTGGTTTTATGGAATACCGGTGAAGGCTAAATTTTTGACGTTCGGAAAGTTAAGGTTTCTTATTTATGGGTTTAACTTATTGTATTTTAATGTAAAAGGCCTGGTTTATAAATAAGGGGGAAATATAGAGGGGGATCTCTTTGACATCTTTTTTCAATTAAGCATATTGACATATCAAGAGAAAATGATGTGTATACTGTAAAATGTAATGAGGATTTAAAGTCTATAAAGTACTCAAAAAATTGTAGAGAAGATTTAATTTCTAAATTAATTTGTCCAAAAAAAGAGAAGTATTTATGTCAGCATACTTTCAAAGTATCATGTCATATCTTTATGATGAGTCGTTTAAGAAAGGTTTAAAAAAGCCTTTTCGAGAGTCTATCTTTATATTGAAATTAGATTCTTATAAAAAAAGATTTGAATCGTGAGCAATGGTGTCGAGAGTCCACCTCAGCCCTTAAGCCTTTCCCTGTCTCCAGCAGGTCATCTTTATCTCTATAGTGAGACAGAGACCGAAGAGGTTGTTTCTTTAGAGACTGCTCGCCACATACAAGATCTTTTTGCTCATGGAAATGAAAGAGGTCTTTTACGGCTTGGGATCACCGCGTTTAGTGAAATCTTGCCCCCGAGTCTCGCATTTTGGCAGCATTATGCTAAAATTTTTATGACCCATGTTTGTAAACTTTCAGGCTTTGACACGCTTTCTTCCGAGACATTAAAGCGTCTTTCTCTTCCCAGAGCGGAATTTGAGGAGCTCTTGGAAAAAGCTCCTTTTATGAGGGGGGGAGAATATTTAAATCTTGACAGTATGAGTGAGCTTTGGGGGAGTCTTTCTCAAGCATTGGTTCAAGAGCTTTCTTCTTATAAGGGTCATCTTCAAAATTATTTAGCCGTTTATAATCCCTCCTGGAATAACGTGGGACGGGTCTGCTTTCATCTTGCTGAAAATAAGTCTGATCTTGATTCTCCTTTTGCATTTTTAGCCACCTATACCACGCGTTTATCTGGTGAAAAGGACGTAAAGCATCTCCCCTTAGGGCGTGCTTTGAGAGAATATGAAGGAGATTCCACACAGCTTCTTTCTCTTCTTCTTCCTGTTCAAAGAGCTGCAGAGAAAAGTTCTTTTATTAAACACCTTGTTGATACGGGCTCTATCTTTCAACCTCTTTCCTGGACAGCAAGAGAGGCTTACCAGTTTCTTAAAGCATTGCTTCTTATTGAAGAAGCCGGCGTGATTGTCAGAGTTCCTAATTGGTGGAACGCAAAAAAACCACCCCGACCACAGATAACGATTTCTGTTGGGAATGCAAAAGCATCTGCTGTTGGACTGGATGCTTTATTGGATTTTGACGTTGGATTTTCTCTTCCCCAGGGAGAGCATTTAACGACCCAAGAATTGGAAAGTATTCTGAATGCACAGGGTCAACTGGTTCAGATTAAAGGTCAATGGGTAGAAGTTGATAGTGATAAATTGACGCAAGTGCTTTCCCATTGGAAAGACATCGAACGCGGGGTTAAAAAAGAAGGCCTCTCTTTTTCGGAAGGGCTTCGTCTTCTGGCAGGAGCTTCCGGACAGACTATTACAGATGTAAATTCTGAAAGTATTACAGCGTGGTCGACGGTTGTTGAAGGATCCTGGTTAAAAGAGACTTTAAAGCATTTACGTCATCCAGAACAAACAGATGAGGTGAGTCTTGGTTTAACTACACAAATCCTACAAGACCATCTTCATGCAAGTTTGAGGCCCTATCAACGAGCTGGTGTTCAATGGCTTTGGTGGCTTTATAATCTCCGACTGGGAGGATGTCTTGCTGACGATATGGGTCTGGGCAAAACCATTCAAGTTTTAGCATTGCTTTTGCTTATAAAATATCATTCTCCAAAAGAAAAAAAAGGGCCCACCCTTTTGGTTCTTCCCGCGTCTCTTTTGGGAAATTGGCAAGCAGAAATAAGAAAATTTGCGCCGGATCTTAAATTTGAAATCCTCCATAGTTCAGTGTCAAATTCTGGAAAAACTAAAACGGCTCCAGATTTCTCTCAGACTGATCTTGTGATGACAACTTATGCATATGTTTCGCGTCTTCCTTGGCTTTCTCAAATTTCTTGGAACGTGGTCATTCTTGATGAAGCTCAAGCCATTAAAAATCCATCCGCCAAACAAACGCAAGCGATTAAAAAGCTCTCCAGCCGTGTGCGCTTTGTTCTAACGGGAACGCCTGTTGAAAACCGGTTGTTGGATTTGTGGTCGTTATTTGATTTTGTTGCCCCCGGTCTTTTAGGATCGAGCAGTGCGTTTTCGAGTTATGGGAAAAAAATACGGCAAAAAACTCAGAATGATCAAGAAGATGGTCGATTTTTTAGTGCTGTTCGTCACCTCGTGAGTCCCTATATCTTAAGAAGACTGAAGAGTGATAAAAAAATTATTCAAGATCTTCCTGATAAAACAGAGGTCAATGCTTATTGTTCTCTTACAAAACAACAGGCAGCTCTCTATCAACATGCAGTACATGAACTTGAACGACATCTTGAGCAAGGTATTGAAGGCATTCAGCGTCGTGGGCTTGTGTTGTCCTATTTGACACGATTTAAGCAGATTTGTAATCATCCGAGCCAATGGTTAGGACATGGTCAATATGAGGCAACTGAAAGTGGAAAGTTTCTTCGTCTAAAAGAAATTTGTGAAGAGATTGCCTCTAAACAAGAAAAAGTTCTTATTTTTAGTCAATTTAGAGAAATTATCTCCCCTTTGAGTGGATTTTTGTCAAATGTTTTTGCCCAAGAAGGATTGAGTCTTCATGGGCAGACGCCCGTAAAAGAACGCTCTAAAATGGTGGAAGCGTTTCAACAAGAGGAAAAATTTCCTTTCTTTATTTTGTCTTTAAAGGCAGGGGGGACGGGTCTTAATCTAACACAAGCCTCCCATGTGATCCATTTTGATCGTTGGTGGAATCCTGCTGTTGAAAATCAAGCAACGGATCGCGCTTATCGTATTGGGCAGAAAAAAAATGTTTTAGTTCATAAATTTATTTGTCAGGGAACCATTGAAGAAAAAATTGAGACGCTTATAAGTTCAAAGAAAGATCTTTCTGATGAGCTTTTAGCTGGTGGTGAGGGTGTTCTTACAGAGTTGAGTGATAAAGAACTCCTCGAGACGATCACACTTGATATACACCGTGCTCTTGGAGAGTCCGCATGATTGAAAAGAAAGGAAAAAAAAGATGAGTTGGAAATCATCGTGGGGCTATGCGCCTTATGTAAGTGTTGCTGAACGCAAAAAGCAGGCTGCAAAAAAGGTAACCCAACTTAAAAAAAAGGGAGAAGATATCCAGCCGATTTGTATTGAAGGGCGCACGATTTCTAAAACATTTTGGGGAAAGGCATGGTGCAAGCATCTTGAGGGCTTTAGTGATTATGAAAATAGGCTCCCGAGAGGGCGTACTTATGTCCGTAATGGTTCTGTCATTGATCTAAAGGTCAAAGCTGGAGAAATTAAGGCGCTTGTGAGCGGCTCCTCCATCTATACGGTTGAGATTAAAATCAATCCAATTGTAAACACGAAATGGGAGACTCTCGTTAAAGAATGTTCGGGAAAAATTGAGTCGTTGATTGAGCTCTTACAAGGTAAATTTTCAAAAGGGGTCATGGAGGTCATTACAGATTGTGATAAGGGTCTTTTTCCAAGTCCACGCGAGATAAAATTAAACTGCTCTTGCTATGATTGGGCGGATATGTGTAAGCATGTTGCGGCTGTACTCTATGGGGTAGGGGCACGTCTTGATACCCGGCCTGAAGATCTTTTTTTGCTCCGTTATGTTGATCACAAAGAGCTTATTGCCTATGCAGGATCAGGACATCTTTCTGGAAAGAATCTTCCTCAAGATAATCAAAAATTGACAGGAGATCTCTCAGCTCTCTTTGGGATTGATCTTGAAGAGGACGTAGATCCTTCAGAGATTAAAAAAGAGGTCAAACAAGTCAAAAATAAAGAAAAAAATTCGATCCCCATCAAAAAACAAACTGCAAAGAAAAGAACGCTAACGTCTTCAACAAGCCGTTCCAAAAAAGAAAATTCCGCGATGGTTTTAAAGAAGAAAGAGACACAAAAAAAGATAAAAAAGACGTTGATTAAAAAGAAAGGAGAATAGATTTTCATAAAGTTTTTGAGGATAATAACGAGATCGCACGTCCATTTCCGATTTACGATTTTTCAAAAAATACTTCCCCACAGAGATCCGTTAATTTTTTAAGACGTTTTTGAAACCTGTCATCGGAGGATCGATATAAAGCCAGCATCCGAAACTGTGCAACAGGAGGCTGCCAAAGAACGGGGTGCAACTGAGCCTTTCGTGCCAAAAAATCAGGAAGAAATCCAACATCTTCTGAGCCTGAACAAAGATCAGCAATTAAGGACCAACTGGGAATGCGTGCTTTAATTTCGATGGGGGCATTATACATTTTGTGCCATCTCTGCATAAAAGTTAAAACTTCTATTTGATCTTCTGGGAGAAGGATAGGGGAGAGAGGCGCGTCTTGTCGTGAAGAATATAATCCAAAAGAGCCAACCCCAATTTCAAGGGAACTGATACCTTTCCAGGTGTCATTGTCAGGCACAATAGCAATATCGGCCTCATCTTTTAAAACAGCCGCATAAGCACCACCAGGGCGCATGATTTGGAGCGCCACGGATTCGGCGGGCAGAATCTTTGGAAGGATAACACGTGCAATGGCATTCGTTGTCACAAGTCGAAGAGGGAGGTCCTGTGTGATGGCAATTTTTTCTCGAAATTGTTTTAACCAATCTTCAATCCTGGGGATCAGAACATTTCCCTCATGGGTCAAACGAAATTGTCGTTTTTCATGGTGACAAAGCTCCCGTCCAAAAGCAGCCTCTACCCTCATAATGGCAGCACTTGCAGCGCTTTGACTTAAATTATGAAACTGAGCAGCTTTGCTTAGATTTTTCAAATGCATGGTTGTCACAAACAGTTCTAAATCTGCAATGCGTAGGTGACGCAATATGGTGTTCATCAGGGCTCCTTTTTATATCTGATTTATCGATATATAAATTCTATTATATCGATTATACAAAAAATTCTCAATGGGTTAGTATACGCCCATTGATAACGATATATGAAATTCAGAAAAAGGAATCTCGGTTATGCTCGCGTTTTTGATTAAGATTTGCCATTTTAATTTTGGATCTTTCGAGACAAATGAATTTAAGAAATTCTTGCGTATGGGGGGAATATTTGCCTTGATCATTGGAATCTATTGGACCTTGCGACCTCTGAAAGATTCTATCTTTATTCAGCTTGTTGATAAAATGCATCTTCCCTATGCAAAAACGATTTCTGTGATTGCTCTCCTCCCCCTCGTTATTTTTTATACAAGACTTTTAGAGCGCACGTCGCGTGAAAGAATGCTTGTCATTTTACCAGCTTTTTACGGAGTTTGTACCTTACTTTTCAGCGTCTTAATGTTCAATGCTCAAGGCTCAGCAGAAGAAATCGCAGGAAGGTCTTTAGCATTGTTAATTGGAACAAAAATTTTAGGGTATTCCTGGTATTTATTTGTTGAAAGTTTTGGATCCCTTGTCGTTGCTTTATTCTGGGCCTTTGCATCTGATACAACAGACCCTGTATCCGCAAAAAGAGGGTTTCCACTTGTTGTTGCCCTGGGACAAATGGGAGGGATTATATGCCCTTACAGTATTGGAGGTCTTCCCCATCGTCTCGGATATACAACAGATACGCTTTCTATGGTTATTCTTGGTGTTTTGACACTCTCTATTATTCTTCTCGTCGAACGTTTTTTAAGAGTTACTCCGTCCTCACTTCTCGTTTCTTTTCATGGAAAAAATGAAAAAGAAGAAGAGGAGAAGGTAGAGCCCGGATTTCTAGAGGGGTTTAAATTAGTGACTTCTCATCGTTATCTTATGGGAATTTTTGCAGCAAATTTTATCTATGAACTTATCATTACAATCTTTGATTTTAATTTTAAATTGGCGGCAAGCAGCCAGTATACAGGTGTTGCCCTCAGTCACTATCTCAGTCTGTATGGATCAAGCGTCAATGTCGTATCACTTCTTTGCTTGCTTCTTGGAATTAGTAATATTACCCGATATTTGGGCATCGGAGTTGCACTTGCTGCAATGCCTGTTATTGTGGGGCTTGCCCTCTGCAGCTTCCTGACAGTCGAGAGTTTATCATTTTTATTTGCACTCATGGTTGGATCAAAAGCGATAAATTATGCTTTAAATGGTCCCGCCTTGAAGCAACTCTATATCCCCACCACGACAAATGTCCGTTTCAAAGCGCAAGCCTGGATTGAAACTTTTGGCTCCAGATCCTCAAAAGAGGCGGGCTCTCTTTTTAATATGATTCTCAAACCCCTCCAAAATGCCTTTGGAGAAATAGCAGGGAAGGTTCATTATCTTAGCCTAAGTGGCGTCGTGGGATTTCCTCTTCTTGTTTTTTGGTTCATAACAGCTCTTTATTTAGGTAAAAAATTTCGAAAAGCGATTCAAGAAAAGAAAGTTGTATGCTGAACTTCTCTCTATTTTTTGATCTTTGATTCATCGAAAAAGAGCCGATTCCTCAAAAGCAAAGAATTGAGCACCTATTTAAATGCAACTTCGACCTGTTTTCCAGAGAAAGCAAGACCAATACGAATGATTTTTGCGACATGCTTATAGGCTTTAATTTTAGACGCATAATTCTTATGGTCTATTTGCTCTAAGGCTTTCTCTGCAAGAAGTTGTAATTTTTCTTCACCTTTTCCAAACTTAAACTCTAAAATCAATGCATTCTGATATTTCGCAGTTGGTTTGGGAATGAGAAGAAGATCAGCACGTCCAGATCCCGACTCTCTCTCAGTATCTACAAAGTACTGAGAAGAAACGGCAGACACGAGGCCCATAATAAATCCGTTATAAAAAAGCTCTGCATTTTTAGGCCCTGTTGCAAAGAAGCTTGCCGAGATTTCAAGGTAATCTTTCAGCTTTTGGGTAAAAGTTTCCACATCTCCCTTCAAAAGATCGTTTAAAAAGGCATTATAGTCATTCCCATCAATGTTAAATTTTTGGGCAATCCATGCCATTGAGGAGACTTCAAAAACTTCTCGTACCTCTTTGTTGGGAATACGCACATCACACTTATATGTACCCGCTTGGGCATTTTCAATGGTGCTGGCAGTCAAGTATCCAGAAAAGAGCAGAAGATTATAAAGTGCATTTGGAGATGATTTAATATCTGCAAACACCATTTTTGGGTCTGCAATCATTTCGACGCTTTCGCCTTCAATGAGAAGCTGCATCTCTCTTTGAAATTTATCTAAGATAAGAGCTTGCTCAATGAGAGCGGTGCTGGCCGTTCCCACCCAATAGGCTTTAAATTTTCCATGATTCTTAATGCAGTTCATGATAGACCAGGGGTTGTAAATCGTGAGTCCACCGATGTTGTAGCCATTATACCAAGACTTTAAGGTCTTCGCTGTTTCTGGATTTTGATCAAGGCCAGATTTATGGAGAAGAGAATTAACTTCTTTTTCTGTAAATCCAAAATGCTCTGCATAGTCCTCATCTAAGATCGAATCTTCTCCAAAATTATTGAGACCTGAAAATAGACTGGCTTTCGCCACACGTAAAATTCCTGTCACAACGCCTTTTTCAAGGTATATATTCCCTTTCAGGGCTTTGCTGAAAATTTCTCTGAAAAGACCTAAAACGTCTTGAAAGTAAGTCTCCTCTTGAGAAGAAAAAGTATCTCGTGCCAATTGAAGAGCATACCAATCATTCAAGGGCGTATCATACTCATCGATTAGAATGAAAACTTTTTGACCAAAATGTTTAAAAAGAAAATGACTCAGCGTTTTGAGGGATTTAAGAATCATGGAGTTTGTAAGGGGTCCTCGGATATATTTCTTAAATTCATCCTTATCGATATCATCAAGTTTGGGGCTTTCAAGAAGATACCGATGATCTTTATAAAGCTCTTGGAAAAGATCAGAGATCTTCTCTTGCATATTTTCAAAACTTGTCGCTTTTGCATCTTTAAAACTTATAAAAATCACCGGGAATTTTCCACAGGAATCTTTTATAATATTTGAATGTTCTCCGATTTTCAACTTCGAGAAAATACGGCATTTTTTAGAGTGTTCAGCGCCATCAATACTGCCATCTTCTTTAATAGGAATCCCAAAAAAGTACTCAAGCATGGTCATATTGAGGGTTTTGCCCCATCGGCGTGGACGGGTGATGAGGGTTACTTTATATCCCCCCCCTAGAAGTGTGGAAATAAAAGACGTTTTATCAACAAACAAATCATTGCCTGTTGCCATTTCTTTAAAATCGTCTGTCCCAATATTGATGGTATAGGTTTTATTTTGGAGAACTGTCATTATCTGAATCCTTAACTCTTAGTATTTGAAAAAGCTCGAATTGCAGCAGCGACCCGCGAGACATCTGAAATCGCGCTATCGGTAGTATAGGGCATCAAAATCAAAGAGCTCGGTTTTGAGGAAGCATCCCGAATGGTATCAAACTGATTTGTGGCAAGAAGGGTTGCAACAATCATTGCCTCATCCATGTGGGGCATCGAGGTTTTGAGCCCCTGTACGGCCTTCTGAAACCCTTCGGCAATGGCTTTCCGTTGGAGAGCTATTCCCTCGCCTTGAAGACGTTTACTTTCTTTTTCAGCATCTGCTTCGGCAATAATGCGAATACGGGTTGAAGCGCCATCCAAGGTGGCGGCTTCTTTAGCACGTTCGGCTGCAATAACACGGTTAAAAGCATCTTGAACTTCTTGGGGGGGGGCTGGTTGATCAACCAAAACGGCCTCGACGGTGTATCCAAAACTTGCAAGCCTGTCTTTTAATTCTGTTGAGACCTCTTCAGCAATTTTGGATTTCTCTGTATAGAGATGCTCTAACGTCATGCCTGACGCTGCTGTTCGAATGACATTCAGAACGAAGCTTTGAATTTGATGTTCGGGATTGTCGAGTGCATAAAACGCATCGCGTGCTCTGTCTGGAATAATTCGAAATTGTAATGAAACAGGAATGACGACAAAGACATTATCAATGGTTTTGACCTCTACCTGTGCTGTTAGTTCCTGAAGACGTAAATTAATGCGTCCCGCAATTGTAGCAATGGGAAAAGGAAATTTTAAGCGTATGCCAGCGGTTTTTGTGGCATAAAATTTTCCAAAAACTTCAATAATAGCGATGGTTTGTTCTGTGACGGTAAAAACACCCCCCAACATAAGAAATAAAATAAACAGGCCAAAAAAACCTGCACCATACAAAAAAGCCCACGATAACAGTTCCATAAAGAGACTCTCCTACAGTTATTTCATTAAATCTTTTAGAGAAACGTTCCCCATAATAACATCATCATAATAGAGCGTTTCTGCTGGTTTGTCGACCGTGATAAGATCCCATGTTAGATGCTTTTGAGGTTTTGTTTTTTTTCATACTCTCGACCAATGACGGTGCTCATTTAAGAAACCTTTCTTTAATTCCGCTGCGTATCGACAATCTTAAACTCAGCGGAATAATCAAGAAAAATAAAAAATTCCGCTGAGTATGACGTTAGTTAAACTCAGCGGAATAAAAATAAAGGCGAAATACCCTTAAAAAACAATTTGTTATTATGATATATCAAACATTAAATCTAAAATGAAAAACATCGCCATCTTGAACGGGGTAGTCCTTGCCTTCGAGGCGTAATTTTCCGGAGGCTTTTGCTTGAGCCTCTCCTTGAGCCGTGACGTAGTCTTCATAAGAAATGGTCTCGGCGCAAATAAATCCTTTTTCAAAATCTGTGTGGATAACCCCAGCAGATTCAGGGGCTTTTGCCCCGCGTCTTACAGTCCAGGCCCGCGCTTCTTTGGGACCAATTGTAAAAAAAGTGAGGAGGTTTAAGAGATTGTAGCCTTCTCGGATCACTTGAGAGAGCCCCGTTTCCTGAAGACCAAGAGTCTCTAGAAAGGCAGCCTGGTCTTCTTTTTCAAGTTGAGAAACCTCTGCCTCTATAGCGGCGGATATAAAGACAGCTCTTGCCCCCATTTTTTGAGCATAATCGGAGATTTTTTGAGTTAAAGCATTTCCTGTGAGGGCATCTTGTTCCTGGACATTGGCAACAAATAAAACAGGTTTACTGGTCAGTAAATTTAAGTTTTTAAAAAGATCTGTTTCATCAAGTGCGAGAGAAAGTTGACGTGCTGGTTTTCCCTCCTGAAGAAGGGGGAGAACGCGTTCACAAAGATGAAGAGAGGCTTTTGCTTCTTCTCCCTCTTTTCCCGCTGTTTTTGCTTTTTTCCCGAGGGTTTGAATTCGGCGCTCGACGCTCTCAAGATCTGCAAGCATAAGCTCTGTCTCAATGATTTCAATATCGCGAATGGGATCAATGGATCCCTCAACATGAGTAATATCATCGTTTTCAAAGGCTCTTACAACGTGAACAAGGGCATCAACTTCTCGGATGTGGGCTAGAAATTTATTTCCAAGACCTTCGCCTCTACTTGCGCCTTTAACAAGTCCAGCAATATCAACAAACTCAAGCTGAGTGGGAAGCGTGACAGCAGATTTTGCAATTTGAGCAAGTGTAGAGAGACGCGGGTCGGGGACGCCAACACGCCCGACATTAGGTTCGATGGTGCAAAATGGATAGTTGGCGGCCTCGGCCGCAGCTGTTGCTGTCAGTGCATTAAAAAGAGTTGATTTTCCAACATTGGGAAGTCCAATGATGCCACATTTAAATCCCATGAGTGATGTCCTTAATTTTAAGATTGATAGGGTTTGAGAGATTCTTGCAGTGTTTGAAGAAAAATGTCCTTTTTTCCCTCAAGAAAGAGGGGAAGAAATTCAGAAATTCTCTCGCACAAGGCAGAGACAAGGATGGCTTCGTTTTTTGTAAAAGGACTGAGGACATAAGGGGTAACCTGCTCTCGGATCCCAGGATGTCCAATTCCAATTCTAAGGCGCCAGTAATCATTTCCGATGTGTTCCGTAGTACTCTTAAGGCCATTATGTCCTCCATTCCCGCCTCCTTTTTTAAGGCGTAGGCTCCCCAAAGGGAGATCGAGATCATCATGGATGACGAGTATATTATCGAGAATAACTTTATAAAAGCGCATCATAGCGCCAACAGAGTCTCCGGAAAGATTCATGTAGGTGAGAGGCTTAAGAAGAAAAATTTTTTGATTTTGAAAAGTGCCTTCAGAAGAGAGTCCCTTAAAATTCTTTTTAAATCCAGAAAAGGGACAGTCAGGGAAGCCTTCCTTCAGGATTGTATCAACAACTTGAAATCCAACATTATGGCGTGTCTCTGTATATTCTGGACCCGGATTTCCAAGCCCTACAAGAAGAAAAGGGGGTTCCGTTTTAAGCGGAAGCCCCTTATTTTTTGAGAAAAAAAACGCCATCTAAGATTATATGAGACTAAATATTATTTAGACTCTTCCGTTGTTGGAGTGGCATTTTGTTCATCTGTTGTTTCAGAAGAATCTGACTTAAGACCTGAAGGAGCAACGATGGTAGCGAGTGTATAATCGCGATTGGAGTGGACAACTTGGACACCTGCGGGAAGTTTAATGTCCTCTAAATGGATACTTTGTCCAACCTCAAGACCGGAAAGGTCGATTGTGATTTGCTCAGGAATTGAATCAACAGGGCATGACAATTGTAAATCGTGATAGACAATGTTTAAAACGCCACCGCGCTTGATGCCAGGAGATTTATCGTCATTCACAAATTTTAGAAGAATATCAACAGTAATGCGCGATGACGGATCGACTCTTAAAAAATCAACATGAATAGGGATGTCTGTGACAGGATTGAGTTGAACAGCTCTCATCAGAGCACGATGATTGGTAGAGCCTACTTTTAAATCATAAAGTTTTGTATGATAGTAAGGATCTTGAAGTTCAAGCTTCAATGTTTTGGTATCAATTGCAACCATAAGAGGATCAATACCGGTGCCATATAAAATTCCAGGAATTAATCCACTGCGACGTGTGGCACGTGCGGGACCAGTACCTCCTTTGGAACGGGTTTCTACGGTGAGAGTTTTCACGGACGCCATTTTCGAATCTCCTTACTTTTCCTTAAAATCAAAAATTTTATTTAATCAAATAAACTTGAAACAGAACGCTCTTCGCTAATGCGATGAATTGCTTCCGCAATGAGAGGGGCGACTGACAATACACGAACCTTAGAGCATGCAAGAACTTCTGCGCATGGCTGAATGCTGTCGGTGACAACAAGAGAAGAAAGAGGCGACGCTCCAATACGTTCAATTGCCCCTACTGATAGCACGCCATGGGTAGAATATGCAAGAACATCTGAAGCACCTGCTTCTTTTAACGCAACAGCAGCATTGCACAACGTTCCAGCAGAGTCAGCGATATCATCAACAAGGATACAGAGACGTCCTCTGACATCTCCAATGATGTTCATCACTTCAGAAACACCAGCGCGTTCACGACGTTTATCAATAATGGCAAGTTCTGCATTGATGCGCTTTGCAATGACGCGTGCGCGATACACGCCGCCAACATCGGGGGAGACAATGGTAATATTAGAATTGGGATAATGCGCAAGGATGTCCTGTTGGAAAACAGGTGCTGATGTTAAGTTATCAACGGGAATATCAAAAAAACCTTGAATTTGTCCTGCGTGAAGGTCAAGTGTAAGAACTCTGCTTGCCCCTGAAATAGTGATAAGATTTGCAACAAGCTTTGCAGAAATGGGTGTTCTGGGTCCTGTCTTGCGATCTTGGCGAGCATAGCCAAAATAAGGGATGACGGCAGTTATACGTCTGGCTGATCCGCGTTTCAACGCGTCCATCGTGACAAGAAGCTCCATGAGGTTATCATTGGCTGGAAAAGACGTTGATTGAAGAACGAAAACGTCATCTCCGCGCACATTTTCCAATATTTCAACAAAGACTTCATTATCCGGAAATTTCCGGATAATCGCACTTGTAATGGGAATAGACAAATAAGCAGAAATTGCGTTTGCGAGCGGAGGATTACTGTTACAAGTGATAAGTTTCATGAAAAACACGTATTTTGAAAATTTCAGACCTCTCGGACCTTATCAACCTTTTAGAGAGAAGTAAACTCTTGTCTGAAGGCGACATGTATTTTTCTGGGGGAGAAGGGCGTTTTTGAAGTTTTTCTGGACAATCTTTTGGAAAATATGATTTAAAGGATGAGATCTATTCTATTTTTAACATAAGATTTAACATAAGGGAGATTACGATGGATTATGCAGATGTTCCACCAAGTGTCATTGTCGAGAATCAGAGTGCGCAACATTCTGGTGCTGCAGAGGAAGTGATCATTACAACACCATCAGGGTTACAATACATAGATGAAATAATTGGAACGGGTCCGTCGCCGAAGATGGGCCAAAAAGTAAAAGTCCATTATACGGGAACGTTGACCTCTGGAAAGAAGTTTGACAGCTCAGTTGATCGTGGTGAGCCGTTTGATTTTACCATTGGTGTTGGACAGGTTATTAAAGGATGGGATGAAGGCGTTCTATCGATGAAAGTCGGCGGAAAGCGTAAGCTCATTATTCCTGCAGATCTCGGTTATGGAAGTAGAGGGGCCGGAGGCGCTATTCCACCGAATGCAACGCTCGTTTTTGAGGTAGAACTTCTTGGTGTTAACTGAGGCGGGGACTTTTAAGTCATCTTTTGGAAGGGAGAGGTGTCCTCTTCCTTTCATTTTCTAATGATAGATCCTTATAAAACGGGGGCCCTGCTGAATTTTCGTTTGAACTTTTCTCAAGAATATTGATGTACTCGTATGTGTCATAAAATGAGACAAGGAAACAAAGGCCTCATAAATCTTCTGAACCCGTGATCTCTAAAGCAGTCGGTGAAGCTCAGAGCCTCCCAACACTTGTTGCCCTACCCACCGAAAACACAAACATTGTCCTTACGCCTCAACCAGCACCTGTCCATCAAACACCGTCAAAAGAATCTGCCTCCCCAACTCTACTTTCTTCACATGAAATCCGAGCACTTCAAGACCACCTTCCTGATCCAGTGCTTCAACGGACAAGAGCCGTTCAATCAACTGAAAACAGCATTTCTAGCCTGGCGGAAAATGTGAGAGGAGATCAAGAAAAGATCAACACTCTTCGTGAGAAAATCGAGAAAAATAAGGCCATCATTGCTGGAGAGATCCCTCTTCCCTCGGGCGCAACTCTAAGAGGTCTTCAAAGCCGTATTGAGGTAGATGCGAAAAAAATGGAAGAACAAGAGAACCATATCCAAAATAAAACAAAAGAAATTCAGACACTAAAAGAAAAAACGGAAAAACTTCAAGGCGAAATTCATGCTATTTTGTGCTTGAACGAAAAACCCATGAACCGTTTATTTAATTGGTCTTAGATGAAAAAATAACAGACGAAGATTTTCCTTTCTCTCTCACTCTCTTTCGATTT
>NCGZ01000009.1 GCA_002257235.1 Alphaproteobacteria bacterium 16-39-46
CTATGAAAAAGATAAAAAGCAAGCTCAAAATGAGAAAAAAACCATATTATTTAAGGGATTTTGGGGAATCTAGTTATAAATGCTTCGGGAATTTAGGATGTATACCATAGGCTTCTCGATAGTTCACCGTAATCCAATAAGCATATAATTTTGCAGCGGCATAAGGACTACGGGGATAAAAAGGCGTTGTCTCTTTTTGAGGAATTTCTTGAACTTTTCCAAAAAGTTCGGAGGTAGATGCCTGATAAAATCGTACTTTTTTTTCCAAACCTAAAATTCGAATCCCCTCTAAAATTCGAAGAGGACCTAAAGCATCTGCATTCGCGGTATATTCCGGCGTTTCAAAACTCACGGCCACATGACTCTGAGCCGCAAGATTATAAATTTCTTGAGGCTGAATTTCATTTAAAAGACGAATCAGATTCGTCGAATCGGTCATATCTCCATAGTGCAAATGAAAATCTGTTGCGTTTTCACAAAGCTCCAAAAGCCGCTCTCGGTTATCGAGAGAAGATCTTCTTTGGAGACCATGAACACTGTATCCTTTTTCAAGAAGATCTGCCGCAAGATAAGCACCATCTTGACCCGTAATTCCTGTAATAAACGCTTTTTTAGCCAACACTTTAAACTCCTTTAAGAAATTTTCTGAAGAAAATAGATATTATCACTAAAACCCACTTCATGTTTTAAGGAAAGTCTTTGCGTTTTCTGTTGTCCCTCTTGATCGTACCAGCCAAGAGGACCTACAACTAAAAAGAATTTCTGGGTCATTTCGTCTAAAACAAGACCTAATGTATAGGGAGATCTTGACTTTAGCTTTTGGAGATCTTCTCTTAAAAAAAAGACTTCTAAATTTTTGATTTCAGAGAACCTCTGAGGAGAAATACTCGGTCGTCCCTCTATTTTTGGAAAATTATTTTCGACATTTAAAAAGGGATAGTTTTTCAAAAGACGCACTTCAATTATTGTTTCACCTGTTTCTTGATGTATTTTTGTTGCCTTTCTTTCGGAAGAAGATACAGCTTTTTTCTTATCAACCACAACAGCCGGTAAAAGAAGCCCTGCCCCAAGCGTTATCAAAGCCACAAAAATCAGGAAAAATCGCTGTCTTGGTAAAAAGATGGTTCTGTTTTCAGAAGACTTTGCAAAAGGGATCACGAGCGCTAAAGCGATAAAAGGCATCCCAACAGCAAAGGTTCGAATGCCGCCCGAATCAAACGTGACGGCCGCCGAAAAAAAACATCCTAAGACACCGATAAGAATGATATCTATTACTTTTTGAAAATTTTTATACTGCGTCACGAAAGATTTACCACACAAAGTATAGTAATAAAGGACAAAAGGGATCCCTAAGAAGAAAGTCCAATCCATAGGATAGGAGAAAAATCCCAACACATATTTTATATTGAAAAAGAATTTTAAGAATCGAGCAAAGTTTAAACTCAACCCTTTTATTAAATTGAGAGGATTCTCTAAAATCAGACGTAAGGACTCTTGATAGAGCCAAAGTGACTGCTCATGCTCTGACGTGATCCCAAGTCCTTCAAGAGCCTCATACCCAGAGACCCAGGTCAGCCCTCCCCGGGCCAAACCATATAATGTCGCCGAAAAATTGCCATGCATCTGTCCTCCAGACTCGGGAGAGGCATACAAAAATAAAAGAGCTTTTGGATATAGAAACCCTAAAATAACCCCTGCTATTAGAAAAAAAATCCATTTCTTTCTTTCTTTAAAAAGAGGAGAAAAGAGAACCCACAAAAAGAAAAGAGGAAGAATGATAAAAGGACCCGCACGTGTATTAAGCCCCACCGTTAAAACAACCATCCCAAGGCCAAAAACAAGAGTTCTCTCGGAATAAACGCCTTCTATCAAAAGCGTTATTGCAAGAAGCCCCCAAAATAACCCCAAAGGCTCTGTCATGGTTGTGGGAATATAGGTTTGAGCCCATAAAAAACAAATGAGAACAGCCATAAAAGCAGCTTTTAACCCAAGGATTCGAGAAATTGTCTGAGCAAAAAAAATGGCCCCAAGCCCACATAATGCCGCTTGCAAAAGAAGAGCACCTTGAAAACTTCCCCCCGCCATCTTTAAACGCACCGCGAGTAAAAGGGCATTTAAAGGACGCCTCATGTTCCAAAAATCAAGCTCTCCAGTTCTTAGAAATAGCTCTGCTCCAGCATAATATCCAGCTGCATCAGAATAGGGGATAACGCCGCCAAGGGCCACATAAGCCAGATCTTCATTGATAAAGAAAGGAAACCCAGCCCACACATAAATAAACGGCAGAAAAAAAAGACCAAACATCCCACTTAAAAAAATAAACTCTTTAACTGAAAATTTTTGTATTTTTTTTAGAACATTCATTTTTTAGCCTTTTTTAACTGATTTAAACAAACAAGTTTTAGAGCACATTAAAAGTTATTTTTTCTATTCCTCACTGACCTCAAGGATCTCTTGGATGGCCCTCGAAAAGTCTGGAATTATTTCTGAGGACTGTAAAAGAGAGGATGAAGATCTTTCTTTCTCTTATGAAAACCCTTTCCTTTATCTTCAACACTTTCATCGCGTGGTGTAAATTTTACAGATGTTGGTGTTTTTGAACAATTTTTGTTTCTTCTATAGAATTTTTTATCAACAGGGTGTGCTTTATCTCTCTCATCCTCATAATAAAAACCAGTTTCGTCGTGCTTCACTTTCCTAGGAAGCGAAATCCTCTGAAAACCCTTGGGGGATTCTTTTGTTGGCTCTGTGAGACCAGCTTCTACAGACAATGAATAAAAAATTAAAGAAAAAGCCAAGCAAACGATTCTTTTAAATGAAAAACCCATATTTAGATATCCTTTACAAACAAATTATTAAAATGCTTTAAATTTCCGATACGCAAGGAGCACCATTCTTAAAAGAAGCCATCCATGGGTAAACCTTGAAATCTGCGTACTGCCATAATCACGCGCACGGTATCTCACGGGGATTTCAACAACTTTTAAATTAAGTTTACTGGCCCCAAAAATGAGATCAAAGTCTCCAAAAGGGTCAAAGTCTCCAAAATAAGTTCGATTTTTAATAATTTTTTTATAATCCCGTGCCCAAAGAACTTTTGTTCCACACAATGTATCTGTAAAGCGCTGAGCAAGAAGATAGGTAAAAATCCAAGAAAAGATCTTATTTGCCAAGAAATTAAGGAACTGCATGGCTTGATTTTCCATCGGGTAAATAAGACGCGTTCCGTTAATAAACTCACCATCTCCTTGTACGAGGGCCTTATAAAACTTAGGCATATCCTCAGGAGGCGTTGTTAAATCTCCATCCAGAATCATCAATATGTCCCCAGAGGCTTTTTCAAAACCGAGGCGCATGGCATCGCCTTTGCCTTTCCCAGTTTGTTGATACGCTTTAATCGTCCATTCTTTATGATGTTTTTGGACCCGTTTAATCTCTTCCCACGATTTATCTTTGGAATGCCCCTCAACGAAGATAATCTCCATTGCTTTTGCAAATTTAGGCAATCTTAAAAGAGCCGGTTCTATATTGCCACGCTCATTTCGACAGGGAATAATCACACTTACCGAAGGAAGAGTCGTCATTTTTTGAGGCTTCGGGCGTGCAACAAGATATGTTCTCACGCAAAGACGTCTTAGGCCTGGAATCGTTCCTATATATTTATTAATAAAAAACCCTAGCCCCAGAAATTTTTGAGGAATCAATTGACGATATTCTTTTTTAATAACATCAAATCCTGAAAGATTTAGGAGATGCTCTATGTCTGCTGTCACGAGATAATTTTGAGCAATGGTTGGTTTTTTAAGTCTTAAGAACTCTGCCGCCTTAAGAATAGGTTCCCAGTACTTTGAATAATAACTGATAATGATACGCGTTTCAGGGATGCAAAAACGATGGAGAGCCTCTAAGGTATTTTGAATATCATTCAAAAACCCAATTGTATCTGACAGTAAAACAACATCAAAGACTTGATCTTTTAGAAAAGAAAGATTTTCTTCAACGTCTGCCTCAAAGAATGTTAAGGAAGGGTGTTTTTTTTTTGAATACGCAACAAGATCAGCACTTAAGTCGATCCCAACGCCAAGAGAGGGAAAGAGAGATGCTAATAAGTCACCATTTCCAGATCCAAGATCTAAGATTTTTAACCCTTTTGGAACAAGAAATCCATGATAGTACCTGTCTTGTTCGTGAAAAAATTTATTTCTTTTTTTGCTTGTGTGCCAATCTAGACTCTTGTGAATAAAGGAGACGATTTTCTGTTTTCGATTCAAAGGGAAACCTCTTTATAAGTGTACCAAGTGGCAAAACCTTATAAGATTTTTCCTCTTAAATCAAATCCCTTCTCAAAATATCCTTAAAAGCTGTTTCAAGGATTTCCACGTCTTAGAAAAGCCGGAATTTGGAGATCTTCCTCGGGTGTCTCCTCTTCAATTCCAGGGAGATTTGCCTGCACAACAAATTCAGAAGTTCCACGGTTTTGAAATTTTTCAGAAGAACTCGAGGAACCAGACTTCTGAGAAGCATTTTCATCTCCCAAGCGAGAGACTTTAAAACCCATCAATCTCTCAAAAAACCCAGGTTTACGTTCTTCTTTTTGGGGCTCTGGCTCTAAATTCCATGTCGGATAAGAAGGCGCTGAGGGCGAAATATTTGCATAAGTCTCCTCTTTGTTAAGACTCAATGGTGCTTCATTTTCCTGAGCAGTATCGTGTGTTAAAGATGTTTCCGCCGTGTCAGAGACAGTCAGATTTTCAAACGTTGGAAGAGACTCCATCCCTGTTAAAACTGAGGTCCCCATCATTGAGAGACCAGAAGAATTATTTTCTTTGTCACCTTGAAGATCATGATTCATTTGCGGCGCTTTGTGACCATATAAATTTAACGCTTGGAGATCTATTCCTGTTGCCACAACAGAAACGCGCATGAGTCCTTCCATTTTCTCATCAAAGGTCGATCCAAAAATAATCTGGGCATCTGTATCCACCTCTTCTCGAATTCTGTTCGCTGCCTCATCCACCTCAAAAAGGGTCATATCAAACCCTCCTGTAATATTTATAAGGACACCACGTGCCCCTTGCATTGACACATCATCCAAAAGAGGATTTGAGATTGCGGCTTCAGCGGCTTCAATGGCCCGTCTTTCACCTTTAGCCTCACCCGTTCCCATCATCGCTTTCCCCATTTCACTCATAACAGAACGAACATCGGCAAAGTCTAAATTAATGAGTCCAGGCATAATCATAAGATCTGTAACCCCACGCACGCCCGAGTACAAAACATCGTCGGCAAGTTTAAACGCATCCGAAAATGTTGTTTTTTCATTCGCAATTCGAAAGAGGTTTTGGTTCGGAATAACAATGAGTGTATCCACAAATTGCTGAAGGTCTTCAAGACCTTTTTCAGCAGACCTCATACGTTGCGCCCCCTCAAAATGAAAGGGTTTTGTGACAACACCAACCGTCAGAATTCCCAGTTCACGTGCAGCTCTCGCAAGAACAGGAGCGGCTCCAGTTCCTGTTCCACCCCCCATACCAGCCGTGATGAAAAGCATGTGAGACCCTTTAATTGTCTCCACAACATCCTCAAGGGCCTCTTCCGCAGCAACGCGTCCAACATCTGGCCTGGATCCAGCACCAAGTCCCCGTGTGGCTCCTAATCCAAGCTGAATTCTTTTTTCTGATAAGGACTGAGCCAAGGCTTGTGCATCTGTATTACAAACAATAAAGTCAACCCCCTCAAGCTTTGAGCGAATCATATTATTAACAGCATTTCCGCCAGCACCACCAACACCCACCACCGTTATACGTGGTTTTAAATCTGAAAAAGACGCATGTTTTGCCCCAAGAATCTTTAAAGAGGACTGTGAAGGGTTCATCCGTGAAACTCCGTAAGTTAAAATTAAAGGTTCGACTCTGTAAATACTATATACTGCCTATTAAAAAAGATCGAATAAAATCTATTAAAAAAAAATAAGTTTTTACAAAATATTAAGTCAATTTTCTAAAAAAAGAGAAAAAATTACGTCTCAAAGACGATATTTCTAAATCAATAAACAAGTTTTGTTTATACCCTTCAGCACAAAAATTCAAGAGGCCCAAGACCGTCGAGAACGAAGGATTGCTAAATCCCTCGGTTAACCCACGAATATGTAAGGGTTTTCCAAGTCGCACTCCTCTTCCCAAAATCGTAGAAGCCATCTCTTTCAATCCAAACATCTGACTGGCGCCTCCTGTCAAGACAACCCGTCTTGTTGCCCCTTTATAAGAAGAGAGCATTTCAAGTTTATTTTTCAAGAGTTCAAAAATTTCCTCAACACGCGGACAAATAATCCGATTTAAAGACGCTTTTGTAACTTGCATTCCTTGCATTGTTTGCTCATCTCCAATCTGAGGAACCAAAATTATCTCATTCTCATCGCTTGCCGACTCAAGGGCACTTCCATAAAGCGTTTTTAAACGTTCTGCATGAGAAAATGGCGTTGACAACCCTTGGGCGATATCGCTCGTAATATGACTTCCTCCAAGGGGGATCATCCCTAAAGCGACACAATGCCCATCAGAAAAAACAGAATACGTCGTTGTCCCTCCCCCCATGTTCACAAGAACAACCCCGAGATCCATTTCATCTTCAACCAATGTTGACAAAGCGGAGGCATAGGCTGAACTTACAATCTGAGAAAGCTCTAAATGACATCTTCCGACACCTTGAATCAGGTTTTTAAAAATTGTGACGGGCAAAGTGACCACGTGTAAACTTACACCCAAACGATCTGCAAACATCCCTCGAGGATCTCGTATAAAACGATTTCCATCTACCGTATATCCAATCGGAAAAGCGTGAATCAATTCCAAGGGGTGAACTCTTCGCGCTTGATTCATTTTTAGATTATTTTGGGCTAAAGAAAAAAGGCGCTTTAAGTCTTCTTCTAAAATCTCACGCCCCGAGAGAACAACATCCACGTCCCCGATTTCTGATAGAACACCACTTGAACACCCAACAACAATATTTTGAATTGTCTCAGATGCCATTTCTTCTGCAGAATGAACAGCATTTAAAATAGAAATTTCTAAAGCTTCCATATCGACAATTGCGCCTGATTTTAATCCTTTTGAAATTTGTTGTCCCATCCCTAAAAGACGCAAATTTTGATCATTTTCAACGCGCGCGATGGCAGCACAAACTTTTGTACTTCCAATATCAAGTGCAGCAATAAGACCATTCTTAGAAATCATTTAAAACAAACTTTTCCTTTTGTACAAATCCACATCATTCTTTTCAAAAATCTTTACCTCTAAACATCTTTCGCTTTTTCTGACATACTTGAGTCCTTTACGCCAGACCTTGTATTTATTTCTCTTTGTTTTTGTGAAATAATTTCTTTTTGAGGTCTTATGATAATTTTAGGAAGAAACCTTAAATCAATCATTTTAACATCACGCGCAAATATAAGATCTTGTTTTTCAAAGCGTGTTAAGACTTCCAAGGCCTCTTTTACCTCTAATTCAGGGAGCCTAACCTCAATTGTTTTATCTAAATAGATATTCCACCGACGCCCTCCCACCAAACTTGAGGCCGTAAGGTGTTTTAAAACAACAGGAAAAGAAGAAAGCACTTTTAAAAAATCTGAAGCCTTCTCTTGAGCATTCTCTCCAATAAAAAGAGGTAAATTCGTAAATTCTTGAGGAATAAGAGAATCGTCTTTTTCATGTGAGTTTTTCTTATTTAAATTAATAATTGCTCCTTGATCATCAATCAAATTAATACTATGACCGTGACGCCATCTCGCAATGGGATGACGCTCGGAAAGTCGGATATAAATTAAATTTGGCAAACGTCTCTCTACAAGAGAAGATCTAATCCAAGGAATTTTTTCAAGCCGAACTTTAGCCGACCATGGATCAAATTTTAAAATCGACTCTCCTAATTTTATATCAAGAGCCCTTGAAATTTCCTCTTTTTGAACCCGTTGCCGACCTTCCAATAAAATATCGTCAACGCTAAACCCGAGACGTAAGGTGGTCCTCTCATAAGATGCCTCAAACGCCTTCATTCCCAGGCTCCAGATACCTGACATCCAAACAATAAAATAGAACACCCCTCCCATAAAAAGAAGAAGACCTATGATTAATAATTTAGAATTTATTCCCTTTAGTCGAGATTTTTTTCGTATATTTCTTTTTTCTCTGATTTTTTGTGCTTCTATCATACGTCGCATGAGATTAGATTCCTACCTTTAAAAAAAGATTACTTTAAATTTTTTCCACGGATACCCTTTAGAAGGGAAAAGAATGTCTTCATTTTTTTGATCCTAAGATTTGCCTAAAATTTGCCTAAAATTTGAGAGATTTCCCCAAACAACGGATCTCCCATTTAAGCAAAACTCCAGATGACTTTAAGACACGATCTTGCACCTCTAACCCCAGATTTTCAAGATCTTCAGGCGTTGCTTCCCCGGTATTAATTAAAAAATTACAGTGCTTTTCTGAAACTTGGGCCCCTCCCCGCTTCAACCCTCTGCATCCGGCTGCATCAATAAGCTCCCAGGCCCTCTGGCCCTCAGGATTCGCAAATGTGCTTCCTCCTGTTTGCGTGCGAATGGGTTGAGTCTCTTCCCGTCGCGTCATAATTTCTAAAATCGCTTTCTTAATAAGAGTCGGGTCCCCTTTTACCCCTCTCAGAAGAGCACCTACAAAAATCCAACCCTCTGGAAGACCGCAGGACCGATACGTCATTTTTAAATCATCGACACTCAAGGCATGAAGATTTCCTAAGGGGTCGAGAACAAAAGCCTTTTCAAGAATATCTTTTATCTCAGATCCATAAGCCCCTGCATTCATTCGAAGAGCTCCTCCCAACGTTCCTGGAATTCCGGATAAAAATTCTAGACCACTGAGCCCATATTCTGCAGCTGTCAAAGCAATATTTCGATCCAAGACGGCCGCCTCAACCTCAAGATTTGTTTCATCTTTAAGAATTATCTTTGAGAAGCCCTTCCCAAGTTTGATTACAACGCCCGAAATACCCGAAGAACGTATAAGAACATTTGATCCCATTCCCAAAAGAGTCACTGGAACTTCAGGATTTTTATGTTTTAAAAAATCCTGAAGATCTTTAATATCTTCGGGTTTAAACAGAATTTCCGCATTCCCACCGACTCTAAACCAGGTATATTTTGCAAGAGGTGCATCTTCCAAGTACCGACCCCGTACCTTTGGAAGTTCTTTCAGAACAAGAGAAGAATTTTTTGAACCTTGATACATTTTTACCCTTGGGTTTCTTGTCTCAAATCTAGAAGGCTCTCTGAAAAAGCATAGGCCCACTGACTAATTGTCCCGGCACCCATAAAAAGAACGACGTCTCCCTCCCTTATGAAAGAAGATAATTCTTTAAAGAGCTCATCCTTACCCGATAAACTTAGAACTGGAATCCCACGTTCTTTCATTTTTAAAGAAAGCACATTATGGTCGACATTCTCAACAGGCTCTTCTCCCGCACCATAAATGGGAAGAACATAAACATGAGTTGACCCTTTTAAAGACTCAGCAAAATCATCCATAAGTCGCGCAACACGGCTGTAGCGATGTGGTTGCAAAACAGAAATAACACGACCCTTTGTCATTCCAAGGGCCGCCTTTAACGTTGCAGAAATTTCAACGGGATGATGCGCATAATCGTCATAAATTGTAATTCCTGAAACATCACCAACTTTTGTAAATCGACGTTTAACACCTTTAAAAGAAGAAAGAGCCTCTTGAATAAATCCACGGGGAATTTCAAGCTTATGAGCAACCGTCAAAGCGGCAAGAACATTTAGTATATTATGGTCTCCCATCAAGGCAATTTGAAGACCTTTCCACAAAACAACAGGTTTTTGCGGAAGTTTAATTTCAACATCAAAGGTGGTTTGATCTTTTTCTCGAAGAATATTGAAGGCACGCACATGCGCTTGTTCTGAAAATCCATACGTCAAAAGTGTTTTATTCGAAATTTTTGAAATCATTTCTGCAACGACCGGATGATCGATACATAAAACACCAAAGCCATAAAAAGGAATTTTTTCCACAAAGTTTTGAAAGGCCTCTTTCAACTTATCAAAAGATCCATAATGCTCCAAATGCTCCGGATCTATATTTGTGACAACAGCCACCGTTGGAGAAAGATCCACAAAACTCCCGTCAGATTCATCTGACTCAATGATCATCCAATCACCTTTTCCCAGGCGTGCATTCGTGCCATAGGCGGTAATAATACCGCCATTAATGACCGTTGGATCAAGCAAAGCCGCATCAAAAATAGCTGCAATCAAAGATGTTGTCGTTGTCTTTCCGTGACTTCCAGAGACAATCGCTGAAAATTTCAGACGGGCCAGCTGCGCAAGCATTTCTGATCGATGTACAATCGCGATCCCACGTCGTTTGGCTTCTTCTATTTCTGGATTATGACCTCCAATTGCAGAAGACACGACCAATAAGTTTGCCTTTTCAATGTTTTCTGCCTGATGTCCTATAAAAACAGGAATCCCTTTTTCTTTCAAGCGCTGAACATTAGAATTAGGCGTAATATCGCTTCCCTGAACTTTTTGTCCAAGGCCATGAAGGATTTCTGCAATCCCGCTCATACCAATACCTCCAATACCCACAAAATGGATAACACCTAAAGAAAGTGGAGAAATTTTCATTGAATCGTCCTTAAATTAAAAGTCCTAAGAGAACACATTGGTTATGTCAAAAAATCTGTTTCTTTATGCCGTCCTTTCAGCAAGACGTCAACACTCTCCAAGATTTTTTCTAGAGCTCCTGCCGCATACATCTTTGAAAGATTTAAAGAAGCTTTTTGGAGTTCTTTTGGGTTTTCAAAAAGATACTCAATGAGCTGAGCACTCTTTTCTGAAAACATATCATTTTGAGGAATCATCCATCCTCCCCCTCCGGTCGTGATAAAGGTAGCATTTCTAGTTTGATGATCGTCCATAGCAGAGGGGAGAGGAACAAAAATGGCGGGACGCGCGCTTGCCAAACTTTCTCCCACGGTTGAAGAACCTGCACGCGCAACCATAAGATGCGCCTTTGACAGGCGCCTCTCCATATTTGTAAAGAAAGAAGCAACTTCGTGAGAAATCCCCAATCGATGAAGTTCTTCTTGCACCCTTTCTCTCTCGATCTCAGGAGATTGAAAAGTGATGAATAACTTGGCTCTTATTTTTGGACAAACATGGGCAAGTCCCTTCAAGATTCCTTCCGTAAGGCTCAAAGATCCTTGACTGCCCCCCAGAACCAGCATCTGAAGTTTACCAGAGGTAGTCCCTTTTTGAGAAAGATAGGGGGCCCTCCTCTCTACGTGTTGGATTTCAGACCGCACAAGTGGTCCAACAACTTTCTTTTTGATGCTCAAAGACCGGATCAAAAAAATAGGAATTTTATGTGTTTTTGGAAATGTTAAAAAAAGAATTTTAGAAAAGGGAAGAAAAAGGCGGTTAACACGCCCTAAAACAGAATTTTGCTCATGAAGACAGAGGGGAATTCTTAAAAAGAGGGCTGCAAGTGCCCCGGGCGCCGAGGGGTAACCCCCAAAGCCTATAACAATTTTAGGCTTTTTTTGTTTAAATAACTTTAAAAGCCTTCTCACATTTTTTAAAGTACCCCAAAGACGCTTAAAAAAAGAGCCTGACGTCATTTCTAAAACATGAACTTTAAAGGAAGCTTCTTTTTTTAAATAAACGCGCCCCCGTTGATCTGTCATAAATAAAGTTTTTATCCCGCGTGATTCAAAAGCTTCTGCAAGAATTTGAGCCGGGAAAACATGTCCCCCTGTGCCGCCTGCCAAAAGGACAATCTCTTCTTGTCTTTCCTCATTTTCTTTTTTTTTTTCGATCATTCACTGTACCCCAACCTTTTACGGGTAAAGTTAAGCAAAATTCCCATTCCTAAAGAAAGCGCTAAGAGAGAAGATCCCCCATAACTTAAAAAAGGAAGTGTCATCCCTTTTGTGGGAATTAAATGGAGAGATGAGGCCATATTAACAAGGGCTTGAATTCCAAACTGCGCACTCAACCCACACACACTTAGGAAAATAAAATAATTAGAGCTTTTCAGGGTATCGGAGAAACTTCTAAAAATAATAAAGGCGTAAAGCCCTACAATTAAAAGGCAGAAGAGCAACCCAAACTCTTCTCCCGCCACCGCAAAAATAAAATCTGAATGAGCGTCAGGCAAATGTTTTTTAACAATTCCCTCCCCAGGCCCCAGGCCAAAAAAACCACCATTCATAAAGGCCTCGAGCGAATGATTTATTTGATATCGATCCCCCGCATCTGGGTCTAAAAAACGATCAATACGATGAGAAACATGGGGGAAAAAAAAGTAGGCAAAAAAGAGCCCTCCCGTTGCAAGAATAAAGATCAGAAAGACCCACAAAAAGGAAAGTCCCGCTAAGAAAATCTGGACACCCCAGGCACAAGAGACAACAAAGGTCATCCCAAGATCAGGTTCAAGAAGGAGGAAAAAGATAATCATAACATAAAGGCCAAATGAAAAAAGACGTGGTGAAATCTCTAGAAAGGACATCTTCTTGGCATCATTATCGGCGTAATTTAAAATCCAAGCCGACACAATTGAAAATGTCGGCTTGATAAATTCAGAGGGCTGCAGGGAAAGGCCCATGATGTTAATCCATCGACGTGCCCCTTTGATTTCAACGCCCCAAAACGGTGTTAAAATGAGAAAAAATAAACTGATCCCAAAAATCCAAAAGGACATTTTCTTAACAAAAGAGAAGGGCAACATCGAAACCCCAATCATTAAAAAAAAGCTGGGGATAAAAAGAAGCAATTGCTTTTCAACCATATAAAAAGAACTAAGCCCGAGTTTTTTTGCAATAAAAGGCGTTCCTGAAAAGCTCAAAATACACCCAATTGCCATGAGCATACATAAGACAAGAAGCATCCAACGATCCACCGCCCACCACCAGCGGCCAATCAGACTTGTATCCGTTCGGGAAAAAAAAGAAGACGCCATAAATCTCTCTAAAATAAGGTCAACACCGTTTAAAAAATAATACGTCAAATAAACTTAAAATAGAAGCCTCTTAACATCTTTTGTACAAATCAGATAAATTTGCGGAGAAATAACAATTCAAGTTGAAAATCAACTTCTTTGATTTTGTCTTATTTCTTTCGCATATGTCTAATCATCAGAAGATTCCTGGGCCTCGTACGTTAGGCAATGTACGACGCAATCTTCGTCGCTTGAGAAACCTTTACTTTGCCAATCCCACAGACACCAGTCACAATGCGCCCCCACCAAAGAAGGTAGGCTTACGAGAAGTGATACCATAACAATAAGCGTGAGTTTAGTTTTTTTGATCATAACTGATCCTCCTTTTTTTATTCTTACAAGCTGAGAATTTTCCCCAGCCTTTTTTCTTATATGGTCAATTACGCTCAGCGTCTCATTTTTTTGCGCTACCGACAACAAATTTTTAGAAATTGTCGGTAACACATGATGTGACAGAAAAAAAAGGATGACAAAAAATAAATTTAAGTCAAAAGTGGGATTGGAAGCAATGAGAGGACAAGATGTAAAGTCTTATTGAGCATCTGTTTTTAGCCTTTGTACATACTCTTTAAATTTCTCTCCACGCTCTTCGAAGCTCTTAAATTGATCCCATGAGGCACACGCTGGGGACAAAAGAATATGAGGAGCCCACGAAGGATTCTCTTTTAGATCTTTCTGTGCCCATTTAAAAGCCTCCAAGGTCGCCGTCTCAAGCGTGTTGCACTTTTCATACCACACATGACCCTGTAGTTTTTCAGAAAATGCTGTCTGTGACGCTCCAATTAAAAAAACACGCCTGATTTTTGGAAAATACATCTGCAAATCTAAAAGATTATCTTCTTTTGGGAGGCCTCCTAAAATCCAATAAATATCGTTATAAATCTCAAGGGCTTTCCCGGTTGCGTCCACATTTGTACCCTTACTATCATTAATAAAAGTAATCCCAGAAAAGTTTCCAACAACTTCTTGGCGATGAACAAGTCCTGGAAAGGTTTTAAGACCCGCAATAATGGTTTCCTCTTCAACACCAATACTTTTTAAAGCAGCGAAGGCAACGGCCACATTTTGAGCATTATGAACGCCCTTTAGTGTTAAAAGATCTTTTAAATTAAAAATAAATCGGCTCCCTTTAGCTTCTTTTATCCATAATTCCTGACCTTTTTTATAAATATCTCCCTCCTCCTCTTTCATTGAAACCGTTAAGATCTTTTGACGTTTCTGTTTTTTGAGCTTCTCATTTATCTGTTCGGTTGCTTCCGTATCAATGCCGATAATGGCAATCGGAGGCATTTTATGGTGAGAGACAAAAATCTTTTCTTTCGCCGCTTTATATCCTTCCCATCCGCCATGCCTCTCCAAATGATCGGGCGTTATATTCAAAAGGACCCCAACCAAAGGGGAAAGAGAAGGCGTTGTTTCAAGCTGATAAGAAGACACTTCAAAGACATAGATTCCCTCAGCATTTAGTTCTGGAAGATCAAAGACCGGGATCCCAAAGTTCGCTCCAATGGCCGTTGGTATATTTGCACACGTCAAAAGATGCCCTAAAAGAGCTGTTGTCGTCGACTTGCCATTGGTTCCTGTCACAGCAATATAGCGATGCATTGGATACATTCGAATATAAAGCTCGAGATCACTCATAATCTCAAGGGGTGTTTGATGCTCTTGTTCCCACATTTTTGCTGCTTGAAGAACAGGATGGGGCGCTGGATGATCATGGGGAATGCCGGGACTTACAATAATCCCAGTTATTTTTTCCCAAGGAAAATTGGAGTCAAGAGGATTTTTAAGAGAAAATTTTTCTGCTTGTGCATTTTCCCGTTGCGCGAGATTGTCATCCCACACATAAAAAGGAATGTTGCGGGAAACTAAAAATCGAGCCGTTGACATCCCTGTACGCCCCAGGCCCAGAATTAAATAAAAAGGACTCTTTTCCATACCATCTCCCTCCAAAAGCATATCTCCCGAAATACACGAAATCTCTAAAAAGCACAATATCATCGATAACAGTCTTTTTTGTATTGTTTTTCAGAAAAAGAAACGTTATATTAAAATGTAGCTACAAAAGGACTACATAAATGACCCTGCAAAATGATATCATACGGGCCCGAATTGATCACAGTATCAAAATTGAGGCCCAGAAGATCTTAGACACGATGGGGCTCTCTCTGAGCGATGCCATTCGCTTGTTTTTTTATCAAATTGTGGCTGAGCAAAAGATTCCTTTTCCGATCAAAGCCCCAAATCTTGAAACGCTCAAAGCACTTCAATCTCACAAAGAAAATACACTTGAGTCCACCACTCTCGAAAACATTCAAAGCTCTTGGAAAAATGGCTAAAGAAGTCTTTCAGACCTCCCACTTCAAAGAAGATCTTAAAAAGATTATAAGATCGAGGCGCTATCGTTTGGAGGATTTGATGGAAATTTTAACCGATCTTCAAGAAAGCCACCCTCTTGATCCAAACTACAAAAATCATCCTCTTTTTGGAAAATGGCACGGGTATAAAGAGTGTCATATTAAACCCGACTGGCTTCTCATTTATGAAGACTCAAAAGAGTCCTTGTACTTAATTCGCACAGGAAGCCACAACGATTTATTTGTTTGAACCTAACATCACCGTCTGTGCAGATAGAAAACTTCCTGCACTTAAGACATTTCCTTAAATGCAACGTCAACATCTTTTCCTCCAAAAGCAATTCCGACTTTTAAGATAGACGCGACATTCTCATAAGCTTTGATCTGAGCTGCATAATTCTTATGCCTATTTGCTCTAAGGCTTTCTGAGCAAGAAGGTGTAAATCTGTTTCGGTCTTTCCAAATTTAAACTCTACAATAAGAGCCTTCTGATATCTTGCCGTTGGTTTGGGAATAAGAAGAAAATTAGCGCGTCCAGCTCCCGATTCTCTCTTAGCTTCGACAAAATACTGAGAAGAAACAGATGAGACGAGACCCATGATAAATCCATTATAAAAAAGCTCTGAATTCTTAGGACCTGTTGCAAAGAAGCTTGCCGAAATCTCAAGATAATCTTTAAGCTTCTGGGTAAAAGTTTCAACATTTCCTTTCAGGAGATCATTTAGAAATGCATTATATTCATTCACATCAATGTTAAATTTTTGGGAGATCCATTTTTGAAGAGACCCAGAAAATACGCTACGTACTTCACGATTAGGGATCTTAACATCGCAATTATAGGTCGTATCATCATTTTCGATGCTTCTTTCCACTGTTAAATACCCTGAAAAGAGCAAGAGATTATAAAGCGCATTGGGCGAGGATTTAATATCCGCAAACACCATTTTTGGATCCGCTAACATCTCGACACTTCCGCCATCAATAAGAGTCTGCATTTCTTCCTGAAACTTATCAAGAATAAGCGCTTGCTCAATGAGAGCTGTGCTTGCTGTTCCCACCCAATAGGCTTTAAATTTTCCACGGTTTTGAATGCAATTCATTATGGACCATGGATTGTAAAATGCCAAAAAAATACTGGAGCATCGTCATATTAAGAGTCTTGCCCCACCTGCGTGGGCGCGTGATGAGCGTAACCTTGTATCCACCTCCAAGGAGTGCGGAAACAAAAGACGTTTTATCGACAAACAAGTCATTGCCTGTTGCCATTTCTTTAAAATTGTCTGTCCCAATATTTATCGTGTAAGTCTTGTTTTGGAATTCAGCCATTACTTTCATCCTTGAAATTTAATGCAGTATATCACAGCTTCTTTGGAGATACATACTGAAATTCTCTGGGAGAAAGACCTGTTCAAACTGTTGAGAACAAAAAACTAAGTCAGATCAAGATTTGTATAAAGGTACAAAAATCACCTTTTAAAAACTTACTTAAATAAGAACAGAATTTATGAAAAAATCTTAATTAGGACGATTTTTGTCTCACCTTAACTTTAGACTTGCAAGACCAATCAAGGCTAAAATAATCGCAATAATCCAAAAACGAATAACGATCGTTGTCTCAGCCCACCCCTTCTTTTCAAAATGATGGTGAAGAGGAGCCATCAGAAAAATACGCTTTCCTTTGGTATATTTAAAATAGCCCACTTGAATAATGACAGAGGCCGCCTCAAGAACAAAAAGCCCACCAATAATTACAAGGATCAGCTCATGCTTCGTAATCACAGCAACCGTTCCTAAAAGCGCTCCAATCGACAATGATCCTGTATCTCCCATAAAAACTTGAGCCGGAGGGGCATTAAACCATAAAAACCCTAGGCTCCCTCCCACGAGGGCACCACATAAAACAGAAAGCTCTCCCACTTTTGGCACAAAAGGAATATGCAAATACGTTGCAAAAACATGATTTCCCACGAGATAGCTAATTAATCCAAAACAAAGAACGGCGATAATGATAGGACCTATGGCAAGACCATCCAAACCATCGGTCAAATTAACAGCGTTTGAAGATCCCACAATGCAAATGGCCGCAAAAAAACTGTAAAAAATACCGATATGAATCATGAAATTTTTTGTATAAGGAATAAGAACACTTCTTGAAATCTCACCCCCTGGATCCATTCTTAAAATAAAAAAAATGGCAAATCCGGCCATGAAGAGTTGAAGCAAAATTTTGGCTTTGGCTGAGAGTCCCGCACTTGTGCGACGGGTAAGTTTAAGATAATCATCTTGAAATCCTAATACCCCAAATCCCGCCGTTATTCCTAGGCAAATCCAGATGTATCCATTGGTTAAATCAGCCCAGAGAAGTGTGCTGAGAAGCAGAGAGAGAAGAATTAAAATTCCTCCCATCGTGGGCGTTCCTTTTTTTGTTAAAAGATGGCTTTCAGGTCCATCAAGGCGAATGGGTTGGCCCTCTTTTTGTTTTGATTTTAGCCAACGAATAATCAGAGGGCCCAAGTAAAAACTAATCAGCAGAGACGTCAGCATAGCCCCGCCCGTTCGAAACGTAATGTATCGAAACAGATTAAAAAAGCCCCATTCATGCGACAATGGAAAAAGTAAATTATAAAGCATTATTCCCCCTTTAGAGCTTTTACAAAATTGTCCATTTTCATCCCCAGAGACCCTTTCACCATAATATTATCTTTTTCTTCAAGAAGCATTTTGACGCTTTCAAAGAGATCTTGAGACCGATCAACATGTACTTTTTGGACATTAAGAGGAAGCACTTTATGAAGAAGTTCCATCATCTTTCCGCATGTAAAAACAGCATCAATATGGTGCTTTTCAATTTCATGAGATATCGCACGATGAAACGTTTCACTTTCTTTCCCAAGTTCAAGCATATCGCCCAAGACAGCCACCATTCTTCCTCCTTTCCATTTTGGAAGATAAGAAAGTGCTTCAAGAGCTGCCTGCATCGACGTCGGATTTGCATTATAGCTTTCATCCAGCAACACCAATTCTCTTCCTTCATAAAAAAGAGTTTGATACTGACCACGTCTCACTTCGGGTGTAAATGTTTCAAGGCTCTCGATTGCTTTTTTGACATCTGCTCCGAGCGCACGAGCCGTCAAAATCGCTCCCAGGGTATTATACGCAAAATGCGCCCCAATTGCCTGCAAAACGTAAGTAAACGGAGATTTTTCTTGGGCAAATTGTGCCTTCACTTCCAAAAACCCAAACTCTAGAAGCCTCACACCCAAAAGCCTTAAGTCTGATTCTTCTGAACGTCCAAATGTCAACTTTTGATGTGGAATACCTGCGGATATTTCCCTAAAAAGAGGCATATCATGATTTAAAATCACAACACCATTCGGAGAAAGTCCTTTTATAATCTCGGATTTTTCTTGTGCGATTTCTTCAAGGGAAGAGAAAGCCCCAAAATGTGCAGGAGCAAGCATGGTAATCACCGCAACATGCGGTTTTACCAATTCAGAAAGAGGAGCAATCTCTCCCTTTTGACTCATCCCAATTTCAAAAACACCATAGTCCGCATCTTTGGGAGACCTTATGAGAGAAAGCGGTACGCCCAATTTTGTATTTAAACTCTTTGCACTTGCAGCCACACGTCCTTGCTCTTTTAAAATATGGGCGAGCGCTTTCTTTGTCGTTGTCTTTCCAACACTCCCCGTTATGGCTGCAATTTTAATATCAGGACGAAATCGTGCGCGTGCATATCGCGCGAGTGCCCAAAGAGCTTCAAATGTATCTTTTACCACTATAAAAGAAACATCAAGGGGGCGGTTCCGGGAGGATGAATACTCTGAAGGCCAATGATCAATGAGAACCACCACAGCTCCCCGTCCTACAGCTTCTTTAATAAAATGATGACCATCCGTCGTCTCACCCCGAATTGGAATAAAGAGATCGCCCTCTCGAACATCACGACTGTCAAGGGCGCATCCAAAAGAGTCTTGTGACGGTCCAAAAGCCTTCCCTTGGGTCGCCTTTATAATATCGTCATGCGTCCACAGAGGAAAGTTGGGGTGTAACATTTACGCTTCCAATTCTTTCAACAACGTTAAAGTTACATTTTTATCATTAAAAGGATATGTAATGTTTCCGATAATTTGTCCCGTTTCATGTCCTTTTCCTGCCAAAAGCAAAACATCTCCTTCTTTAAGCTGCTGAAGTGTCCACTTAATAGCTTTTTCTCGGTCCTCTATCACAAAAATATTTTCAGGTACACCTCTATTTTCAAGACACTTCTTCTTTTCTTTTGAAAGAAAAGCTAAAATTTGAGATCGAATCTCACCGAGGGATTCTGAACGTGGATTGTCATCTGTAATGACGACAAAATCTGCATGAGTGTGCGCTATTTTTCCCATTAAGGGCCGCTTCTGAGCATCTCGGTCTCCTCCGCAACCAAAAAGAATCCATAAATTCCCTTTTGTGAACGGACGCAATGTTTTCAAAACCCTCTCATAAGCATCTGGTGTATGGGCATAATCCACATAGACCCGCGCTTTTGTTTTTGTCTCACCCACTTTCTCAAGACGACCCGGAGGCGCTTGAAGATGCTCAAGAGCCTCCAGGGCTCTTTCAAGAATCACTGTATCACTTGGGCTTGCATCAAGTGCGCCCAAAACAAGTCCTAAGGCACACAAAGCATTATGCACCTGATAGTCTCCGATCAAAGGAAGGGTTAACGTTTTGACAATACCCCATAAATTAACGGTAATCTCTAAACGATCTAACTTAGGCTCATACTTCAGCAATCGGACATCTGCTCCCTTTATCCCATAGGTAAAAAGACGGTGACAACGACGTTCTGCAATTTTCGTTAAAATACCAATTTCTTGTATATCCGCATTTAAAACGGCCCAACCCTCTGTTTCTAAAATCTCTTCAAAAAGAAGACATTTTGCCTCAAAATAATCCTCCATCGTTCGATGATAATCAAGATGATCCTGTGAGAAGTTCGTAAAAGCCGCTGCTTTAAAATTTAATCCCTTTAACCGATTTTGATGAAGCCCATGGCTTGACGCTTCAAGAGCCACACTTTCAATTCCGCGCAGATAAAGTTTTTCTAAAATTTTGTGAAGCGTAACCGCATCCGGACTTGTTAATTTTGATCTTTCGGTCACAGGAATTGTCCCCTCTGGACCCATTATCCAAAGCCCCGTTGTCCCAAGACACGCAGAAGGAAAACCAAGTTTAAACATAATTTGATGGGCAAAAAAAGTCGTTGAGGTTTTTCCATTTGTCCCTGTCACAGCCATCAATCGCTTGGGTATTTTTGTATAAAAGAGAGCCGCCATTTCACCTGCAAACAGGCTCGGATTTTCATTTGAAATCCATAGAGGAAGTGATTTTAAAATCCGATTTTGAGAGCGAATTTCTTCATATCCTCTTTGACTTATGAGAGCACCACACGCCCCTTTAAGGAGGGCTTCTTCTAAGAATAGAGCCCCTGTCGTCTCTTGCCCATCGACCCCGATAAAAAAATCTCCTTTTTCAAGACTGCGTGTGTCAAGAGCAAGACCTGAACAGCCAAGTTCCTTAAGGCGATTTATATCTTCAATCGTGAATTCAGCGAGAAGCTTTTGGGGAAAAAAATTAATATCCTGCATTTCTAAACCCTTCGGTTTTCTGGGATGGCGTCTTTTCCTCATTATGGCCGCCAGGAAGATAGAAAGCCGCCTGAATTTTAGGATCTTGTTCGTTGATTGGCTTAACTCCAAGAAGGGGAGCCATTCGTCCCATAACATTCCCAGCAATAGGGGCAGAAGTCCATCCTCCCGTTGAATACCCATAGGTTTCTTTTGTCGCAATGGGACGATCGATCATTATCATCACTAAAAACTGAGGGTCCGTCATTGGAAAAGCGCCTACAAACGTCGACAAATTTTGCTCTCGATTATACCCCTTTCCATTTGCAAGAAGTACTTCTGCTGTACTCGTTTTCCCTCCCACCATAAGGCCCGGAACGTTTCCTTTTTTAGCCGTTCCATGTGTCAATACAAGTCTTAATAATTTCTGCATCGTACGAGAAGTTTCTGCAGAAACAACTCTTACACCACGTTCAATTGTTGGATCAACCTTGGAAAGTGTCGGCTCTCTCAAAATACCGCCATTAATTAAAGAAGAGAGAGCTCCCGCAAGCGCAATTGGACTCACGCTCACCCCATATCCATAGGAAATGGTAATTAAATTTATATCTCTCCAGTCTTGAGGCATCATGGGTTTTCCAACCTCAGGAACTTCAATTTTGGGGGCTCTCAAAAGACCTAATTTTTCCAAAAACATCTTCTGACGCTTCACACCAATTTCAAGAGCCATTTTTGCACACGCAATATTCGAGGAATATTGAACCATCTCAATTACTGAAAGAACACGGTTTTTGGGTTTGAAATCTTTGATTCTAAATCGCGCAACTTTTAAAGGTTGTGACGCATCGTATTGACTTTGGAGCGTCGCTGTTTTGTTTTCAAGAGCCATGGCGACGGTTAAAAGCTTAAAGGCAGAGCCCATTTCATAAACCCCTAAAGTACTTCTATTAAATAAATTTTCAGGGGGCATTTTTTTGGGAAAATTAGGATCAAAATCTGGAAAGGAAACCATCGCTAGAACCTCACCCGTCTTGACATCTAACACAATTCCTGTTCCCCCCTTTGCCTGAAAATTCTCAATGCCCTTAGAAATTTCATCATGAAGAATATGTTGAATTCTCAAATCAATGGAAAGTTGTAAAGATCCTTCTGATTGAACAAGAGCTTCATTAAATTGATGTTCTATCCCTCCAATTCCTTGATTATCAACATCCGTAAATCCGAGAACATGAGATAAAAGAGCCCCATGGGGATAGACACGTTTTTCTTCTTTATGAAAATTTAATCCAGGCACGCCAAGCCGATGAATTCTTGCCTGATCATGGGGTGACAAATTACGCGCAATCCAGATGAATTTCTTGTCAGACCTTAATTTTTTTAGAACCTCTTCAAATTTTAAATGGGGAAGAACTTCAACAATTTTTTGAGCAATTCCCTCTGGATTTTTAATCTGATGTGGAACAGCAAAAAGGGATTCTGTTTTTAAATTTGTTGCAAGTAAAATACCATTTCTGTCCACAATATCATTCCGCTTGCATGACAAAATTTTCATGCTATCGTCCAACTTAAGCTTTCCTTCCATATTGGGAGACAATCCCATGACCTCAATAAGACGCAACGCAATCAATAAAAAAAAGATACAAAAGAAGCTCCCTACAATAATTAAGCGTTGACGCCCCATCCCCATTGAGTGCGTATATTTTTCCCCAAGAGCGGTTTTTTGAGAGCTTGAGGAGGAAATTCCCAAGGCTAAATCACAAAAGGAGTGCTTGTTGCTTGAGAGGGGGAGATACATTTTCCTATCTCCCTCTTACAGATTCTTGAAAAGGAATTGAGCTTTGACCGCCAGATGATTCCTGGAGAATGCCCTCCGTCTGCAACGTCTCCGTCACGTAGGATATAACAGCATCATCGCGAAAGGGAATTTGACTTAAAGCAAGGTAATGACTTTGATCAAGGGGAATAAGATTCAAATATTTTTGTGCAAGCTTTTGAAGTCGACCAGGATTATTTAAGTGTTCCCATTCCGCTTTCAAAATATGAATCGATTGCCTGGAATTGGTAATATCTCTCTTTACATGCGATAATTCTTGTTCAAGTCCAACAACTTTATATTTAACATTAAACAAAAGGATTCCAATTCCTCCAATCATCAAAATCATAAAGACCAAAAATCTTCTCATTTTATACCCCATTCATCATAGAATAGAAGGGGGTCATTGTTCTTAAAGCTGCTCTTAACTTTGCAGAACGCGCACGCGGATTTTGAAAAATCTCAGATTCTTGTGGTCTGATTGCTTTTGGTGTTAAAAGATGCAAAATTGGTTGTTGAGGGACGCATGAGGGTAATGGAGAATGCCTAGAATATGAATTTTTTGACTTTCCAGAATGCATATTAAAAAAATCTTTGACAATACGATCTTCCAAAGAATGAAACGTCACAATAATCAAACGTCCTCCTGGACTTAAAACTTTTAAAGCCCCTTCTAGTCCTTTTTTCAGAGATCCAATTTCATCATTCACATAAATCCGGAGTGCTTGAAATACGCGCGTAGCAGAGTCAATCTTTCCACTTTTTGCCCCCATCACGGAATGAACGACACGAACAAGTTCAGACGTTGTGGTAAAAGGTTTTTGAAGCCTTGCTTTCAAAATAGCACGGGCAATACGACGTGATTTTGTTTCATCTCCATAATGATAGAATATATCTGCTAGCATTTCTTCTGTCGCTGTGTTCACAACGTCAAGGGCTTTAAACCCCGTTTTTTCCATTCGCATGTCCAGTGGACCTTCTTTTTGAAAAGAAAAACCACGTTCAGCATTATCAATCTGAGGAGAAGAAACGCCTAAATCAAAAACAACGCCTTGGACCTCTGAAAGCTCTCTCTGAAGCAAAACAGCCTCAATCTCCGAGAAATTACTCCTTATAAACTGGAATCGCCCTTTGAACTCTTTCTCGAGTTCTTTTGCAATTTCTTCAACCTCTTCATCACGATCAATTGCAATCACATGGGCGTTTGATTCTTTTAAAATAGCAGAGCTGTACCCTCCAAGCCCAAAGGTCCCATCTACATAGGTTTCCTGCTCTTTCGGATCTAAAAAAGAAAGAACTTCAGATATCATCACGGGGATATGCTTTAGAGAAATTTCTTGGGAAACGTCTAAAAAAGGCCTTTCCTCAGATTTTTTTTTATTTTTTGAGACCTCATTCATGGGAATCCTCTTGGCTCTTTGAAAAACCTTGAAGTTTTAACGTCTCTTTTTGAGATTGAATGCGACTCCGCGCTTCTTCCTGATACTTCTCAAATAGCACGGGATTCCAAATTTGAAATGTTGCCCCCCTTCCTACAAAGGCAGCTGTCTCCGTAATATTGACAAAATCCAATAAAGATCGCGGAATTAAAATTCTCCCCTCTCCATCAAAGAGAAGGGAATGAGCATCGGCAAATAGCGTTGCTGAAAAATCATCTTGTATATCTGAAAACTGATCCAGACGATCAACACTTTCAGAAAGCTTCATCATGCGCTCCATCCCACAAACTTCAAGTGCAGGATATTTATAAGAACGAAACACAACGACTCCTTGAAAAACACTTTGAGAAAGCGACGCCCGAAAAGAGGCGGGAACCGAGACGCGGCCCTTTCTGTCTATTTTGTTTATAAATGTTGACAGAAATAATAACATAAGCCACATAACCCAAAACAAAGACAACTCAACAGAGAAGATACTTCCCCCCATCTTTATGGGATAGCATGGGATGAGATGGGTGTCAATGGGAATTCATGAAAGAAGCGCTCTTTATATGACATTTTCCTCCTTTTAGAAAGATATTTTTTTCGCATTTAAAGTGTTGCATTTTTTAAAAAATTGTAAAAAAAATACATTTGAGAAGCAGAAAAAGTAGATTTCATTGCTTTCATTCGTTTTTTAAGTTTAGATCTAAGACTAATTTAAGATCTTTAAAAACAGTTAGGAGAAAAGAACTGCCTTCTATTATGTTCCGCTTTAGAATGAAAATGTTTTCCGTTTTTATAAAGACAACCTTAAGTGTCGCTTTCTTATTTATGGGGTTGACGCTTTGTGTTCATTCGGCAAATTCAGATGTCATTCCACCCCACTCAGATATCTATGCAGCTGCTAAAACCCTGTCTCTTAACCCCCCTGCGCCAGCACTTCCCCTTTACACCCACCAGAGTGCAACAGAGCCCTATGATCCTCTTGAACCCTTCAACCGCGTTGTTTTTGAATTCAATCGCGTCCTAGAGGGTCTTCTTTTTAACCCTTTGGTCCACATTTATAGAGGCGTCGTTCCACCTTTTGTCCAAAAGCGCGTTCATTGTGTGCTCAATAATCTTGCAACACCCGTTTACTTTTTAAATGATGTTTTACAATGTAAACTTGACCATGCCTGCGAGAGCCTAACCCGCTTTATTATAAACACAACATTTGGGCTTTTAGGCCTCTTTGATGTTGCCTCCGAAGTCGGTCTTCCTCCTCATACAGAAGATCTCGGTCAAACCCTCGCCACATGGGGAGCTGAACCTGGCCCCTATCTCGTTCTGCCTATTTTGGGTCCAACAGATTTCAGAGGACTTCTTGGCATGGTTGGAGATTTCTTTGCTGATCCCTTCAACTACTATGCTATCCACCACGATCGTCGCACTCTTATGGATATTCGTATTGCTGCAACTTACGCTGATGAAAGAAGCCATGTCCTTACCATGGTTGAAAATCTAGAAGAAACATCTGTAGATTACTATGCAGCACTCCGCAGTCTCTACTGGCAGCACAAACGTGCCAAGGTATTGCATGACAAAGAATTCGATGATAATGATGAAACAAATTCTGCTATGGACTCTGATCATCCCCAACCCGAGGAAGACTAAAAGATCAAATCACTTTCAACTCCTGAGGTCCCCCTATGTTGCGTTTTACACTTCCTTTCGTCCTCTTTTTTTTAAGCATCAGTACGTTTAGTATTTCTGTTTTATCTGCAAACACTGAGCCTTCACCTCCAACAGAAGAGTCTTCCTCTCTGACAACCCAAGACCAAGGGGCTGCAAAAGAGTTCATTGTTAATCTTGGGAAGGAAGCAACATCTCTCCTCACCTCAAAAACAATTTCATCGACGGAAAGAAAAACACGTTTTAAAGAACTCTTCAAATCTCATTTTTCAACAAAATCAATTGCAAAGTTTTGCTTAGGACGTTATTGGCGTCAAGCAACAGATGAAGAAAAGCAAGAATATATGGATCTGTTTGCTGATTCTGTTGCCGATAATTATGCATCTAAATTTAGCCAATATAACTCTGAAGATCAATTCATTGTCTCTACTACGCGCCCCCTAACGGATGGCGGAATAAAGGTAAATTCACGGCTCCAGACGCCTGACGGGGCCCCCATCACTATTGTGTGGCTTGTCTATAAAAAGGATGATTCATTTAAAATTTTTGATGTTCTTTTAGAAGGCGTTAGCATGAGTGTTACACAAAGATCAGAGTACGCATCTATTATTGAAAGATCTGGTGGAAAAATATCAGGTCTTATTTCTGCACTTCAAAATAAACAACCGCTTAAAAAACAATAAAATTTAATAAAAATATTATATTTTTCTCTAATTTTGGCCACAAAATTAGAGTTTTTATTTTCTCATTTTCTTTTCTTTTTTTTCAAACAGCTAAGAAACACTTCCTGGTTTTTCTTTGAATTTTTGAATAAAGCCGTTCATACTAAAAATATGAAGAGGGTTATAACGGATAAAAATCCCCCCTACAAATGAGGTTCCTCTTCCAAATTTATAAACTCAAACATCGAGGTAAAGTATATCATGAAAAACCGCATGTTGCCCTTTTATTTTTTAACCCCGTCTGCTTTTGCAGTCGTGAGTGGTTTAGGTTTAAATTTTCATCCTGCATCAGGTATGACGGAAGAAGAGTTAAGTGTGGAAAAGACTGTCCATGGACATCCAAAAAAAGGGGCTCTTTCCCCTGTTTTAGAAGAAGGAGAAGATAGGGAAGAGGACGGCTTTCTTCAAATCTCAAGAGATCTTTTCCCTTCTAATTTAGACGAGGTGTTGACTCTTTCAGATATTAGAAAAGCTCTGAACTACTCTCCAGACATGAAAGAATTGATGAGTAATCCTCACATAAGGGTTGATTATCAACCCTATATAGAATCTTTAATGATTAAAATGATGCAATTCACAGGATGGAAAATAAATAAGGGCTCGACCTTCTCTTCTTCTTATTTTTATGCAGATGAAAGCGTTGTTTCTGAAGCTCTCAAGCGTGAAAGAGCGCGCGTTTTAACGCTCAAAGGCCGTGAGGCCCAAAAATTAGAGATTTTTATTTCTCAAATGGAAAACCTTGAACGTTTTCTTAAGAGTACAACACAAACCTCAATGTCCGCAAACGAACTCCCTTCCCTTATGCCTGCCGATATTGAGAAAAATCCTGCCTGGATGGGGGGCGCATCGTATCTTACCCATTCTACTCATTTAGCCTTCTTAGTGGCTCCCGATGCCATTGAGGAAACTCTTGAGATTTTTAGTCTTTTACAGAAGGCTTTTGAGAAACTTCAGGCGGCCTACACACAACTCAGCACGACCCTTTCTGCTAAAGTCATAAACCCTATTTTAAAGAGCCGGCTTCTTTCAACCGATCGTGAGAGCCCTTTACAAGCTTGGAGCCAGCTCCTTAAAGCAAACCAAGATTATTACGAAAAAACCACAACCGCTGACCTTCAAGAGCCAATCAATCCCCTTTTGAATGATACGGAACGACTCTCCATATCACCTCCTCCGTCTGCATTCCTTCCCGATGACTCAAGCCCCGCAAAAAAAGCCGGATTAAACCTTTCTCCAGTTCAGGAAGAAGGGGGTCCTCTTCCATCTGATCCTTTTTCCCCTGCTTCATCAGAAGGAAATAACTTCTCCTTTGAGATTAATGAAAGTGATGAGGATGCCCCTGGCGTGATTTCCACATCGTTAGATGCTGGAAATGCCCCCGTTTCTCAATCTGAGGACATCATTCCGTCTCCATTAGCACGAACTAAAATCACTTCTCTCGATCATGGTCCAACTTTAGACCCTGACAATGAATTCGAATTTACGGGTGCTATTGATCATGACGGAGAGTCAATGGCTCCTCCTTCTGACGACGAAAACAGTTTTGAAGAAATACCTAGAGTGCCAACAGCACATCTCACAGATCTCGCTCCAGCTGTAGGAGATTTAACTTCTACTACACACCCAGAAAATAGACCTCATCCAGCATCTCCTGCTCTTGGGGTTCAAAATGATCTTTCTGTTCCAGTCGACGCTTCAGCTTCAGTAGATTCTCCATCTGAACCTTTATCTGACGCTGTACTGCCCCCTGTTGGTGAAGCCTCCCCTCTCGGAGATAATGCTGAAAATGCCTTGAGTGATTTTGAAGACGTATCTTCTCTAGGTACAGCATCCGCCCTACATTCTCCTGCAAGATCTTTAGCAGAGTCTCCTGTTCTTGTGGCTCAAAATGATCTTTCTGTTCCAGACGAGGTTTCATCAGCGTTAAGTTCACCCTCTTCTGATGTTTTATCCGTACACGCACCAACGCCTGGTTCTGAAATTTCTCCTTTAGAAGTCACTGAAAATGACTTAAAGGAATTTGAACAAGTAGCTTCTTCAGAGGCAGTTTCCGCGCCACATTCACCTGCAAGATCTTCAGCAGATTCGCCCGCTCTTGAGGGAGGAGATGATCTGTTTATTTCAGTCGACGCTTCAGCAGATTCTACATCTGAA
>NCGZ01000010.1 GCA_002257235.1 Alphaproteobacteria bacterium 16-39-46
ATACTGTTGCCATATTCATTAATAAGCAGCATGGGAATCCTCCTCTTCAATTTGATTTATTGTTGAAACCATGAAAAGTTGAGAATCGCGTGAAATTAATTTATTTTGCGTTTTGTAATACCCTATGGTTTGAGTTTTGGCAGAAATTTTTCTTTACTGGGGTGGCTAAATTTGAGCCATTTAAAGACCTTTTCATAATAACTATTAGCAATAAAAACATCTGGTTATAATCGATCTGTTAATCCTAATGGATCCTAATGGCAGAATTTTCCGGAATCGCCACGCCTTTTCTTTCTTTAATTTTTAGCCCATCCTAAATTGACTTGGTTTAAAATTTTGATATGATGGCGAAGATAAAAAAAAGAGATTCTTTCTTTCTCAGGAAAATACTGCTGTGATAGAAGCATTATGATTTTATAAATTATGTTCGAAAAGGAGTTTGATATGGCTGGGGTGAATAAAGTTATTTTAATTGGAAATCTTGGAAAAGATCCTGAAATCCGGCAACTTCAGGATGGCACGAAGGTTGCGCAATTTTCCATCGCAACGAGTGAAACCTGGAAAGATAAAATGACAGGTGAGCGCCGGGAGCGTACGGAATGGCATCGTATTGTTATTTTCAACGATCGTTTGGCTGATATAGTGGAAAGATACCTCAAAAAAGGATCAAAAGTTTATGTAGAGGGGCAACTTCAAACCCGTAAATGGACAGATCCAGCAACAAATACGGATCGTTATACGACGGAAGTTGTTCTCTCTCGGTTTCGGGGAGAGCTTACGATGTTGGATGGGAGAGGAAATGGCGAAGGCGCTCCTGAGGAAATATCGGGCTTTCCAGACTTGTCTCAAATTCCGTCAGACACGAACGCGAAGGTTTCGTCTGACTTTGATGATGAAATCCCTTTTTAAGGATAAAGGCTATTTCTCAATCCCGTCTTTAATGTTTGAGGAAGGTGATGTCCAGTGTTGTTTGAGCGGCGTCCTTTGAAAAAATGTGAATTTAGTCACTGGATGCTTTATTTTAAGGAATTTAGATGATGCCTACCTTTGCGCCACAGTCGCCTTTCTTGCAGGAAGCGATAATGCGTGGGTTTATCCACCAATGTACAGATTTTGAAGCCTTAGATGAGAGCTGTCAAACGCCCAATTTTACATTTTATGTGGGATTTGATGCAACGGCAAAAAGTTTGCATGTCGGAAATCTTGTTCAGATTATGCTTGCACGCCTTGCTCAGCGTCATGGATTAAGACCTCTCATCTTGATGGGAGGAGGGACAACAAAGATTGGGGATCCTTCTGGAAAAACAGAACTTCGTCAGATGTTGTCAGAGGAAGATATTCGTCAAAATATTGACAATATTAAGGAAATCTTTTCGCAGTTTTTAATGTTTGGTTCTCACGAGAATCAAGCAAAAATAGTCAACAATGATGATTGGCTTTCGAGTCTTAAATTTATTGAGTTCTTAAGGGATTATGGGCGCCATTTCAGTGTTAACCGAATGCTGACCTTTGATTCTATTAAATTAAGACTCGACCGGGAACAGCCTCTCAGTTTTATTGAGTTTAACTACATAATCTTTCAGTCTTATGACTTTTTGGAACTCTTTAAAAGAGAGGGTTGCCGCCTTCAAATTGGAGGATCGGATCAATGGGGCAACATTGTTTCTGGTGTGGATTTTGTAAGAAGAGTTGAGAATAGCTCTGTCTTTGGTCTGACAACCTCTCTGATTACAACATCGTCAGGTGCCAAGATGGGAAAAACAGCCCAAGGGGCTGTATGGCTCAGGGAGGATCTGCTGTCCCCCTATGATTATTGGCAATTTTGGCGCAATACGGAAGATCAAGATGTGGAAAAGTTTTTAAAACTTTTTACAGATCTTCCCATAGAGGAGATTTCCAGAATTTGTGGTTCTGAAAAATCTTTGCCTGAAAAATCTTTGAATGATGCTAAGAAAATCTTGGCTGATAAGGCCACAGAGCTCGTTCATGGGACTCAAAAGATGCAAGCCGCGCGTGCGACGGCAGAGAGCCTCTTTGAGTCAAGTGAAGACGTTTCTAAAATTGAAGTCATTGGAAGAGATTCTGAAACTGGGACAATTAAAATTGAGTCAACTCTTCCCGTCATTGAAATTTCGGCCTCTGATCTCGTAGAAAAGACAATTCTTGATTTCTTTATTGATCTCGGGCTTTGCAAAAGCAAAGGAGAAGTTCGTCGTCTCATTGAGGGAAAAGGCGTGCGTTTGAATGACGCTATCATTGAGGATGAAACGTACCGCATTGAATCTCAAGACTTTTCTGGAAACGGTCTCTTAAAGCTTTCCGTTGGAAAAAAGAGGCACGGGCTTGTTTATAAAGAGCCTGTTTAACGGTCAAATCTGAGTTTTTGGGATTTCTTATGTATAAAGGTATGCCCTTTAGGAGGAAGAGGAAGTCAAAGCAGCGAGATATGATAGACGCCTCCATGCGTGGCTGAGATTATTGATGCACAGGATCAAGCCGAATTAAGCGACTTGAAAAATAATCTCCCCCCTCCCAGAGTGCGCGTAGCTTGATATTCTCAAAAATTAAAATATAATTTATTTGACTTTATAAATTTATTTCTAGTATCATCGCGTTTTTTTAATAAGTAATTTTTTTTGGAGAATTTTAATGGGTAAAGCATTTTTTAAAAAGGCTAAAATTATTTCGTCCACGCTTTTGTTATTAGCTATTTTTGGAAATTTTAATTTATATGGAATGGAAGAAGATATGAAAAATTCTTCTTTAGAACAAAAGAGGAGAAATTCCTTCTTCAGATGGAATCCATTAGGTGTGGTTTCTAAGTCCACGACACCTCCCGTGGAAAAGAAGGGTAGAAAATTCTCTCTTCAAAGAAGCATAAGCGTACCTGATGGTTGCTCATTTTCCTCAGTTGACCATTCAGCTGAAGTCGCTGAAAGAGAGCTCTATGCAAGAGAACCTTTTAGCAAAAAATATGTTAAAAACCATGTCTCATACCTTCAAGCATCACCAGAGGCTTGAGATTCTCAAAATCTTTCTAACGAGGATTTTTAAAATAACGCCTCTTCTTCCGTTTCAATTTGGGTTATTTTTTTGTCGACGACTCTTTGTCGTATGAGCACTTTTTCCATAATGTCCTCTTGTATGATGATACTTTTTTTCATCAGAAACATTTTCTTTCATTTTAACTTGCGAGCTAAAATGAATAGCAGATTTTTTCTTCAAGAGGACATATCACTTTGCCCCTACAAATTCATTATTTTTTTGACATTCGGGGAGAAGGAGAGTAACCTCTCTTAAATGCAAATCAGTAGGTGTATGGTATAAATGATAATGCAGCTTTAAGAGCGTATGCTCGTCGGGTTGCATAAAGTTATAACGCGGTTGGGGGCACCGGGCAACAGAAGCTCCCCATTCTTCTTAGAACAAAAGTGAGAATTTTTGAATAATGTCCTTCGTAAAAGTAATCTCTGTCTCTGTTATTTCTGTGATTATTGTCGGCTGACAGCCGAAAAAAATTATATTTCCCCCCATTTTTCAGGTCTAAAATTTAAAAATCTTTTTTTAAGAGAGAGCTCTTATGATGACTCAAAAATATAAATACATGCCCTTTTTTATGTGGGCTTTCCCCCTTGCATTCTTTGCTTATCAGTTTATCTTGCGTCTATGGCCTGGGCTTATGGTCCAGCAAATCATGGAGCGCTTTTCCGTGGATGCGACTCAATTTGGTGTCTTTGCGGCTTTTTATTACTATGGATATGCCGGTGCTCAAATTCCGGTTGCCATATTACTTGATCGGTTTCGTCCCCGTTATGTGATTTCTTCTTTTGCCCTGTTATGTGGGCTCGGTATGCTGCTTTTCATTTATACAGAAATCTGGTCAGTGGCCTGTGTAAGTCGATTTTTAATCGGTGTTGGATCTGCTGTAGGCTTTTTAGGGGTTTCAAAAGTTATCTCAGAGTGGTTCCCGAAGAGCCAATACGCCAAAATGATTGGGTTTTCATTTACATTTGGTTTAATGGGGGCGATCTATGGCGGAAAACCGATTGGACTTCTCATGGAGACAAATGGTTGGAAAAATGTTGGCCTTGTTCTTGCTCTTGTTTCAATCAGTATTGGCCTCAGTGTCTACATTTTTCTAAGAAATCCCGGTCATCAACAGAGGCAAAAAGAGGCCGATGAGACATTTAAGATCTCTCACTTAAAAGCATTGCTCTCTCCTATAATCTGGCTGTTAGCAGCGGCTAACTTTCTCATGGTAGGCGGATTGGAAGGGTTCTCAGACGTATGGGGTGTTTCGTATTTAATGGTTGCTTATGATATTCCAAAGCATGACGCAGCCCAACTTGTTTCGTTTTTATTTGTGGGAATGATTTTTGGAGGACCCTTTCTTGCACTGTGCAGTCGAAAGCTTGGAACCTATACTGTTATCGCTTTGTGTGGAGTGGGAATGGCCTTTACGCTTGGAGCCCTTCTTTTAAATTATAAGTTTACCCAAATGGAGTTAATGTGTCTGCTCTTTTTGGCCGGGATTTTTTGCTGTTATCAGGTGGTTATCTTTGCTGCAGGATCTGATCTTGTTAAACCTCTCTATTTAGGAATTACGATTGCCTTTTTGAATTGTATTAATATGTTGGGGGGATCTTTCTTTCATACGCTTATTGGCCGTATGATGGATATGGTTTGGAGCGGTACCTTCAATGCTGAGGGGGGAAGGTTATATGCTGTTGCCTCTTATCAAGTAGCGCTCGCACTGATTCCAGCGAGTGCCCTTGTCGGAGCTGTTATCGTTGGTTTTTTGGGATTCAGATTGAGACAAAAGAAAGAAAATTAAGGAAACTAGAGTTTTTATTTGGGGGGAGGAAGTCTTAAGGCTCCCCCCAGAGAAATTAAAGCAAAGAGACATATCATAACCGGGGTTGCCCAAAAATTTGAAACGCTCATTAAGGATGTGAGGAGGCTCGGCAAGAGGGCCATAAAGGCAAAGGTAACATTATAACAAAAAGCGATTCCTGTATATCTTACCTGGGTCGGAAAAAGATGAACCATCACAGGAAAATAAGAAGTCCCAAAAAGGGCAATAAAGAGTTGATGGACGATTAAAAACAAAATGAGAATCATACTATTTTGAAGAAAAAGAAGCGAAAAAAGAGGTCCACAGAGAAGGACATAGGTGAGGGAGGTTTTGATGAGAATATTTCTTTTTGGAAAGAGATCAGAAAATCTCCCGCAAAAGGGAAGAATAACTGCTGAAAAAACAAGACTCACTGTAATTCCAAAATAGACTTCTTTTGATGTGAACCCAAAAAATGTTGGAATATAATAAGGGAAAAAAAGATTAAGAAGAATAAGGGCGGAAAAGAAAGCTGTTAAAGAAAAGCCTTGTAAAACGACTTTATAATGATCTTTTATGAGAACGAAAAAGGAGTTTTGACTCTGAGCTGGTGCGCTTTGGAAAGCAGGCGTTTCGAGAAGTTTTAGTCTAAGAGCCAGGAGGACAAATCCAAGAACGCCACCGATGATAAATGGGAGACGCCATCCAAAAGCTAAAATTTGAGGGTCTTCAAGCGTAGAGGTTAGAAAATAAAGAATAAGAGTTGCAAGAATTGCCCCAATACTGGTGCTTGAAATAATAAAACTCGTATAGCGTCCCAAAGATTTTTGAGGAGAAAATTCTCCTATAATTGTCGTTGCTCCTGGTAATTCGCCGGCATAAGAAACCCCTTGAAGAATGCGGCAAATAAGAAGCAAAAAAGGGGCAGAAAGGCCCAGTTTTTCATACGTTGGGAGAAATCCAATAGCAAATGTGCTGAAAGACATGAGACCTGTGAGCATGAGAAACGCAGGTTTTCTTCCAAACCTGTCTCCCATAATCCCAATAATTGTGCCTCCAAAGGGGCGTGCAAAATAACCAACCGCAAAAATCAGAAATGATTGTAAGATTGCCAGTGATTTATCTTCCGTTGGAAAAAATAAAAGAGCGATATATTTTGTCATCATGGCGTAAACAACAAAATCATAGTACTCCACAAGAGAGCCCATACTTACCCAGAGGGTAATGCGTCGAAGAAGGGGGTTCTGTCTATTTTTCATATGCGCACGCTCCTTTTTGAGGTGGAGAATTCTCAAATAGCCTTGTCTTTTGCGGATCTATGCCTTTCTTTGAGCTCAATGTCAATATACTTATCGGTGGTTGCACTGGAGCTATGTCCTGCGTCATCCCGCACATGTTCTCTTGGTCTTATTTTAACGTCATCGGATATGCCTGTATGTCTGAGCCAGTGGACAGTGACATCGCGCAGAGAGTCGGCCTCTTCGATGAGATTGTTCTTTTCAAGATCCAACGCTGCTTGATCAAAGCAAGATTGAACGAGTGTCCTCAAATACGTTGTACTTGTAATGGGGCCTTTTCCCTTCGCTTTGGGAAGAAGAGGGGACTGATCTGAGCTCGAGGGAAGTCCAGAAAGACCCAATGCATGACGCCATCTTTTCAAAGCATCCAGCATGGCATTGCTGACAGCGATTTGACGTTGTTTGTTTCCTTTTCCAACGGTGGTGAACCACCAGTTTCCATCGCCATCCCTTGAAAAGTGGTTCATTTGAGGGGACCATCGAAGACTTGAGGCGAGCTCTGAAATCCGAAGATACATCCCATAAAGGGCAGACATAATGAAGAGTGTTCTTTCATGGAGCTCGGGTTCGATATCTGCCATAGAAAGAGCCGTTTTAAGAACATATTTCCATTGAAGATCTGTGAGCCTTCTCACAAGAGGTTGTCCTTGATGCTTGCGAATAAATTTACTTTTTTGCCGAATCAGAGCGATGGGATTCATGAAGACATGTTCTTCTTGAAGAAGATAATTGAAAAACGTGCTTAAAATTGCAAAAATCTCTTTAAGAGCGCCTTGAGAGAGTTCAAATTTCTTAAGGTCCGGTCTTTCTCCCTTTTGGTGCGCCGATTTTGATACAGTCACAACAAAAGGACGCCATTCTGGATTGGGAAGGCGAGCCCCTTCGCTTGAGAGAAAGCGTGGTGCCTTTTTCGTTCCAATCCATGAGAGGGGAGGGTTTTGACAAAAGTGAATAAAGGATTCAATATCGTCGCGTCTGAGCTCAGAGAGAGATTTATGAGAGACAAGCGCACACCATTGAAGAAGGCGTTCAACTTCTCTTCTATAGGAGTTGAAGGTTCCTTCACTGCCTCTGTAGGCCTTTAGAAAATTAGTGGATTGATTATAATCGTCTTGATTGACATAAGCGGAAACCTCAGAAGAAACAGGCGTGCTTCCGACGTGCTGAAGGGTATCAAAAAGAGGCAGAAAATCTTGTGTTATCGTCCGTATTCCTAAGGTAAGATTATTCTTTTTTGAGAAGCTGGTGCTCTTTTATAAGCTCTTTGATTTCTGCATGTGTCAGGTCTGTCGCTTGAGAGATCTTATCAAGATCAATGCCCATCTTAAACAATTTTAGCGCTGTTTTCTGAGCGTTAAGTTTAACACTCTCTTCAATCATTTTACTCATCATAAGGTCAGCAGCTTCTTGCCCAAGGCGGGATCTTAAGTAAGCATCATATTCAACTTCCGTTAAATTAAATTGCTCAATAGCATTATAAGCCTCTAAGACAAATGGATCTTTGATCGTTGCAGGGGGCGCTTGCGTCTTGTTCCACTCTGCAAAAAAATAGAGCCACTCATCTTCAACACTTTTTAAGTCTTCTGCTTTCTTTTTGAATTTTGGAAGTTCAATAAAGACGTATGAAAGCGAAAAAAGATACCTCTTTTGGGTCTTTGATTCAACGTTCAAATGATAACTGATACAGTCCACCTCTTTATCAAATAAAGTCCGTCCTGTTAAGGAAAGTAAAATAACAGGCATCAGATCATCATGTGTTTCCCCTATCTTAATTTGAGACACAAATGTATTGGCGGCATAACATTGGACGCGGTTCAAAAAAGAAGTCTCTGGCCTGTTTTGCATTTCAACAATGGATGTCTTTTTTTCTTGATCTGTACATTTGATATCAAAGATACTGCACAGGCCCGATTTGAAGCTGGGAAGTTCTTCTTGGGGAATAAAATCAATTTTCTTAATCTTTTTCCCTGTCTCAAGACGCAAGACAGCATTCAAAAAATCAATCAATCGATCTTTATCAGAGAAAATTTTCTTAAAAATGACATCATTGGCCGGATCGACATAACGAGAAGACATAACGCGTACCCTTAAAAAAAGAGGCCTATGGACACTTAAGAAGTATCATTTTAGGCAAAAATTTGCAACTTAAAATCAGATCATGGGCTTTTTTAAAAGCACTTGAAGACCCATTTTTAAAAAAGGTTTTTAAAATTTTTTTACAATCCTTTTCTTGACGTTCGAGGTAATTCATGCGTATATATTTCTTGAAAATACGTTTGTAAGGCCGGGTGGCAGAGTGGTTATGCGGAGGACTGCAAATCCTTATACGTCGGTTCGATTCCGGTCCTGGCCTCCAAAACTAAAAAATGATGAGGAAGGGTTAAGAAAAAAATACTCTGGTTTTCTTGTATTTTAACCCTAGATTTTTGAATGAATCTTTGTTATGAACCTCTCATCAGTTGATTTTTCTGATCCCCGGTAGCTCAGTCGGTAGAGCAAGTGGCTGTTAACCACTCTGTCGCTGGTTCGAATCCGGCCCGGGGAGCCATCCTTTCTAATACATAAAGATACAAAGGAAACATGCGCCTTCTTTATTTCGGTGATGTCGTCGGTCGATCGGGTCGAGAGGTGGTTTTGGAAAATCTTCCAGCATTGAAGGATGCGTTGCGTCCTGATTTCACTGTTTTAAATGGTGAAAATTCAGCTGCTGGATTTGGAATTACCCAAAAAATATGTGAAGAATTTTTTAAGAATGGTATTGATTGTATTACCCTTGGAAATCATTCTTGGGATCAAAAGGAAATTTTGACGTATATCGGCAATGAGCCGCGTCTTTTGAGGCCTTTAAATTATCCCCCGGGAGTGCCCGGGAAAGGTTTTAATCTTTTTACGCTCTCCAATGGACGAAAAATTCTTATTATTCAAGTGATGGGGCGTCTTTTTATGGATGCGCTCGATGATCCTTTCCGGGCAGTGGATGAAGTTTTAAAGACGTATCCCTTAGGGACTTCTATTCCTTTTATATTTGTGGATATTCATGCGGAAGCCACCAGTGAAAAAATGGCACTTGCACATTATTTAGATGGCCGCGTGACGGCTGTGGTTGGGACTCATACCCATATTCCCACAGCAGATGAACAAATTTTTCCCCTTGGGACGGCCTATCAGAGTGATGTGGGGATGTGCGGTGATTATAATTCTGTCATTGGCATGAAAAAAGAAATTCCCATTTCACGGTTTACAAAGAAAATTTCAGGAGAGCGTATGGTGCCTGCGGAAGGAAAGGGAGATCTTTGTGCTGTTTTTATTGTAAGCGACGATAAAACAGGGCGTGCTCTCTCCATTGACCCCATTCGTATGGGGCCAAGACTTTCTCAAACATTTCCAAAAGGGGAGTCTTTCTCAAAATGACGGCTCAATTTCCAAAGTGTGTTGTTGTAGGATGTGGAAGCTGGGGAGAGAACCTCGTCAGAACGCTTGTCTCTCTCGAGGCTTTGGGGGGAATTGTTGAAAAAAATGAAACACGTGCCCTAGATCTGTCAAAGCTCTACCACATTCCTGTGTTTGAATTTGAAGATGTTCTTAAAAACGATGCAATTCACGGGATTTTTATTGCAACCTCTTCCCAAGATCGTGGATCTCTTGCTCAGCAAGCCTTTGAACATCAAAAGCATGTTTTTATTGAAAAGCCTGTCGCTTTTACAGAAAAAAATGCTCAAATTTTATATGATGTGTCCCTCAAATCGAATCGTCATATTATGGGCGGGCATCTCCTTCTCCATCATCCTGTGTTTCAAAAAATGAAAGACATGGTTCAAAAAGAGATGATTGGAGAGATCAAATGTCTTCAAACCTCCCGGAAAAATTTTGGAAAATTTTTCAAAAACGAAAGCGTTTTGTGGGATTTTGGTCCCCATGATCTCTCAATGATTTGGGAGCTTCTTCCGACCTGTAAAAAGAAAATGCCTCACCAAATAACCTCACAGGCATTATATGAACGCGAGGATATTGCCGACGTGGTTGAAACAACGCTCTTGTTTTCTGATATTGCCGTTCAAATGTCGCTCTCTCGATTGAGTCCCTATAAGGAACAAAAAATTGTCGCTTTGGGGACGAAAGGGTCGTTGTGCTTTGATGATACAAAGCCTTGGGATGAAAAGCTCCTTTATACTCCTATTCTTTTTAACTCAGAAGATAAAGAGGCTCTTCCCCTTAAAAAAGATGAAAAATATATAAAAGTTCCCGAGGAAGAGCCGCTCAAAAACGAATGCTTGGCTTTTTTGAGAGCGATTCAAAAAAATGAAAAATCAGAAGCATTTTTAGAGGCCCTTATGGTGACTTCGATTCTTGAAAAAATTCAAAAAGAGCTCAAATAAAGTTAAGGGAACTCGAAAAAGCTTGGGTAAGAGCTTTTAAGATTATTTTGAGGGAAGTAAAAAGTCATAAAACCCTCAAGCATCTTGCTATAAAGGTTCGTCTGCATGAGCTGCCTCTGAAAAGTTTTTTATAAAATTTCTTTATCTTTCTATGGCTTAATGAGTATAGGAATTGGTAATCACAACATTTTTACAGATATAGACCAGATATTTTTCGATCTATTTTTAAGGTGAACACTCTCAGAAATTTTAGGCTTGTGACGAACACCAAAGAACGATATTCTATTTTTTCCGAGGAGATGTCTTAAATAATAAATAAAACAAAAATATCTGAAAGGAAAAATAATGAAAAAATTACAAAATATTGTCTCGGCTGCATGTTTTGTTGCCTGTGGAGTGTTGGGAAGTTCTTTGACGATGGCGACTGATGACACCCCCAATATAAGTAGTTGGTTGACTTTTTCGGACAATGGAAGAGAAGGGAAAAATGACTATAATCTTGGGAATCTGACTCCACAGCAACGACAGATTATTTTAGATTATCTCAAATTTGTAAAAAAGATCGGAAGGCACCCTGCCATTGTAGAAAGTGTTTCCTTAGGGGGACATGAAGATGTTGTTTTATCTGGAGGAGTTGCTTTTGACAGAGCAACAGCTGTCCCCGTAACAGTAAATTATTATCCAGGTACTTCTATTGCCGCCATACCGGACGATCAATCTCCTGAGGTAAGAAAGGGTTCTTATGGGAGTTTCGGCGTTCAAGAAGTGACGATTCCGACAATAGCAGGATCCTTCAAAGCTTCCTCTCCTGAGACTGCTGACGCGGTCGAAAAGTATTTGAAAACAACAGTGATAAGTTATAGGAAGAAAGGTACGAAATTCAGTTTAAGTTCCGTAAGACGTGCGCAGGCAAAAGAGATAGGAATAATAGATGCAGGCTTTAAAGTAGATGAGTATGCTTCTATGGGATGTTGTTGCGCTCCGTCGGCTCCTAACACTAATAGCCGCTGGAAAATAGATCCCTCTATTGTTGTACATTATGATGCTAAAACAAAGACATCCAAGGTATTTGTTAATGATAAGGAAAAAAAATTATCTTCAGAGAATGAAAAAAAATAAGAGAAATTTCAGCTATAAAGGGAGATGATGAAAAAAAAGTAAAAAAATTTTTTAGAATGTCCCAAAAAAAAGAGGGGGTTATAAGTTAAACCCCTTCCTTTTGACTCAATTCCCCAAGCATCATAAGAAGATTCCTCACATCTTGAAGGCGATTTTTTTGATGTGTCCATCCTTTGACAAAGAAAAGCTTATGGTCGGGCCTCAGCTTTAAGGTGCCTGAGCTTTTGTTCAAAAGGTCTACAAGTCCGACAGGATTTTTAAAGATGTTTTTATAAAACGTTAAAACAACCCCTTTGGGACCAAGGTCAACCTTTTCAAGTCCTGCCTTTTCAGCAAGGCGTTTTAATCCGACCACATCTAAAAGATTCTGAACAGGTTTTGGAATCTGCCCAAACCGATCCATGAGTTCATCTGCAAAAATCTTGATTTCTCCGTCATCTCTTAAATTTGAGAGTCTCTTATACAGAGAAAGCCGCAAGGAAAGATCCGAGACATACGTCTCTGGGATCATAACAGCCCCTTCATAGGATACTTGAGCAGAAGCTGTGTCTTCTCTAAAAGATGCTTCGTCCCCCGATTTAAGAGCTTCAATGGCTTCTTTTAAAAGATGTTGATAAAGTTCAATGCCGACTTCTTTAATATGCCCAGATTGTTCTTCCCCAACAAGATTTCCAGCGCCTCTAATGTCCATATCATGGCTTGCAATGCTAAACCCGACACCCAGGGTATCAAGGGTTTCAAGAACGGTGAGACGACGTTTAGCATTCTCTGTGATCAGTTTTCCAGGCGAATAAGTTAGATAGGCATATCCACGGACTTTAGAACGCCCCACACGCCCTCTTAGCTGATAGAGTTGAGAGAGACCAAAGTAGTCTGCTTTATGAATAATGAGGGTATTAGCGGAGGCGACATCAAGGCCCGATTCAATAATATTTGTGGCGAGAAGAACATCGCATTTCTTGTCATAAAAGGCGGCCATAACAGCTTCAAGCGCATTTGGAGTCAGTTGACCATGGGCACACAGGATTTTGAGTTCAGGAACAAGTTTTGAAAGTTGAGTTTTAAGAGGGACAAGATCCTCAACACGGGGGGCGACATAAAAAGATTGACCACCGCGGAAGTGTTCACGGAGGAGAGCCTCCCGAATTGTAACCCCATCAAAAGGCATCACAAAGGTTTTAACGGCCATCCGGTCAACGGGAGGCGTTGTAATAAGACTTAAATCTCTTACCCCAGAGAGCGACATTTGAAGAGTTCTTGGAATAGGGGTGGCTGTCAGGGTAAGAATATGAAGGGGGGGATATTTTTCTTTCAGTTTGTCTTTTTGAGAGACGCCAAAATGTTGTTCTTCATCAATAATAAGAAGGCCAAGATCTTTAAACGTAAGCGACTTTGAAAACGCTGCATGGGTTGAGATCAGAATCTGCGCTTCTCCTTTTTCAAGAGCTGCGCGATTTTCTTTTGCTTGCTTAGAAGGAACGAGACGGGACAGCTCAACAACCTTAAGATTTGTGTGTTTAAATCGGTCTTCGAATGTTTTAAAGTGTTGTCGTGCAAGCAAGGTTGTTGGGGCGACAAGTGAGACTTGCTTGCCCGCTGTGGCTGCAATAAAGGCGGCTCTTAAGGCAATTTCAGTTTTTCCAAAGCCAACATCTCCACAAACAAGGCGATCCATGGGAATTGTTTTGGAGAGGTCTTCGATGACCTCCTTGCAAACGCGCAATTGATCGTCGGTTTCAACAAAGGGAAACCCATTACAAAATTCCTCATAAAGAGAAGAGGGGACTTCCAGGGAGGGAGCCGTCTCAAGAGCACGTTTGGCTGCAATAGCCATGAGTTTTTCAGCAATGTCTTTTAAACGTTTTTTAACGCGGGCTTTACGGGCTTGCCACTGGGCGCTCCCAAGTTTATCGAGGAGGTGGACGCTTCCCTCGGATCCAAAACGACTGAGAATGTCCATGTTTTCAACAGGAACAAAAAGTTTATCGCCGCCATCATAAGAAAGGGCGAGACAGTCGTGCTTGTTGCCATTGATATCAAGGGTAAGAAGCCCCTCATAGCGGCCAATACCATGATGAACATGAACAAGTAGATCTCCCGTCCTAAAACTTGAAATCTCCTCTAAAATTTGATCGGCCGCTTTTCGATTAACCTTTGGGGCCCGTATCAGGCGCTCGCCTAAAATATCTTGTTCTGTTATGAAGGAGAGAAAAGGGGTTTCAAATCCCTGTTCTAAAGGGAGAATAGACCCATAAAGTGTGTTTTCATCAGAAGGATCAATCTCCGTGAGTGTTGAAATTTCTTTAAAAGAAAAAGAGAAATGTTCTTTTAAGAGATGGCTCAATCTTTGGAGAGAAGAGGGGCTGTAGCCCACAAGAATGAGAGGAGATTGTTTTTTCTGAAGATGCGTTGAAATGGTTTTTGAAATTTCTTCAAAGAGCGTTGTTTCTTTAAGGACGCCTGCTTTAATTTTAGACCGAAGTGAGCTCCAGTCATAAAGTTTTCCCCCCGCATCAAGATCGGTTTCTTGAGAGGCTTGAAAGGGCGTAAATTGAAGCGTCTTTGACGATTTAAGAAGATCTTGAACTTCAGAAGGAGATGCATAAAGCAGCTGGGGTGGAAGCGGACGATAAACTTCAGTCTCTGAAAAGGAGTGTTTAGGGGTTTTTTGAGTGACATCTTGACGACGCGTTTCATAATGATCTTGGATGCTTTCTTCCGTCGCATGAAGGCTTTCTGTGGCTTGAAATTCAAAGGCAAGAAGAGGATTTTTTAAATAATCCCAGAGATTATTCATGCGGTCAAAAAAAAGAGGCATCCATTGCTCATAACCCGGATAGAGCCTTTTTTCTGTGATGGCTTTGTAAAGAGCATCCTCGGTGGCAGACGCTCCAAAATATTCCCGGTACTGTGTTCGAAAAAGACGAATGGACGTTTCATCCAAAAGAATTTCGTGAGAGGGGGTAATTTTAAGCTCTGAAAGAGACGCGTTGTTTTTAAGTTGTGTGAGGGGGTCAAACGGATGAAGGGTTTGAAGATGATCCCCAAAAAAATCAAGACGGACCGGCGTTGAAAGACTTGGCGTAAAAAGATCCAAAATTCCGCCTCGAATTGCAAATTCTCCTGGCTCGTGGACCACTTCAACACGCCGATATCCTTCTTGGTGAAGAAAGTTTTGAAGTTCTGAATAAGAAAAAGTTTCTTCTTTTTTTAAAAAAAGGGATCGCCCTTGAAAAAATGAAGGAGGAGGGATTCTCTGAAGGAACGCTTGGGGAGACGTCGCAACAAAAACAGGCGTTGACGTTTTGAGTCGTTCAGAGAGCACGAATAGAGTTTCAGTCCGCTCCGCGGTCAAGCTTGCCTTTGGGGAGGTGCGATCGTAGGGAACGGTATCGGGGCCTCTAAAAAGAAGAAGCGGCACGTTTGGTGCATAAAACCGCATCGTATTTTTAAAGGAATTTAGACTTGAATCGTCCCGCGCAATGTACAAAATGGAGGTATTTTGCTCAAAAATCTTTTTAAGCAGAAACCCTTCATATCCTTTAGGGGTATGATTAAAATGAATCTTTTTTTCTGTGTTTAAGAGCTGAGAAATTTTTTGAAAAAAGGTCATCTTTGAAATTCACAAGCACAAAGGACTAATTGTCCTCTTCTGTTAGCGACTCATCAGGGTGTTTTAAATGATAATCAAGCGTTTTCTTAAGAGCTGTTTTAAGATCTATTTTGGGAGTCCAGTCTAAGTAGGTTTCTGCCATTTTAATGGAGGGAACCCGTGCTTGTGCATCCTGATAAGATTTTCCATAATATTTCTCGGAATCAACGGAAACAATGGAAACCTTGTCAGCTCTTTCCCTATAGCGTGGATAGGTCTTAATAAGATCCAGAACAAGGTGAGCAAGGGTTTTAATGGAAACATCATTTTCGGGGTTTCCAAGATTGAAGATACGCCGCGACGCACAATCATCTTTGTTCTCAATGATTTTTAAAAGGGCATCAATGCCATCGTCAATATAGGTAAAACAACGATGTTGCTCTCCGCCATCGACAAGTTTAATATCATGACCATGAATCACATTGCTGATAAATTGTGTTAAGACACGCGAACTGCCTTCTTTGGGGTCCATAATGTTATCAAGTTTTGGACCAATCCAATTAAAAGGCCGAATGAGTGTATAGTTTAAATTGTCCTGCACGCCATGGGCATAAATGACGCGATCAAGGAGTTGCTTGGAGCACGAATAAATCCACCGTTGTTTATGAATGGGACCCAAGACAAGATTGCTGGTCTCTTCATTGAACTCAGGGTCTTCACACATTCCGTAGACTTCTGAGGTTGAGGGGAAAACAACGCGTTTTTTATGGCGGACAATGGCACGAATAATTTCTAAATTTGCCATAAAATCAAGATTAAAGACCCGAAGGGGATCTTGGACGTAAAGGGCTGGTGTGGCAATCGCGACAAGAGGCAGAACGACATCACACTTTCGAATGTGGTACTCAATCCACTCTTTATTGATGGTAATGTCACCTTCAAAGAAATGAAACCGTTTGTCCGACAGGATACCTGAGATTTTATCTGTGGTCATGTCCATTCCATAGACTTCCCAGTTGGTTCGCTCGAGAATAACTTCTGTAAGTCTATTCCCAATAAATCCACTGACACCCAGAATTAAAACTTTAAGGGGCATACCCTTGTCCTTTCGTCGTATTTTTTCATTGAAGAGATAGAGGGAGAGGTATCATTTAATAGGAGATTAATCAATAAGTGTTTTTAAAATTGCAAGAGTTCAGTATAAATGAAAAAAGACTCAATCGAGTTTCTCATAAACTTTTCGAATCCGAAAGCCCCTTCTTTTTGAAGAGACTTGGAAGACGCGTCCCAAATATTCTCCCATAATCCCAATGCCGACCAGAAGAAGTCCAATCAGAAAGTAAAGAATGGCAAAAAGGGTAAAGACGCCTTCAGCCTCAGGTCCGATCGTCAAACGACGAATGAAAAGATAGATGACTAAAATCGAACTTAAAAACGAGACAAAAAACCCACAAAATGTAAACAGTTGTAAAGGGACAAGTGAAAAGCTTGTCATGAGATCAAATGTGACACGGATTAGTTTATAGAGACTGTATTTTGACTCTCCGGCAGCTCTCGGATCATGCCTGACAGGAATTTCTGTGGGGTGTCCTGCAAGTTTATAAGCAAGAGCTGGAATAAATGTTGCACTTTCATGAAGACGTGCGATTTCATCAACGATTTCTCTGGAGTACGCTCTGAGCATGCACCCTTGATCTGTCATCACGATATCGGTAATGAGACCTCTAATCTTGTTCATGAGGCGTGACGCATATGTTCTAAAAATATTATCCTTTCGGCCATCCCTGAAACTTCCGACATAATCATACCCTTCGCTCATTTTAGCCAAAATTTTTGGGATTTCTTCAGGAGGATTTTGAAGATCAGCATCTAAATTAACAATAATTTGCCCGCGGACCCGTTCAAAAGCGGCAAGAATGGCCATATGTTGTCCAAAATTTCCATTAAACTCAATGACGCGGACTTGATGGGGCCTTAAGTCGAAATATGATTTGAGAATAAGAGAGGATCTGTCTTTACTTCCATCGTTGGTAAAAATAATTTCATAGGTTTTGTTGGTTTTTTTTGTGTAATCATCCATGGTTTTTGTCAGACGTTTCCAAAGAATGGGGAGGGTGTCTTCTTCATTATAGATGGGAACAACAATGGAAATGTCTGGCATGAACGAAGATTTTTTTGAAAGATTTTCCTTCTTAGCAGTTTTTTTGAGAGGCTTTTGAGAAAGAGTTTTGGTCATAATGGCGTTCCCTGTTAAATGGTTTTGTTAAAGATGTGGGCAAGACCTTCGATGACACGATCTTGTTCTTCTCCAGTCATAAGCGGAAAAAGAGGAAGGCTAAAAATACGATCAGAAACCCATTCGGTATGCGGAAAATCCCCAATTTTATACCCAAAGGTTTTTTGATAATAGGTAAAGAGATGAGGCGCATCATAATGAAGTCCAATGCCAATGCCAAGATCTTTCATTTTCTGTATGAGATCATCTCGTGAGAATCCAACAGACTCTATATTCAGACAAGGCGCAAAGAGATGCCAAGAATGTTTGTGGTCAAAATTCTGAGGGTGAGGAGGAAGAAAGAGTTCTGTCCATCCTTTTAGTTTTTCAAAGTAACGATTGGCAAGCTTTTCTCGTTGATCTATAAACTTCTCAAGTTTTTTAAGTTGATGAATCCCAATACCCGCTTGCACATCTGACATGTTAAATTTTAAAGCAGGTTCAACAACATCATAATGTTGAGATCCTTTCTTTGTAAACCGATCCCAAATATCCCGATCTATCCCATGAAAACGTGCCGTTGAGATTTTTTTTAAGAATTTATCATGATGAAGACTGAGGGCGCCTCCTTCAATGGTGGTCATATTTTTATTTGGATGAAAGCTAAAAACTTGCAGATCTCCAAATTCACCAATCATTTTATTCTTATAGCGGGTTCCGATGGCTTGGGCCGCGTCTTCTAAAACAATGAGATTGTGTTTTTTTGCAAGAGCATAGAGAGGGTCAAGATCAACGGAGAGACCTGCAAAATGGACAGGGAGAATGACACGTGTTTTAGGGGTAATGGCTTTTTCGACCTCTAAAATGTCGATGTTATAGGTTTTTGGATCAATATCCACAAGAACGGGTTTTGCCCCCGCCATAACAATCGTATTTAAGGTTGCAACAAATGTAAAAGCGGTTGTAATGACTTCATCATTCTCTTGAAGATCAAGCGCTTTCAGCGCAATATAAAGGCCAGCTGTTCCAGAAGCTAAGGTTAAAACATGGGGACAATTAAGATAATTTTTGAGGTCTTCTTCAAATTTTTGAACGCGGGGACCTGTTGTGATCCATCCTGACTTAAGACATTGGATGACCTCCTGAATTTCGTCATCATTAAATGTTGGCTTTGAGAAGGGTAAAAAAGGTTTTTCGAGTTCAGCTGCGGGCGACAAGACAAACACCTCCCATAATTGTTAAAATACCGAGGATACGAATTAAGGATAAAGGTTCATTCAACAAAAAGTGTCCCCCAAGGGCTGTAAAAATGTAGCTTAAGCTTACCAGAGGGAACGCATAGGTCACATCAACACGCGAGAGAACCAAAAGCCAAATCCCAAGGGTAAGGGGTTGGAGAAGGATTCCAAGAATTATATAAGGATTTCCTAAAATTGAAAGGAAAAAAGGCCATATATTTTTGAGACAAAATTCAAAGTGGCCAATGGCCTGCATTCCCGTTTTCAAAAAGAGTTGTATGGCGGCATTTAGAAACGCGCAAGATAAAATCATTAAAAAGTAGAGCATTATATTTTCCGCCTGTTAATGGTTACAAAGCAAAACGTACGAACTTAAGGGAGAACAGTTTGGAAGTTGTTTTTTGGAAAGGAGCGGAATCATTCTTTTTGGAAGATTCATTTCTTCAAAACTCGAGAAGGCATTTTTCTTCATAACAGCACAGACTTTTTGAGAGGAAGACCATTTTTTAGAAAACTCAGAAAGAGGAAGTATCCAGGAGGGAGACTCTAATTCTGTTCCAAATTTAAGCTCCCCAATGGAATCAATGAGAGTTAACGGATGGTTGAGATTAAGGTAAATGGCCAGATCAGGAGGATACGTTTTAAGAGCAATGATTTCAGTGGTAGCGGGGATCTTTTCTTGTATCGTTAAGGCGATGCTTTTGGTGGATTGATAGGGAATAAGAGGAGACAGAGAGGCGATAAAAATATAAAATATAAAGGTTCCCATAAAAATGAGGGGAACTTCTGGGAGAAGGGCGCGAAATTGAGTAATTTTTAGAACAAGCGGTCCCAAAAAAACACCGCTCCATAAAAAGAAAATCCCAAAAATTGTGTAGGGTTTAAGAAAATCTGGAATGAGAGAAGTTAAATAATAAATACCAATTAATCCGAGGGTTAAAAGAAGAAGAATTCCAAGATAAACCTTAAATTCTAAGGAATTTTTCGTCTGTGTTTTGGAGGTAAGAAAGTTTCCAATAAGAAGAGAGAGGCTTGGAAATATTGGGAGAATATAAGGAATGAGCTTAGAGTGTGAAAACGAGAAAAATAAAAATGGAAAGAGGGTCCATAGTAAAAGAAACCCTTCTTTTTCATTGAGAAAACGTTCTTTTAAAAGTGTTGATCCTATTTTTTTCAGGCTTTGAAAGGCATAAAAAACCCATGGAAAGAGCCCAAAAAAGAGACATGGAAGAAAAAACCAAATGGGTTGCTCGCGTGAATGAATCGTTGTCGTGTATCTCAAAAAATGCTCTTGAATAAAGTAAAACCACAAAAACTCTGGATTTTTGAAAGAGACCAAAACATGCCAAGGGAGGACAAGACCCAAAAAAAGAAGAAGAGACGTGGGAAGGTAAAGGGGCCAGAGTTTTCTCCAAAGCTTATAAAAAGTGAGCCAGAGGACGATAATAGGTCCAGCAAGGGCGAGAGTCACAACACCTTTTGTTAAGAAGGCAAGACCAAAAAAAAGAGAAGTGCCATACATCAGAAGACGTCTTTTTAAGGAAGGAGGCGTGTAAAATCCTCCTAAAAAGCTTAAAAGCCCGAGGCTTAAAAAAAGAGTGAGCGCCATATCTAATAAAATAATATGCGCAAAAACAAAATAAAGGGCACTCGTCATGAGGGTAAGGGCGGCATAAAATCCCGTTTTTCGGTTAAAAAGAAAGCGCCCTGCAAGATAGACCGAAAGGACTCCGACGAGAGCAAGGATCATTGGGACGAGCCTTGCAGCCCATTCATTGAGACCAAAAGCTTTCAAAGAGCACGCTTCCATCCAATAAAAAAGAATGGGTTTTTCAAAATATTTTACGCCATTTAAGCGGGGCGTAATAAAGTCATGGGTTAGGAGCATTTCTCGCGGAATTTCAACGTATCTTCCCTCATCCGGATTGGCAAAAGGTCGTGACCCGAGAAAGGCTCCAAAAAGAACAGAAGCCAGAAGCGCAAGAATAAAAAGGTCCTGAAAGACTGTTTTTTTAAGAAAAGAAAATGAAAAAGTCATTCTTAGGCTTTGTGTTTAAGGGTTGGAAAGGCAATCACGTCTCTAATACTGGAAGAGTTCGTGAGGAGCATGACGAGTCGATCAATTCCAATGCCAAGGCCGCCTGTAGGAGGCATCCCATAGTCAAGTGCTTTTAAAAAATCATAGTCCATGTGATGGGCTTCCGAATCCCCAGATTCACGATTTTTGACTTGGAGGTCAAATCGTTTTTGTTGTTCAACGGGATCGTTGAGCTCAGAAAAAGCATTTGCAATTTCCCATGTATTTATAAAAGTCTCAAAACGTTCCACCAGACGGCCATCCAAGCGATGTGTTTTGGCAAGAGGGGAGATCTCGAGGGGGTAATCTGTGACATGCGTGGGTTGAATAAGATGAGACTCAACACGTTCCTCAAAGACTTTCTCAATGACGGTACCCCAGCCAGCAGAAGCCTCAACCTTAATGCCAATCTTCTGGGCAGCTGCTTGGGCCTCCTCGGCACCTTTAATCTCCAGAAAATTAATGCCGGTATGTTTTTGAACGAGAGAACACATGCTTTCCTGCGCCCAAGGAGGCGTAAAATCAATCATTTTATCTCCCATAGGAAGGATCAGCGTTCCAAAAATCTTTTCAAGAACATGGGCAACAAGGTTTTCAGTGAGGCGCATGATATCTTTATAGTCGGCATAAGCTTGATAAAGTTCGAGCATTGTAAATTCAGGATTATGACGCGTTGAAATCCCTTCGTTTCGAAAGTTTCGGTTAATTTCAAAAACTTTGTCGGAGAGACCTCCAATGATAAGTCGCTTTAAATAGAGTTCAGGAGCGATTCTCAAGTAAAGTTCCATATCGAGGGTATTGTGATGTGTTTTAAAGGGACGCGCTGCAGCGCCGCCTGGAATGGGGTGAAGCATGGGGGTTTCCACTTCTAAAAACCCGTGTGCTTGGAGATAGCTCCTTATTTCTTGGATGATTTCTGCACGTTTTCGAAGGGTATTGCGTGTTTCATCATTCATAATGAGATCAAGGTATCGTTGCCGGTAGCGTGTTTCTTGATCTTGAAGGCCATGATACTTTTCGGGAAGGGGATGGAGAGACTTTGATAAAATATCAAAAGATTCTGCATTAAGCGTCAATTCTCCCCGTGGCGTGCGACGAATACGGCCTCTTACCCCAATGATGTCTCCAATATCAAGAAGCTTCAGTTCTTCAAAATTGTCGGCATTTAAACTATCAGGATGACAAAAAACTTGAATTTTTCCATCTTTGTCTTGGAGATCAATAAACATGCCACTGTTTCGCATGGAGCGAATACGCCCGGCGATTTGTGTCCGGATCTCAGTTTCCTCCCCTTTTTCAAGAGATTCAAATTCCTTTTGAAGGGCTCCGGCCGTTGTTGCACACTCAAAAGAAGGAGGATAAGGATTTTTTCCGCGCGCGCGATACTCTTCTATTTTCTTAAGACGTGCCATACGGAGTTCTTGTTCTAAGGCAGAGTGAAGTTCAGGCGGCATTGAAGAGGAGTTCGTCATGATTGTCCTAAAAAATAAATCTCAAAAAATTAAAAACCTATGAGAGAGAAGTTCCCCCAACCGTCAAAGCTGAAATCAACAAAGAAGGTTGACCGACCCCAACAGGAACGCTTTGACCATTTTTACCACAGGTTCCCATGCCTGAGTCAAGACACATATCGTTTCCAATCATCGTAATTTTACGCATAATGTCCGGACCATTTCCAATGAGCGTTGCGCCTTTAATAGGAGACGTCACTTTTCCATTTTCAATAAGATAAGCCTCAGAAGCTGAAAATACAAAATTTCCAGAAGTGATATCCACTTGTCCTCCCGCAAAGTTCGCCGCATAGATTCCATTTTTAACAGAATGAATCATATCTTCTTGGGTATTGGAGCCATTTAACATAAAGGTATTTGTCATCCGTGGAAAGGGGAGGGCTGTGTAATTTTCCCGCCTGCCGTTTCCGGTGGGTTTCATTCCCATAAGACGGGCATTGAGACGATCTTGCATATATCCAACGAGGATTCCATCTTCAATGAGGACTGTTCTTTCTGTGGGTGTTCCTTCATCATCAATGGTGAGGGATCCTCGTCTGTCGGGAAGTGTTCCATCATCAATGACGGTAACACCTTTGGAGGCGACTTGTTTTCCCATTGAATCTGAAAAGACAGAACTTTTTTTACGGTTAAAGTCTCCCTCGAGGCCATGACCAACCGCTTCATGCAAGAGAACCCCTGGCCAACCAGGCCCCACCACAACAGGCATTTCTCCAGCGGGCGCTGGTATTGCTTCACAATTTAGAAGGGCTTGACGCAACGCTTCTTTAGCATAAACTTGCCAAGTTTCTTCATTAATAATGCGGTCGTATAAAAAACGACCTCCGCCACTATAAGAACCTGTTTCCATACGGTTTCCTGTCGAAACAAGAAGACTAATGCTGAGGCGTACAAGCGGCCTAATATCTTCTCTCAGAGATCCGTCTGACCTTAGAATGGAAATGCGTTGCCATTCTCCGGCGAGAGAGACCATAACTTGTTGAATGCGGGGATCTAGGTCCCTTGAAAAGGCATCAATTTGAGACAAAAGAGCGACTTTTTTCTCAAAAGAAACACCTTGAAGGGGATTATGATCGGTGTAGAGATGTTGGTTTGTCCGTTGAGGAGACAGATCAACAATTCCTGCATAGCCTTTAGACAAAGATTGAGTTGTTTTGATGGCACGTTCAAGAGCCTCCGGAGAAAGTTCGGAGGCATGAGCATAGGCCGTTGCTTCTCCAATCACAGACCTGAGTCCAAATCCTTGACTGACATCAAAAGTGGCACTTTTAATGTTTCCATCTTCAAGAGAAAGGCTTTCTGAAAGCGTTTGCTCTAGAAAGAGTTCTCCGTCATCTGCCATTTGCAATGCGGCCCCAATGGATTTTATCGTTTTTTCTTTATCCAGGGCGTTTTCATGAAAAAAAACAGCATCATTTGAAATTTCTTCAGAAGAAGAGGTTAAAGAGGAGGGATTAGAAAAGGAGCTCATCATAAAATTCCTTGGACGCATAAAGATTAAACCCATGAGAGAACGAGTAATTTCTCTTAAAGATTTACGTATAACAAAGTATTTTATATTTTATAAGTCCCTATATGAAAAAACGCAGTCCAGATAGACTGCATTTTTAAATTCTTCCCTTTTTTTTAATCACACACCCACAGAGTCTTTAGAGAGGCCTGTAGCTTTTGCATTCAGGCTAGAGGATTTGGGTGTTAGCAGGGTAGAAGAGGGTTTGCGCGTTAAGAGGGGAGAGGGTATAGAAATTATGAGGTATTCTTTATCTAGATTATTCAATACAGGAGATTTTAGAGGTTGTTGAGCGGGGGTGTGAGCCATGCATTTCCTCGGATGATGAGGTGGTGTAGATGTCTCCAAAGATTGTTTGTCATCCATAGAATAGGAAGATGCGGTTATACCTAGGCTCGTGAGTAAAGAAACACTTATAAGAAGAGAAAATTTTAATTTAGAGTTGTTCATAATAACCTCACATAAGATAATTATAACACAAAAAGTGTAACTAATTTAGATGGTTAAGATTTTTTTTATAAATTATTTACACTAAGAACTTACCTCAAATATAGATCTCCTGAAAATGAAACTCAAGAGAAATGAGGCCTTTAGATAGTTTTTTACAAAAAGCTCTTAAGAAAACGTTCTTTCTGGAAGAGGAGGAACAGGATACCTATCCATTATGGTATTCCAATAGTACCAGGACTTTTCATCTATAATTCCAGGAGGCATATGATCCAGAGCTTCTTTAAACGCGCCAAACCCAAGTGATTTTTTAACCTTAGAAACCGTCCTCAAATGTTCCGTATGTCATCACATGGGCCATGAATATATAGGGATGATCTAAGGCTTCTTGAGGAGGTTTAAACCATACGAGTCTTTGTGCAACCTGTAAGAGAGCTGGTGTGGGAGAAATTTTCAACATGAGACACTCATTGATGATTTTTTTGATGTTGTAATTCTAAAAGACGTTTTTGGATTTTTTCTTCTTTTATGTTTTTTAAACTCATTATAAGGCGTTTTTGTATTTCTAAGGGGAGAGACTCAAGGTCTCCTCCTTTAAAATAAGTGAGTGCTTTAAAAGTCAATTGAGGATTAAACTGCGTGCCATAAACAATGCTTCCCGCCGCAATAAGCGTTTCTAGATCAAGTTCTCCTTGATTTAGGAGTGCATCAATATCTAAATAGTCTTTTAAGGAGGCTCTTTTTTGAATCACGGCTACTTTTGTAGCGCCAAGATCTACGAGAGAGGCTATCTTTATATGAGGACCCTCTATTTGTTGGGGAAGTGAGACAGAAGCAAGACCGAGATCTCCAAAGAAAGAAACTTTAACGGGGTCAGGACATCGGACGAGACAAGTCAAGGTATTTAGGTCTTTTTGAAGGACTTCAGACCCTTTTAGATACGAAATTTGAGCATAAAGTTTGTCTGAGTCAAAAGGTTCATTTGAAAAAAAAAATCAAAATCGACAGAAATCCGATGCCCAAGGTGCAATGCAATTGCAGTTCATCTATAAAGTGTAAAATGAAGAGGGGTTTCTTTTAGTTTTACAAAAAGACTTTTTTGTGCGTCTGGCAGAATTGAAAGGTTGGGACGCATGAAAGAAAATTTTTGGGACATGAAAATTTCCTGATTTCAGTTCGAAGTTTTTTGTACCTTATATCTATTTTTGATGGTCCTCTTAAATTTTTTAGGCAAAAAGGAGAAAACAAAGACATCGGTTTATCTTGGAAGTATACGGGAAGGAATTTTGAGACTCCTTCCCTTAAATTTTCTCTCTTACTCTCCCATGGCTTCTTTCAATTTGCTGTTTAAAGCATTGAGGATTGAATTAATGACGGAACGCCAAATCTTTTCTTTTTCAAGAAGGGTTGCGTTCTCAGGATAGGTATGGGACCTGTCTGTACGGACTTCTAAATATTTATTCCTGAAGCCTCGGTCATTTTGAATGGAAATCTTCAGGGCAATCGCGCCCTCAAGCTTTCCAGATTGCTCTGTGGTAAAGAGTTTTCCAGGCTTCTTTTCAAAAGGAAGATCTTGCCCGATTATTTCATCGAACTCAACAAGGGCATGCCCTTGAGACGATGTGGTTTTGAAATGCGTACGGGCCCAAGTTTCAGTCGCGTGCATGAGCTGGTTTATATAGACGTTTGTGGTAATCCCCTCGTATTTTGATTTAAATTCGATTGTCTTGGCGTCAAGAGAAAAGTCTGTAAATTCCTTTTCATTGAGTTCTACTTGAGGGCCTAAGTCAGGCTTTTGACACGCCGTGAGGGTCGCACATAAGAAAAGGCACGGTAATAATTTTAAATGGTTCATAATGTTTCTCCTTTAAATTGAAGTCTTCAAGGAAGAAAGATATACAATTTCCGCAGGAGAAGAAAGAGTAATTTTATTTAATTTACAAGCCTGCTGGAGACGCTTATTGAACTCAGATCTCACAATGGCATCAAGATAAACGCCTGCTTTAAATCTCCCATCAATGGCTATTTTTAATCCATCCATTCTCTTGAGACCCCAAATGGTCGCCTGGCTCAGAACCATGTCTTTTGTTTTAGGATCGTCCATCATGCTTTGTAAAACGCTTTGGATTGTGGAGGAGACAAGGCTAAGATCTTCACCTTCCAAAACTTCTACCTCAAAGGAGCAATATGTATACTCTTTTGAGAAATTTGAAATGATCTCAACTTGACTAAATGGAATAATATGGATAGCGCCTGTATCAACGTCTCTCAACTCGACATTCCGAAGGGTCAAATTTTCAACAACTCCTTTGCAATTTCCAATAATAACTGAGTCTCCGATGTTCAAGGATCCATCAAGAAGAATATTAAGACCGTTTATAAAATCTTTTACAAGGCTTTGAGACCCAAAGCTGAGGGCCAATCCAAAAATACCAAGACCTGTTAAGAGAGGGGTCGTATCAACACCTGCTTGCGCAAGCACCATGAGGCCTAAAATGGCACTTAAAATCCATCTCAGACCATTTTGAAACACAGGCAAGATGGTTCGAAGTCTCTGCATCTGAGCGTTCTTTTCCCGCTGAGATCCTTTTAGTTTTTGAGAGATGGATTGAAGGTATTTTTCAAAGAGAGCTTCCGTAAGTTGCCAAACCAGAATTCCTAGAATTAAAGTGATGCTGATATCAATGGTAATATTTAAAGATTTTGTGTGAAAGGTCTCATCAATCCATCCGATGAGGTCGCATTTCCAGACCTTTCCAATGAGGACAAAACCAATAGCATAAAAAAAGGCATGAAAAAGCCACCCCATGAGCTGAAGTGATTTTGTGATGTGTTTTGAATAAATAGGATCGAAACGGCCTAAAAGGGAGTCCGTATCTGTCCATAATTTTAGCAGAAAATGCCACAATAGAAAGCTGAGTTGCATAAAAATAAAGATGAGGACAGAGGAAAAAATACGAATAAAAAAAGTTTGAGTGTCTTCTTTAAACGTCCAAGAGAGATAAGTTAAAAACCCAGAGCCAATGGCGAAAAAATGCCAATGTTCTAATAAGATCTTAAAAAAGGGTGAGGTTACGTTAAATTTTTGAAAAAAATTCTTGTTCTTGATCCAAATCTCAAAAACAGGACGTAATTTTAAAATAAAGTTGGTAAAAAGAGAAAAGATTATAAACCCAAGAATGCCAAAGAAAATTCCAGAAAGGAGAGGAGGAACCTTTGCATAGTGAAGAAGTATATTTAACCCGATAAAGCTCCATATCCAGTATATGAGCGACCTCAGAGGGACAATAACAGGGGATAGAATTTCTGAAGAAGGGCTTATTGTGTCAAAATAAGTTAACGCTCGTAGACAGATACGAAGGGTTGTTAACAAAGAAATAAATTCAATGAAAAGAGATCTAAAAAAAATATTTTCCACGAGAAGGCTTAACGCTATAAAACCAATGACAAAAGATACAATGGGAGACAGAAATATTGATCCAAGGTGGGGCCAGAGAGTGGGGATGGATTTAAATTTTTGAAAAATTTTTCTTTGAAGAGTTGAGAAGAAAAATTCTCCTAAAAAAGCGATGAAAAGGCTTGCTATAATTTGAAAACAGATCAGCCCAATTTTTTCAAGGATGTCAGTCTTATTGTTTTGCTCGATGAGTGTCTTTAAATATCCTGGCAGTCCAGCAATTTTTTCGACGTAGATGACAATCTCCGAGGTGCGATAACGCACAGCATCTGAAAGGTGTGAAAATGTATTGGAAAGCCATGGATTTGGATGATTCGAAGCGTCAAGATGGGGCTCTGTTGCTGCCATCGACATTCCCACGGTGCGAAGCAAGTTTTCCTCAGGATTTCCCTGGGAATGAGTCGAAAAAAAGGTAAACAGCATAAGAGCTGGAAGTAGAATTTTAAGAAAGGTTAAGCTTCTTTTAAAGACCATTAAGTCATCTCTCCTCTTGTTTTTTCAACAATAGCATAGAAGGCTATAGCTGAAAAGCTTAAGTTTAAGAGGGCGTTATGGAAGAAATGGCGGGATGTTTCGATGAACTTTCTGAAAATCTGCCCTTATTTTTCGAGGAAGAGACGGTAAAGACTCTACATAAGGGTCAGATTCAAAAGTCCCATCTTGTTGCAAACGAAGGATCCTACGCTCAGTTTTTTTCATAAGAATCCCGTCGCTATTCAAATGCTTCCATATGTTAAAAATCCCTTTAGGGCCAATCCAATGATTAATACCGGCCATAATAAGAACATTTTTAGTCGTTTTTGTACGATGAAATGCACGCTCTGTCATACAGCAATTCCGATAATCTCGTACAAGAGACAAGACCTGAGAAAGAGCCAGAAAATGTTTAGGCGTATTTGTGGTGCGCCAGGATAAGCCTGGTGTTTTCAACGGGTGAAAATCCCGTCCTGGCAAGGGATAAGCCCTCCCACCAGGAATCGAGTCTTGGGCC
>NCGZ01000011.1 GCA_002257235.1 Alphaproteobacteria bacterium 16-39-46
GGTTCTCCTTTTTAGGGTTCATCTTCTAAAAAGAATAATCTAATGGCCGTCACCTGAATACTTTTATTTTTGAAAGTACAGAAAGAACGCTACACTACCCAGATAATCAAACTCAACTATTTTTGAAGAGGTTACTGAGCCTATTATGATAAAAACAGAAAACAACCCCTCCTCCAAAAGTGTTCTCATTTCGCCCTACGCCCCCCATTGGCCCCAAATGTTTGAGAAAGAATCTTCTCTTATCAAACAAGCATTGGGCAAGAACTGTATCTCTATCCATCACATTGGCTCAACATCAATTCCAAATCTCGCTGCAAAACCAATTATTGATATGGTTCCCGTTGTTCTTGATATTAAAAGAGTCGATACCGTCACCAAAAAGATCGAGGCTCTTGGATATACTGCTCAAGGAGAGTATGGAATGCCGTTTCGACGGTATTTTCAAAAAGGAACAGGAGTCGAAGGCTATCATGTCCATATATTTGAGGACGGTAATCCTGAAATCGATCGCCATCTTAGGTTTCGGGACTGGATGCGCATCCATAAAGACGATAGAGAAGCTTATGAAGCTCTTAAGAAAAATCTTGCGCGTCAGTTTCCAAATGACAGAATGGCCTACTGCTTCGGTAAAGTAAGTTTTATTGAAGGTATTACAAAAAAATCTGGATTTGACGGATGCAGAATCCTTATTGCATTAACGGAACAAGAATGGGAAGCCTATCATCGTATCCGTGAAAAGCAGATCTTTGAGCCGATCTCTGTTCCTTATGATAGGCACCACCCGAGTTTGTCTCAAAAAAATCACTTTCATTTTGTGCTTTATAAAGGCTCAACCATTGTGAGTGTTGCCCACATAGAGTTCTTGAACAGAACTGAAGCAGCTCTTCGTTCTCTTGCCACGGATGAATCTTATAAAAAACAAGGGTATGGTTCACATATGGTGAAGCTTCTTGAAAAATGGATCAAGCATCAAGGAAGATCCTTCCTTAAAATGCATGCACGTTTAAGTTCAGAAAACTTCTATAGACGCCTTGGATATATCGAGATGCCTTTTGAAGATCCTTGCATTCAAAAAGAATACGTTAATTTAGGAAAAGTATTGTAACCACACTTGTTTAGGAAGAGACAGGAAAAGAGTCCCCCGCGGGTTGCCTTGCATCCGGAAAAGAAGCATGCATATGAACAATCTTCCAATCACCTTCTTCTTTTTCAACCATAATAGTTCCTCTAAGATTCTCAAAAACATGAGGAATCCCTCCCATCACAACTGTCGCTCTGCAAACAGCTGCTGCCCAAAGGTCTGTCTCGGAGATAGGCTCAACCCATGACACGAGGTCCAATTTTCCACTTTCAGACTGAGACCAATCTCGTTTGAGTTGCGCTTCAATTTCTTTTAATCCAACACGATTTTCATCGACTCCCGTTCCCCATAGATGAGCTTTCTCAGAAAATAAGCTAAGGTTTTTCTCAAGATTGCGCTCAGAATAATTCTTACAAAACTCTAAAAGAACATGACGGGCATTAGCCTGGCTTCGTATTTTCATCTCAGTCTCCCTTTTCAAATTAAAAGCATCTCTTTTCTTACCGAAAAAAAGAAACTTTCCCTGTCCGTTTTTTTTACGGACAATGAGAGAACACTTTCATAAGATCCGCATGAGAAGAAATCCCAGAACGTCGTTTAAGGCGCATGAGGTACGTTTCCACTGTTCTTGGAGAGAGAGATAGAAGACGTGCAATATCTTTATGCCCATATCCTTGCATCTTTAATCTCACACAAGAAAGTTCTTGCGCCGTAACATACGTCTCGCCACAGGCACCCTGAATGGGAAATTGAATTTTTTTTTCAAGACACAAGCTTTGATAATTCATGTCTCGATTTACCTCTGGAAGAAGGAGAGGATCGTCAATGACGGCTTGTAATAAATCTTTCCCATTCAAATCAAACCAATGAATAAACCACTCTAAAGTCTTTAATTTACTCATGTAGAAGGAAGCTGGATTCAATATTTGTATCGGAAGCGCAAAAGCAATCATATCATAACAAAGGGGAGATCTTCGAACAAAAGTCACGCCATGGTTAAAATTACTCTTCTCGCGTGCAATTTTAACAGGCAACCACGGAAGTTCTTCATCCCAAAAAAACCAATACGAGGGTCTTTGATAATGATCTTCCCGATAGGATGAAAATATTGGAAAATCTAATTCTACAAAATACTTTAAAAGACTCGTATCATTTGTGAGACCTGACATAGACCCATTTTTATAGCATCTCAAATATTGAAAATAATTAAAACCATGGGTTTTTAAGAAATCCTGACATCTCTCAGAGACAGTCTCTGACAATTGAAGCGTGGGATGATTTTTAGAGAGAATGAATGACATTTTTTTAAGCCCTGAGTTATACAAAGGTCCTTTGAAGAAATACAATTTCCCTGCTCTCGTCTATCTCCCTGACGCTCTACAGCATCGAAATTCTATTATCTTTACATCAAAACTAAACAGTCAGAGAACCTATCATATCTATAAGAGAAAGTTTCAACAAAGGTCTCAATATTTCATAAAGCGCGTTATGATAAATACCCCCTCTCTCCATTTCTTTCAAGTAATCTCTTCTCCATTTTTGAGCAGGAAATTCCACACCATGCGTACCAAAGTATTGGATAAAATCGTTGTCCAAAACATTACTTAACGTTGTATTGCTGCAATGGATAGGAACTGTGGGAATAGAAAAATCTTTCATATTAAGCTCCGGATTGGACTTAAAAGAAATTTGAAACTTCCCGGCGACCCTCTTTTCAAAGGTCCATAACCGTCTAGAGGGTACATATTCATTCATATCCACAAGAGACGTTAAGGCAAAAAAATGAAGAGAAGGCATAGGACGACGCGCCCATTGGTAGTAATTTCCTAAGAGATTGTAAAATGAATTTAAGCTTCCCCCTGACCCTATCGTATCCACAATAATCAAATGTGTCGCTCTCGAAAGATTTTTTCGCGTCATATAATCAAAGTAAAATGCAATCTTTTCAGGTGACGGCATATTGCGCCAAATCTGCCTCTCCGGATATTTTTTATAAAAATTTTCATCCCGTGCACTCTCACAGTCAACATGACCAGAATAATTAAGCTGAATAAAACAATTAGGGTCGATATCCCCCTTGCACAATTTATAAAGCTCTTCTAAAGCAACTTGTATGAAACAAGGTGTGCGTCCTAGAAAAAGAACCGTTGGATTCTCATCCTTCGCAAGCTTGATTTTAGATATTTCATGATCTATCTGAATCGCTGCAAGCGCTATATCTTGAGCAAAAGAACGTTCCCGTTTCTCTTTTAGCCCCCTAAATTGTCTATAAAAAAGATCCTCCTGAGCCACAACATCATTCCAAAGTCTTTCCTCTTTTTCCAAAACACGGGCAGCAAGATCCTCAGAATTCCTATAGAAAACGGGAACATTAACGGGAGATTCTAAAAGAGCAAAGAGATTTCTACAAAAATCATCTTGGGTCCCCTCTCCCATTTTTTTAAGTGTTTCTCTGTGTATTTCTTCAGTTGGGTCCGTATAGGCTTTGTTCGCTTCATCTACAAAATGAGGGTATTTTGCAGGTAAAAAACAAAATTTTTCCTTTAACTCCCTTTCTTCTTCTAACCCCCATACCTCAGGACAAATCAAAATGGCAAAAACATAAGCCAAGGATAGAAATAATTTTTTAAATCTATTCATTATGTGTCCTCATTTAATATATCCAAAGAAAAAATATGATATTTACATTATCCACTAATTTAAATTTTATATGAACTTTTTTCCTTAAGTTCAAGTCTATATGTTACAAGATACCGCCTTTTTTCCTCCCTACCTCTAAAGTATCACGTAGTACGAACAAAGAGGACTCAAACTCAGAAATTAACCCCTAAAGACTCAGTATATGAAAATCAAACAATCTTCTCTCCCCCTGAACTTAAAAACCAGATAAATGAGTTTTCAAGCTCCTGAATTTTACCAGAAACTTGGATTTAGAACTGATTTTATACGTTCAGGCTATGCGAAGAAAACAAGTCTTTATTACCTATCAAAAAATCTTTGTTCATAAATCTCTAAAAACCTTCTTCTTAAGAACATGAGACAGACTCATAATTTAATGTTGGCATTTAGAAAAAAATTGAGGTAAATTGCCCTTGAAAAAAGAAATTTCTTCTCTTTCTCTATTTTAAGGACCTTATGGAAAATAGTTTTAAAAAAATACTCAATGGGTATCACTCCTTTCGAAAGAAATACGCCGTTGGAGATAAATCGATCATGCAATATCTCTCTCTCCATGGTCAAAAACCAAAGGTGATGGTTGTCGCATGTTGCGACTCTCGCGTTGATCCAGCCTTGATTCTACAATGTGACCCAGGTGATTTATTCGTTGTTCGTAATGTTGCAAATATTGTTCCCCCTTATGAAAAGGATGAAGCCCATCATGGAACCAGTGCCGCTTTAGAGTTTGCCGTTCGTTTCTTAAACGTTAAACATCTCATTTTACTGGGACACAGCCAATGTGGTGGCATTCAAACACTTTTAAAAAGCGATGAGTCACATCAAAATGATTTTATAACAAATTGGGTTTCTCTTATAAAAACACCTCAACTCAGCCTTCAAGATAGCGACAATTATGCAAAATTAGCGCTTCAGAAATCTCATCAAAATTGCATGACATTTCCTTGGATTAAAGAAAAAGTGGTCTCGAAAGAACTGCTGCTACATTTATGGTTTTTCGACATCCATGCTGGACAAATTTTTACGTATTCTGACACTGAGAAGACCTATATACCTCTCGATACACATCCCTTAAATTAAGGAAGAAATCATGAAAACGATTGGACTTCTTGGAGGCACATGCTGGTCTTCAAGCATCATTACCACACGCACTTAGATGCTGTTGTTATAGGATGCACGGAATTTCCCTTGATTGTAGATCAAAGTAATTCTGCACTCCCGATGATTAATCCTGTTTATCTGCAAACACGCGCTGCTGTTGATTATGCATTAGAAGGCAAAGAGATCCAGACTTCCTAAAATAGAAAAAAGTCCAAATCCTCCTAAAATGAAAGCTGAAAGATACCGAATGCGCTGAATCCAAACGTTGGGAAGCCTTTCTTTTATTTTTAAAATAAGAATTCCTAAGATTATCCACCACATCATTGATCCTAAAAAAACCCCGATCACCATTATCACTGGCTGTGCAAAGGACCCAAAGTCATTCCCAAGCGTTGCAAAGATCCCAATAAAACTTAAAATGGTCATGGGATTGGTCAATGTCAGAAAAAAAACACTTGGAATAGTTATCCAAAAATTTTTATGCCCACTGCCTTCTACCTCCAATTTTTTTGGCTCCGTTTTGATTTCCCTGTAGGCTAAGTAGAGTAAAAAAAGCCCTCCGAGCAATTTAATGTAGAGCGTGTTTTCAATAAGAGTTTGAGATATGACAGTCAATCCCAAAGCTGCAATCATTCCATAGGCACTATCTGCAAGAGCTGCCCCAAGTCCAACAGCAAGAGCCCCCAAAAATCCAATTTCTAAGGTTCTGCGAATACACAATATTCCAATGGGACCAACAGGTGCAGCAATTGTAAATCCGATCAGACAAGCCTTTAGAAAACAAATCAAAATCGACATGAACCGATCCTTCCTCCTCTCAAGTGGGTTTAGAGATAAGTGAATTTAATCATACAACGCCAGAAAGATCCATTTGAAAAAAACAAACCGCTATGTCAGAGTTAGATTATTCTAAAATTTTTAAGGCACTCTAAAATATGACCTTTAAAGACCCGATCCTGTTCGATCTTCCGATGCCCATTGAAACGCGTCGATTAAGTCTTCGTCCTTTAATGCCAGGCGACGGTAAAGAGATCTTTAAGGCTATTGAAGAATCAAAAGAACTTTTCAAAAAATGGCTTCCTTGGGCCCGTTCCGTAAACGTATGGGAAGACAGTGAAAAGACAGCGCGTGAATTTTATGCTGAATTTATCGAGCGCAAAAAAATGCCTCTCGTTATTCTAAAAAATCAACGCGTTATAGGAATGTGTGGATTTAACAAAATCAACTGGGAAATCCCTTCTGCCTCTATCGGATATTGGCTAAAGGTGAGCGCCCAAGGCAATGGGTATGCAAGAGAAGCTATTGCAGCCTTGACGCTTTATAGTTTCAACCTCATAAAACTAAAACGTTTAACCATTGTTTGTGATGACACCAATATCAAAAGCATCCAAGTTGCTGAATCTCTTGGGTATACTCTTGAAACACGTGCAAAAGGTCTTTTAGAAAACCCAAGAGGAGATGACCTCATTTGTTGGCGGCGTTATGTCAGATTTGATGCAAAGAACTTAGAAGCGTATAAAGCAAACTGGTCCTTAACCTAATTCTTTAAATTTTTTTCTCCCTCTTGCCAGTTAAAACTTTTAATTGTTTTCAATTCGTTCTATAATGATAAGCATATATTTTTTATAATAATCGACGTCCACCAAAATTCATCAAAAATAGGAGATGTTCCCTAAATGAAATATTTACGAATTTTAACTTTCTTTTTTGTCAGTATGATCCTTTTGTCTGGACATACTTATGCAAGCGGCCCAAAAGACCTTCATTGGAAAAAAAATCAAGTCTTCGTTTTCCCAAATGTCGGACGCACACCTTGGCTTAATGCGATCAATGCAGCCAAAAAAGAAATTAACATTGCAGCGTATAGATTATCAGACCCTCAAATTATCGTCGCCCTCGAGAGAGCCGTCAAGAAAGGGGTCACCATTAATTTACTCATTCAGCCTGAACCCATGAAGCATGAGCAATGTCTCAACATTGAAAATCCTATTGATCTTCTTAAACAAAAAGGCGTCAACGTTTATACACTTTCTCGAAGATTTAGTCAGGCTCACTATAAGCTTATTATTATTGACGATATGATTGGTATGATTAGCACCGGAAATCTTGACACAGAGTCTTTTGAAGGCGTCCCCAGTGAAAAAATTCAAGCTTGCCGAGATTTTGCTATCCCCATTCTCGATCAACATACTTTAAAAAATATGAGGAGTATGTTCTTCGCAGACATTAAGGACAAGCGCCGCGTTCCTGAATCTTCAAAGCTTGTCTGGGGACCAGATCAACAGAGAACAACTTTCTTAAGACTGATCAATGGCGCTAAAAAAAGCATCTATATCTATCAACAAGACTTTCAGGACGTCGGGATTGCTGAGGCCGTTGCAGGTGCAGCCCGTGCAGGGGTAGATGTCCGTCTCATTATGATGCCATTCCCTTTTTCTAAAACAGAAGATCGCAATATTCCCAACCAAACTTTAATGGCAAAATCTGGTGTAAAAATCTCCTTAAATGAAGAACTTTATATCCATACAAAAGTTCTCATAATTGATGAAAAGATCATGTACGTTGGATCTGGAAATTTTTATACGCCGTCTCTTGATCAAGCACGTGAACTTGGCGTTCTCACAAAAGACCTCACTCAAATAACCACAGTGTTAAAAGTCTTTAAAGAAGATTGGGAAAACGGAAGCCTCTTTGTCCCTTCTCCTTCGGAAGAATCAAAATAATAAGAGACTCATTGGATCAGTTTTAGAGTTATAAGCATGGAATCTCTGTTTTTTTGATGCGTTTTTTAAGCTATCAAAAATTTCAGAGATTTTTTTTTAACAAATCAAAGTATTGTACCTTTAAAAAATAATATTTTTCTTTCTCTTAAAAAAGTTCTTGACCCTATGGTTACCATAGACCTTATCTTTGGGAATAAGGAGTAAAGAAATGACGAAATGGTACGTGAAAGACTTAAGCAAACTCACTGGAGTCTCAGTGCAAACACTGCATCATTATGATCGCATTGATTTGCTCAAGCCCTCTTTACGACTCACCAATGGCTATCGTCTTTATTCTGAAAAAGATTTATTGAAACTTCAGCAGATCATTGCTTTAAAGTTTTTTGGCTTTGACCTTTCTCAAATTAAAATCTTGCTTACCGGAAACATTGATATGAATTCTCAATTTTCCGTCCAAGCTAAATTCTTAGAAGAGAAGGCACAAACACTCCTCGAAGCCAGCAAAACCCTCAAAAGCCTTGTTTCTGAATGTCATTCCAATAAATCAATTCCATGGGAAACCATTCTCAAACTTATTGAGGTCTATAAAATGACAGAAAAACTTGAACATTCTTGGGTTAAAGAAATATTCACGCCCGATGAATTAAAACAATATGTAGCTTTTCAAACTGAATTGAAATCTAAGTCAACACCAGAACAAAAATCCAACTTTGAAAAAAGTTGGTCCAATTTAAAAGCAGAACTTCAAGATCATCTTGAAACTGACCCAAAATCTGAAGTTGGAATTGCTCTTGGTAAAAAATTTATGCTGTTTATCAATGAATTATACGGCAAAAAATACGCTCATTTGCGTACCAAAAAATGGGAAAAAGGCTTTGGCGAAGGGAAAGGTCTTGAAGAAATTGGTTTAACTCCTAAAAATATCTCTTGGTTAGAAAAAGCAATAGATGCCTACTGGAGAGATCGTATTTATGCAATTTTTGACCAAGTGGGAAAAACGTCTCCTTCTGCTATCTTAACCCTTTGGAATGACGTTCTTGATGATATGTATGGAGAAGACACTGAACGCAAAAAAGCTCTTTGTGATATTGCCTTACAAGATGATAAAATCAGCAAAGAAGCAAAACAATGGCTCCAGAGTCTCCCCACGTGAGAAGGAGTCTAAAAATCAACATCTAAAAGCTGATTTTGCGGAAACGCAAATCAGCTTTTAGCTTCTCCATAAGATACTTTGGCAACTTGATATGAATCATGTATGCCAATTTCTTTCAGAAAATCCACATCGTGAGAAATCACAATCATGGCCCCAGGATAGGCTTTCAAAACCTCAATAACGTGATCACGTGCCTCTAAGTCAAGATTATTGGTGATTTCATCCAAAATCAAAAGTTTTGGTGTTTTGGAGGCAATTTGAGCCAATGTTAAGCGTACCTTTTCACCTCCAGAGAGTGTTGAAACTTGTGCGTGAACTTCCTCATTTTTACGAAATAAAAATTCATTTAAATGACGACGCAAATCTCCGTGCGCCCCCATTGGTATAAGCTCTTGGATCGTTTCTAGAACTGATTTATCAGGACAAAGCGTTCCATAATGTTGGTCAAGGTATCCAATGTCACATCGGTTGGGCAGCGACCAATTTCCTGACCTTTTCACACCTTCTTCTCCCAAAATCGCCTTAATAAGCGTTGATTTTCCGCTTCCATTATCCCCTAAAATTGCAAGGCGCTCTCCTGAGAAAAGGGATAAATTGATATCCTTCAAAAGAATCTCTTGATTTTCATATCCAACGCTTCCGTCAGAAATGGAAACAAGTGTTTTTCGGCCAACATCACAGGCGTTTATGGAAAATGTTGGTCTGATGATTTCAGGTAGACGTAGTTCTGATAAGCGTGCATTCAATTCTTCTTTTTTATGTAGAATGTTTGATTTTTTGACGCCTGATGTTTCTTCGGCGCGAGGGGCCTTAGCGTTGCTCACAATCGTTGGCCATTTTCTCTCTTTGATGCTTTTTTCACCTTTAGAACGACTCTTAGACGCCCGCGTTTGCTCTTTCATCAAGGATATATGCGTCTCTTTTTTCTGCCGATCTAGAATTGAAAGCTCCTGCTCAAGGGAATCCCTTTGAATTTTAATTTTACGTTGATAGTCATCATACCCTCCTGAAAACGTACGTATCTTTCCAGCATCAATGTGCCAAAGACAATGACAACACTGTCTTAGAAGATCCACGTCATGGGAGACAACGATCAATGTCCCTCGATAAGCTCCCAGCAAACGCATCAATGATTTACGGTTTTTAAGATCTAAGTGATTGGTCGGCTCATCGAGCAGCAGAACATCGGGATCAAGACTTAGAACCTGAGTAAGGACTGCGTTCAAGCGTTGTCCGCCACTCAAGCCAAAAAAATCATCAATCACCTGAGGGACATATCCAATTCGGGTGTTTTCTGGAATTTTAACAAATCCATCTGCTGGCACTCCTCCTTGTATTATTTTGAGCAAGCAGGACTTACCGCTGCCATTGGATCCGATAATACCAATACGGCTGCCAAAGGGCACAACAGCACTAAAGTCTTCGAAACAAACTTTATGGGGGAATGAAAGCGTGAGGTTTTGGAGTTGGATTGGTTTTTGTGTCATAGATCTCTCTTAATCGTTCAAGGGCTATTCTTGAGGGGATCTCCAAGCCTAAGCTTCAAGAACCGAGCCCTTTCAAAAGGGCATTTTAAGAGAAATTCTTCATGACAATCTAACCTTAAATTACGTTTTAAAAACGATTAACCTATATAAGATAAATAGGGTATTTTAGCCGAAAAGTCAAGAATTTCAGAAAAATTCCATATCCGCTTTGCTCTTTTTGAACAAAACAGGTCGCCTGGAAGAGCACACTTTGGCCTACCCAGACGACCACCAGACCGCCCTCGCACTTCAATTCCTCGAAAATCATCTCCTAATGAGGCTCTTGTTACCCTCATTGAATAGTCATAAGCTCCCTTTTCGTCAGGTCTCTTATCAATATCGTTCCAGTATAAGAACATGCCCATAACATGATTTCTGGGAAGACAAATTCTTTTTTCCAAATATAAGTCCTCCATTATAATTTCTTTACACATACTCTGAATTTGTGAAACTTGAGAAAAAGAAATAGGTATAATTTTTGCAAAAATCTTGAAGGTCATTCTCTTAATCATTATAAATATTGTAAAGAACTGACATAATATCTGCTCTTGAAATCAGTTAGAACAGAATTCTCAATCAATGCTTGATGAAACAAAAAACCCTTCATCTTGCCATCCTTTTAGGCCTCCAATCATGATTTTAACAAGTCTTCTGAGAGCCGATAATTTTAGGGCAGCTTTTGTAGCGCCATTACAGTGGGGACCCGCACAGTATACAACAAAAAGTGTCTTTTGCGGATAAGAGGCCAACGTTTCCTTTGAGATCTCACGATGTGGAAGATTAAGAGCTTCCGGAACATGCATTTTATCGTAAGAGCTCTTTCCTCTCACATCCAATAAAACAAATCCAGGCATTCCTGAGGCTAACGCTTCATGGACATCCCAACAATCGGTTTCAAAAGAGAGTTGCCGGCTAAAATAGGAAAGGGCTTCTTCAGAAGGCGCAGCGGGAACTTTAATAACGTCATTCATAATTTTCTTCTCCTCTAAATTTTCTTCTAAAAAGTTATTTTGATTTCTCTAAGAAAATATTGTTTTTAAAGAGAGGTGTAAACCCCAATCTTTGATAAAGAGAAAAACCAACCACTGACGCATCAAGAAAACAGGCCGTTGCTCCTAATTTTTGAGCCTCTGAAAGAGCATAGAGAATGAGAGAGCTTGCAAATCCTCTTTTCTGAAACTCAGGAAGGGTCCCTACATCATTAAGGCAGGCACTTTTTTGATCCAAAGAAAGCGTTAAAGAGGAAACAGGTAAATTCTTATCATAGGCTGTAAAATGATAGAATTGAGCCTTCTTTGAAACCGCACTTACATGGATTTCGGCATAGTGACGCGTCATCTCTTGCGTTCCTCCAAAAGCGCCCCCAAGGGGAATCATCCAATCCTTTAAATCATGATCCACGCGTTTAATCTCAAACCATTGAGAGCTCTCAAATTTTGTGTGTTCTCCGAGTTCAATCGCCATGGCAACAGATTTTTCACATAAATGAAAATCAAAAGACCTCAGGCCCTTTATATGAACTTCCTTTGTTAAATCCTTTGGGATAATCACGGCCCATGGACAGCTATAAGCCTCATAAAATGATTTGACCTTTTCCAAAACATCTTTCAAGGGGCTCTGATTTTTTCTCAAGAAGAGAGGATTAAGATACGCACTCCCAATCCCTGTAAGATAAGCCGTTCCCATCCCCTCAAAGTCTAAACATTGTTTACTAATAGCCCTAAAAAAATAATCTTCACATTTGTAAAATTCATCTCTCATGTCCTCAGAAGTCATTTACGAACCCATTCTTTATTTTAAAATTATTATTGCCCATACATATTACCTTTTTGTGAAACTTAAGATAATAGATCTTTGCACACTATATTTGATAATTTATTTCTTGACGAGAAATTGAATTAAGCTATTATAGTTATAATAGCTACTTTAAATCAAATTGGAGAAAAAATCATGTTTCATATTGTTGCAAAAGAAGCAAAGAACCGTTTTGGTCAACTCTTAACGACAGCGATGAAAGGACCCGTCATCATCGATAAAAACAACAAACCCATTGCCGTTGTCCTCTCTATAGAGGAATATGAGCGTCTTGAAAAAATAGAAGAGGACTCTCTCGTCTTAAAAGCACAGATTGCTCTTAAAGATGGTTTTATTGGAGAAGAAGAAAGTGAAAATTTCTTAAAAGAGTTATTAAATGCTTAAAATTAGCTTTTCTAAGTCCTCACAAAAAATTTTAAGATCCCCTCCACCTAAGCATAAACATCAATGCGCCTTGAAAATACAAGCATTAAGATTAAATCCTCTTCCTCAGGATTCTAAACTCTTAAAAGGGACTTCTTTTTTCAGGTGCGATATGGGAGAATACAGAATTGTCTACCAGCATAATACAGAAATCTTAATAATCATCCTTATTGATAAGAGAAATGACGATAGAATTTATAGAAGATTAAGCCGCTTGAACTAATCTTTGACACTTACATTACATGTGTAGCATAAGCGTAGCTCTGAATTAATGACAAACAAACGGACTTACGATGAAACCAAAGATCTTAATTTGGGATAATGATGGTACTGTCACAGGCTCAAAAAATCCAAATGATCCCTCAAAAGTTATTCTCTCTGGGGTAGAAAAAGCCATGAGAGAGGCAGAATTTAATTTCATGATTTCTGGATTCAAATCTCCTGAAAGTGAAGCGCAAGACTTTGACCCTGAAAAGGTCGCCTCTAACCTCAAAGACCTTATGACAAAACTTCCCATCAAGGTTGCTGCATTTTCTCCCCTTATTGGAGGAATTTCTTGTTATGTCCTTATTTTGAAACCTGGGGAAGGTTTTTTTCTAAAAAAAGCCCATGAAGATCCGCGTTATCACGATTATATTGGTCATTTTAAAAAACCTGACATCGGCATGTTTGTTGTAATAAGAGATATTGCCCTTGAAGAATTTGGACTGATTCTTGATGAAAAAAATAGCCTCATGATTGGAGATAGCTGGCAAGATGAAGCCGCTGCAAAAAGTTTTGGCATCCCTTTTAAAGAGGCACGATTGATTCATCAGAAATTGAGTAAAGTAAAATTAACTTATTAACTATGAAATCTTTTAAATCCAATATCATCACTCTATATGAAAACTGCAGAAACAACTGGGATAAAGACCTCTCAAAACGTCTCCAAGAGATCGAAACTGACTGGGAACTTTCTGATTTAAAACCTTTTCATAATTTGAGGAGTAATGCCGTCTTTTATGGCTTTCAAAGAGGGGTGCCCATCGTCTTAAAACTTGGGAACGATAATGAATTGAGCCGAGAGGCCACTGCTTTAAAAGCGTTTGAGGGATTTGGCGTCGTTCGCATTTTAAATCAAAAACAAAATGCCCTCCTCATGGAACATATTCTCCCAGGGGTAACCTTAAAATCATATTTTCCAGATCAAGACCTTGAAGCCATTCAAATTGTTGGAGATGTTCTCAAAAAACTTCATCTGGCCTCTTTTTCTGAAATTCAATTTCCCTCTCTCGAAACTTGGCTCAAAAATCTTGATAAAGCATGGCCACTTCCAACGCGTTTACTTGAAAAAGGAAGACGTCTCAGAGATAACCTTCTGCACTCATCTCCCCCACACGTCCTTCTTCATGGTGATCTTCATTCTGAGAACATCCTTCAAAATAAAACAGGATGGTCTGTTATTGACCCAAAAGGCGTGATTGGGGACCCCACTTATGATGTGGCAACCTTTATTCGAAATCCCATGGAAGATCTCCTAAACTTAGAGAAAGCTCCCCAGATTATTTTGACGCGCATCTCAGAATTTTCAAAAAAAGAAAGTTTCGATCCCGAGCGTCTTCGAAACTGGTGTTTTGTCCAATCTCTCTTAGCGTGGACGTGGGCCTTAGAAGATGAAAATAATACTCAAACCCATGTTTTTAAAAACTTAACAGATTTTTTTGAAACACTTCTTATTTTATAAATATATTTGACTTTTTAATGGATATTATAGTATTCTTTATATAGATAAAATTACCATAGTAGATACAATGATGTCTTTAGATCTTATGTCACCCCACGAAATATCTCTCCATGTTGCAAAGCTTTCTCAAGCCAAAAGGCTTTCCTTAAATTTCAGTCAAAAAAGCCTTTCAGAACGGTCAGGCGTTAGTTTTGGTGTTTTAAAAAAATTTGAACGCACGGGTAAAATCTCATTAGAGTCGCTCCTTAAAATTGCCCTGGTTCTTGATTCATTAGAAGCGTTCAAAGATCTTTTTAAACCCACTCCCCCTGAACAATTTTTGTCCATTGATGCCCTTTTGAAAGATCAAACTCGGAAGAGAGGCCGCCACTGAATTTTAAAAATATTTCTGTGATTCATGTCCATTATTTTACACCTGCAGAAAGTCTTTCAAAAGGACGATTAATGGTCATAGAAATACGCTCTATCAAATTAGAAACATGAGTTCCAAAAGCATGTCTTTAGAAACAAAGAATCTTAGTCTCTCTCAACCCATTAATCCTGCTCTTCTTGAAGAAGTGGCTGAAGTCCTCTCACGTCGGTTTGACACCCTTATTCAGATTGAGTCTGCTGTTGCCTTAAGTGAAAGAGCACGGCGCAATCTTATTTTAAGAATCAAACTCCAAAATTCTCCCAAAGGATGCCCTGAAAGCGTTATTCTTAAGCAATCTTTAAGGGAAACGTCAGAGAACGATCAAGAAATTTTTGATCGATTTGCAAGAGACTGGGCAGGCCTTGAGTTTTCGAATGAATTTAAGACAAAAATTCCCCTGACACCCAAATTTTATGCAGGAAGTCTGAAATTCCGCTTCATTTTGATGGAAGATCTGGGAGAGGTTTACACCAGCCTCGTCGATGCTTTAACAGGTCACTCTAAAACAGAGGCTCTTTCTGCCCTCACGCGCTATATGCAGGTCATTGCCCAATTGCATGGGCTTGGATCAAAACATGTTAAAAACTATACAACAAAACTTCAGGCTCTTTCGCCAACGCCCCTTCCATGGCTCGAGAGTGCCGAAGAAACACGCTCTAAAACCCTAAGAATTCTTGAAAAATTTAAGATTCCTTTCACCGCGTCTTTAGGAACTGAAATCACGTCTGTTTTTAAAATTGTAAATGATCCTGGACCCTTTACCACCTTAATACACGGCGATATCTGTCCTGATAATGTTTTTGATGACTCAACACACAATGATATGCGTATTATTGACTTTGAGTGGGGTTTCGTTGGAAACGCTCTCTTGGATGCTGTTTATCTGCGCATGTGTATGCCCACATGCTGGTGTGCAAAAGTTTTTCCCGAAAAAGTTATTGACCTCTTTGACCCCCTTTACCGAAAAGAACTTATGAAGCATTTACCATCGGCCTCTTGTGATGTTCTTTATTATCAATCTTACGCTGCAGCATGCGCCTATTGGATGCTCGGAAGGATTTCAAATTTAGAGGATGTTTTAGAGAAAGATAATGATCTTTCAGATCCAAAATATGCAAATCTTCATCCCAATTGGAAACCCGAAGATAATCAACAAAGACCCCGTACACTCTATCGCCTACAGGCCTTTGTCCTCGTTTCAGAAAAATATGATCTTTATCCTTCTCTCAGAGCAATGGCTCAAGCTGTTTTGAAAGAATTAGAACCTCTCTGGAAAGACACAGAGCCTCTTGCAGTTTACCAAGCCTTTCAGTAAGCAGAATTTACCATCGTATCAGGTTCAACCTGAGTCCAATTATTTCCCGTCAAATCCAAAAGTGTTAGCTTTCTTAAAAACTCTGATTCAGCAAGATACCTTTTTCCGATAGGACCAAATAAATTATTCCTTAAATTCAAAAAAATCAATTCTCCCATATTTGGAGACGACGCAAGAGATTGCATACCGAGATCACCAATGATATTATTTGCCAAATCTAATAAAGTCAGCCTCCTTATATAAGGAGATGTTACAAGAGTCTGAACACCAAGGTTGCCAATAGAATTTGAACCAAGCCATAGTGAGGTTAGGTTTTCCAGATATTTAGACCCAGCTAAGCATTGTAAAGCGTGATCACCAATTTGACTTTGCTCCAAATTCAATACCGTCAGATTTTCCACAAAGGGAGATAAAGATAAAGACTGCAAACCCATGTAACCCATCATTTCAGTGTTCCTTAAATTCAAAGAGATCAGTTTCCTCATGCATGAAGAATGGGCAAGAATAGATATACCGTGAAAACCAAGGTTGTTATTCCCCAAATTTAATGATGTAATTTTATTCATATTCTTTAGAATTGCTTCAAGATACATTATACCCTGATAACCAATGCCAGTCCCTTCCAAGTCTAAAAAAATTAGATTACTCATATTCACGGATTTCAAAAACATCTGGATACCAAGATCACCGGTGCCATTTCCTGCTAAACTCAATGCGGTTAAGTTTTCCAAATATTGAGATAAAACAAGGGATTCTACACCGTGATGATCAATCACATTATGTCCTAAATTCAATGAGATAAGATTTCCCATGTTAAGAGATGATGCAAGACGCTGTAGGCCGACAGAACTAATATTAGCCCCCTCCAGATTTAATACCGTCAGACTACTCATATTTGGAGAAATCACAAGCCTTTGTAATCCCAGATCCCCTACATTATTCCCTGCTAAACTTAATGAATTCAGCTTAGTTGTGTATTGAGATGTCGCAAAATCTTGGACGCCAACGTGGGTAATACCATTTCTACTCAAATCCAATGAAATTAAGCCATTCATATATTCAGATGCCGCAAAAGCCTGGATCCCTAAATCGCCAATATTATTTTCCAATAAATCTAACGACGTCAGCATCTTCATACTTAGAGAGTTACTAAGAGTCTGTGCACCGAGACCTTTAATGTTATTTTTTCTCAAACTCAATGTTGTTAACTTTGGGAGCAAGGGAAAAAAAATTTCCATCATCTGTTGCAACATATCATCGGTAATTTCATTTTCCTGCAAATTAAGAACTTTCAAACGAGGAAAACTAAAATGAGGCGAGTGCTCTCTAATTCTTCTCAAAGACTCAGAAAGAAAATTCCAATTTAAAGAAGAAATCGTCAAATCTGTAACTTGCGAATATCTTTGAAGAAAAGAATCAAATAGAGTGGCCTCTTCTTCTTGAATAGTTTCCATGTTAAGGGAGAAACCTCTGTCGCAGCGAACCTCACCAACTTCTTTTGAGAACGCTAAACAAGTTGTCTCTACATTTCTCAAATCATTTTTAGACAAATTGCTCAATATTAATTTCAGGATCTCTTGGCAATTTAAAACTTTGTCAACAGCCCTAAAATCAGACCCAAGTCCTCCCTCACGGAATAAAGAAGAAATACACGCCTCAGGATCCTTTTCCAAAAAATTCACAGAAATTACGCTTGAAATTTTTGAATAGCCCCTCTCCTTTTCGTCCATTGCTTGAAGAGAGAAAGGGCTCATTACCTCAAGAAAAAGAGCTGCTATAGATAGAACATACATTATTTTATTGAAATACATTTTATAGAACCTATAATTAGATAAAAATTTTCACTTATAAAAATACTAAATATAGTACAAATTAACTTCCCCATCATAAGTATTTATTTGCGAAAAACAAGTTTTTTCTACAGACGAAACTCTCGTGCGATTTTACAGAGCGTCGAAACATTTACGCCCGTAAATTTATCATGATCTGAGAAATCATCGACTCCTGTTTAAAAAAAGCCAGCGATACCATTCGGAGAAAACCCTCTGGATTGTATCAACCATAACTTTATGTCCTCCATTCTCTCCCTTATTTGTATTTCTCTTCATGATCAATAAGCCATTTTTTACGCGGGATCCCTCCTCCATAACCTCCGAGGTCTCCGTTGCTGTTGATAATTCGGTGGCAAGGAATGACAATGGCAATCTGATTGGCCCCATTGGCATTCGCTACAGCTCGAAACGCTGACGATTTTCCCATGAGTTTGGATTGATCGGCATAACTTCGGGTTTCTCCATAGGGAATGGTGAGAAGTGTTTCCCAAACACTTCTCTGAAAAGGACTGCCCATAAGATGAAGGGGCGTTTTAAACACTTTTAAGGTCCCCTCGAAGTAAGATTTGAGTTCTGTCTCAATAGACGCAATAACATCGGTACGTCCCGGAATAATTGCAGACTTTGTTCGAAGACGCAGCCTTTCGATTTCGCGCTCAAGTCCGCGCCGCTCTACAAACTCTAAAAGATACAAAGCTTTCTCATCAGAGATCGCCAGAATTGGCCCCAAGGGTGAATCCAGCCAAGCAGCTTTAAGGAGAGGGCTCTGTTGATCAAAGTTCGTCGGAGCCGCTCCCATAATTTTAGAAAAAGCATCTCTGAACCCACTACTTGACTCATATCCTGCATTTAGTTGCGCCTCAATCACAGTCTCTCCTCCTCGAATTTGTTTCATGGCAAGTCCCATTCGACGCGCCCGGGCATAGGCGACAAAGGTCATACCAAAGCGTTTTTTAAACTGACGACGCGCCGTTGAGGCATCCACCGACAACGCTTCAAAATCTCGATCTTTCCATCTTTTTTCAGGATTTTCTTCAACAATTTCCACCAGGGTTCGCACAAGACCAGACACAGATCCAGGATGAGACAAAGGACGACATCTTAAACAGGGTCTAAAAGAGGCAAGTAGCGCCTCTTGAACCGTTTGATAGAATTCACAATTTTCAAATTTTGGCTTACGGGCTGAACAGGTCGGACGACAAAAGACACCTGTTGTGGAAATGCCTACATAAAACACACCCTCATAGTCTGTGTTTTTATCCAACAGTGCCTGGTAAAATTCTTGTTTCGTTTTTTCGTCTAACATTTTTTGTGTCAATAACCTTTCTCATAAAAGAAATTTCACTAAAATAGTTTCTTTAGTATACGGGATCTAAATATATACGCGACCGAAATTCAGGCATTGATTTTTTATTTTCTTTTTCTTAATTTTTAGGCAGTTCTTTTTTATTTTTTCTGATTTTACTCCAGTCCCACCAGGGGCGTTTTTCACCCGTCTCTGCCTCATGTATGATCGCTGCAAAAACATCCCACATGCAAGGCTCATGCTTTTTTTGCGTAATAGTTTGAAGTTTCTCATAGAGATGATCTGGGGTCTCATCCCTCAGCTGAGCAATACGATCAATCCCTAATATTTTCAAATCGTTCAAAACGGCAGGGCCAACATTCATCAAACTCAGCAGTTCATTTTTTAGCTTTTTTTGAGGCATTTTCGATCCATCAGCATAATTTTCTAAAATATTATCCCCACTCTACCAATTCTCTCAAAATACGCAAGACGTTGAAACCAACTCTTTCCTCTTACGCCAGTGTATAATTAATTTTTAGAGTCTTATTTTTGATTTTAACTTTCGTGATGGTGAGTCCCTGTAATTCTGACGTTGTCTTAACATGTGTTCCACCACACGGTTGATACGAGAAATCTCCAATCGAAACAATGCGAATGGAGGAATGAGCTGGGACGCAATAGGGGAAGGTCGGGACAAGTTTTGGAAGGTCTTCAGAGGCAATCATCTTCGTTTGAATCGCTTTATTTTCGGAAATCACCTCAGAAATTTTTTGACTGACAAAATCAAGATCTATCGGATCAGAGAACCCGTTTTTAGCAATAAACTCGACATAGCACTCTCCGGGAAAATGATGCCCTTTTAAAGCCTTATAGACTGGGTAAAGCTCTTCCACAATATTACTGATAAGATGCCCCGATGTATGAAGCTTTGAATGGAGACTTCTTTTTTCAGCATCAATAATACAGGTTGCTTGTTGTCCAGAAAGATTTCCATAATCTTGATCCGTATAATGACGAACTTCCCCGTCAACCATTCTAACCGACACAATGGGAATCTCCCTGTCATCCAAAATCAATTGACCCTGATCAGAGGGCTGCCCTCCCCCTTGGGGATAAAAGAATGTTTGATCAAGAAGAACAAAGTAGCCCTTCTCATCTTTTTTTAAAGCCTCAATCGTTACTTTTTCAGAAAATTTAGGATCTTCAAAGTAAGAAAAATCACTGCTCATGATACGTATCTCCTTAATTAATCCTTTAAATGTCATTCTCTAAAAATTAATTTAATATAAAAGATTGCATTTTGCAATAATTTTTATTAAAATGTTTTTATTATGAAAGGATATTAACATGAAAAATAACATCGATCTTTTAAGACAACTCTCCCGAAAACTCATACGGGAGCTTGGAATTCTGGATCTCAACACCTTAACCTCTCAAGAATCTCCGGCCCATTGGCATGCATTGATAGAAATCTCAAAAGAACATGGAATTACAATTTCAAAGCTGGGGCATCTTTTACTCCTGTCCCTTTCAACCGTCTCGCGTCTCGTAACTACCCTTCAGAAATCGGAACTCTTAATCCTTGAACGCGGAAAAGATAAGCGTGAGAAATACCTTTCACTCACAGAAAAAGGACACCTTCAAATTCAAAAAATAGATGCCTTCTCGAATTCAAAAATTAGAGGAGCTTTTGAGTTTTTAAACGAAACAGACCAAAATGATATCATCAGGTCGATCACAACCTATGGTAATGCCCTTGAGAAAAGCAGGAAGTTGCGAGATGACATTAAAATAGGTGCCCTTTCAACCTCACGCACTTTGCGAAAACAAATCGTCACCATGATTGAAGAAATTCAGAAAAATGAATTTTCAATCCCCATATCAGACGATACAAATCTCTGTGTTTTACGTGCTGAAGAGGATTTTTATTATTATCAGACTTCTAATTTTTGGTATGCAGCCAACAGCACCGGAAAAATCCTTGGGAGCATTGGATTAAAAAAGATTGATGCTCACTACGGTGAAATAAAAAAATTCTTTGTTGTAAAAGATTATAGAGGAAAAGGAGTCGCTCAAAAATTAATGGAGACTCTCCTCAAATCCGCTGTAAAGCACCATTTTGAATTCCTCGTTTTGGGAACCGTTGACAAACTCCACGCTGCCCAGAAATTTTATACGAAACAAGGGTTTCTCAGAATCGACCCTAAAGATCTTCCAAAAAAGTTTGAGAAATGTCCTGTCGATACAGTTTTTTTTAAAGCCTCTCTTCAGGAATTAAAGCATAAAACGCACTAAATCTCAGAGAGGTGTTCAAACCATCCTCAATAAGGATGACATTTTTAGAACATAGTAAGTATTCATACGTGACTTTAGTCTGATTAAGGAAAAAAATATTTCCAGGAAAATCTAATTGATTAATGATTTAAGGGCTCTACATAATTATCCAACTCCAAAAAGGAGAGCTTATGGAACTCTACGACGATCTCTCTCCAAACACTGAACTTTATTCGTAGGCTGCTATGAAATTGATTTGGCTAACAGATATTCATCTTAACTTTCTAAACATCAATCAAAGGATGGATTTTTATCAGGAGATAAGAGCGAATTCTGGGGAAAGAATCCTCATTAGCGGCGATATCGCTGAAGCACCATCAGTTTCAAAAATTTTAAAAGAAATGGCTCAAATACTTCAAAAACCCATCTATTTCGTGTTAGGAAACCATGATTATTACTCTGGGCAAATCGATGTCGTACGTTCAGAAATGAGAGATCTCACGAAAAATGAAGCCCTCCTCCATTGGCTTCCAGCATCGGGGGTTCAAAACTTAGGGAATCAAACCATTTTAGTGGGGGAAGATTGTTGGGCGGATGGCAGATATGGCGATTATACCAATAGCCGTGTCTCTCTAAATGATAGCCACATGATTGTTGATTTATATCAAAGCAATATTCTTGGAAAATATTCGTTACTTGATAAAATGCAACAACTCGCCGATCAAGATGCACAGAAATTGAAAATCAGTTTGAAGAAAGCCCTTAAAAACCAACGTCCTGAAAAAGTGATTATTCTCATTCATATCCCCCCTTTTAAAGAGTGTTGTCTTCATGAAGGCAAGATAAGCAGCGATGATTTTCTGCCGTTCTTCTCCTCAAAGGTAACAGGGGATGTGCTCCTGGAAATCGCTCAAGAAAACACAAATGTTCAGTTTTTAGCCCTTTGTGGACATACACACAGCACTGCAATTTGGCAGCCCCGTGATAATTTCACGGTTAAAACGGGAGCCGCTGAATACACGAAACCTCAAATTCAAGAAATTATTACCCCTTAAAAAATTCTTGTCAGTCTTTGTTGGAGTCTTCGTTCCATGCATCACGATGGCTATAAATTTTAGCTTCTGGCTGATCCAGTTTTTCAGCGACCTTGGATAAGCATAGATCTTCAAGCATTTCTAAATCCTCAAGAGCAAAATCTGGATTTTTAAATACAGACACTTTAGATCATCCTTTCTATTTCAACTTTACGTAAAAACATTTCCTGCAAGTTCTTTTATAAAAAATCGCTCCCCCGTCAAGTCCTCATAGGAAAACGGATTCAAAAATTGCCGCCCTTGAAGAAATCTCCTATCTATTTCAGATAACTCTGCTTCTTCGCATACCAAGTCCCACTTTTTCGTTATTGTTTCTAATTGATACTGAATAATCTCAAGTGCCTCTTTCTGTGAAAGAAGAAAAATATGGGCGGCATCCAAACAAACAGAAAGTTGACTCTTCCTATTTTCTTTGTAAATGAGCATGGCTTGCGACGCCTCATTCCCCACACGATTCTGTGGGCAAATGTCATAAGCTGGCGTAAGATTTAGGGAGTGACCATCCCAAAATGCGGCATGATTACGCGCATGATCATCTGTATTTCCAGACAGAATATTAAAAGTAATGCGTCCAAAAAGCTCTTTGAGCAATGTTGAAGCATTCTGAAATTCACGCCGAATCATCTCGGCAAGATCTTCATAACTTGCATAGCGCGCCATCATTTCATCAAGCCCCAATAATGTTAAAGCCGAGACCATTCCACGACGCTCCCACCCTTTTTCAGAATGTATACGATCAAATCGTTCAATTAAAAGAACATCTTTGTTTGAAGCTCGCACCAAAGAAACAGGCGTTACATTAAGGCCCGAAAGCTTTGCAAGACGCATTGCAACAAATTCTGACTTAACAACGTTATAAAGATCCGTCGACGACGAAAACTTTGCAATATATTTTTTATGATTCTCTTCAATAAGGGCTTTTGGACGCGCCCCTCCAATAGAAGTTCCATGGGTAAGAGCTTCATCAAGTTCTGGCGGAAGAGCTATCCCTTTCTCTATATATTCAGCTGAGGCAATAAGCTCTTCAAGCGAGACATTTTTATAAGAACGAGGTTCATACACAGAGGGAGACAATTGAAAATCAAGGGCGCCAATACGATCAGATCCTGATTCTAAAAAATATGTTAACTCATTAAATTGAAGAGAGCTTTTTTCGAGTCCTTGTCCAATTTTTCGACTGATAATAACACGCCTCCCCCAAGCATCAGGAGCGGCATCTCGAAGACAACTTGGCATCATCATATTTGGAAGTAACGGTAAAAAACCAGATTTCAAGGGAAGTTCAGCTTTATAAATAGAGACGGAATTTTTACGATCTAAGTAGCTTAGACCATAATTAAAAATTAATTTTTCTCCGTGAGTTGATAATTTTCCAGCAACAACAGGCTCTGTTTCCCCTGTCAACCAAATCCAGACAAAAGCTTCTTTATAAAGGTTTTCCTTAAAAATCATCCTCTAAATCCTTTTCTTGAGGCTGTATCGACTTTGGAAGAAGAGCTATCTTATCCTCCACACGCTCATTTTGAGCCTTTAAAGTCCCATAATCAGCTTCAAATAACTTTATACCAACGAGCGTTGCAACTTCAAAAACAAGACCTATTTCACACGTCATTTCTCCCCTCTCTATTTTTCTGAGGGTTGTACGGGAGATACAAGCTCGATCTGAAAGATTTTCCACGGATATTTTGAGTTTTTTTCGATGCCAGCGAATCAACTTTCCCAAAAGAAGAGAAGCCTCTATAGTATATCGAGCGTAAACACGTTGTTTTTTCATTCTTTTATTTTGTCCTATATAATGGTCTTTTTATATACATATGGACATTATAATGATAAAAAATAGATTTTGTCACCTTAAATTTTTGAAATTCTTCTCAATAAAAATAGAGACTCTAAGCTGATTGTAAACCTTCTCATCTAATTTACGCCTCATAATAAATTTCATCAATGGTTTCTATTTGATGACCACTCAAAGATCTTAAAATAGCAACAACTTCACATTTTCCAAAATTTTCACTCGTTAAAGCATATCGAATGATACATTTTTTAGTGCAAATAGAAGGAATTATTTCTTTTTCTTCGATTTTCCAAAAGCCTGCCTCTTCACGGCACCTCGAAATCTGTTCCGGCAATTCAGAACGATTTTTCACAAAGATCTCACCATTTAAAGTTTTGATAAAATCTTCCGAAAACAACGCGTTAATCTTATTTGACCAATCTTGATCACCTGGTGCTTCTCCTAACTCCCTTTGGAGATCATTGTATCGAGCCGCAATGTCTTGAATTGACATCTTAAACACACTCCTCCAGAAAGAATCTCTTTGGGAATTTGGCAAAATCTGAACATTTTGTAAAACTGGAGGAGAGGATGGGATTCGAACCCACGATACGCTACTAACGTATACACGATTTCCAATCGTGCGCCTTCAACCGCTCGGCCACCTCTCCTTGGAACGTCTGCACTCTACTTGAAACAATTTCTTTCCGCAATAAAATTTCTCCGCTCAAGGACGTAAATTTTTGAGAAAAGAAAAAGAGAAGAGATTATTCCTTCTCTCTCTCCCGCGTCCAAAGATCACCCCAATCTTTCTTTTGGGCTTCTTTATAGCGTTTTGGTGTTTTCTTTGAAACCGTAATCCGCTCCTCACCCGTGTGAGTACACAGATCAAAAATCAGATGTCCTGGTCTTTTTAAAGGATTTTTTAAAATACGACCCTCTAAAGGATTTCTCTCAAGCGGTTTTTTTTGAACAATAAGATAGGAATATTTTTCATCTTCATAGGGAAGGGACGCTGATTTTAAATGTCTGTGAAGACGTGAGCGGGTCAATCTTACTTTAAAATGGCACCAGTCTTTGGTATCTTCGAGGGGACATTTATTTTGGTGAGGACATGGTGCACAAAAAAATCCCCCACGTTCTTTCAAAAACTGACGGGCACGCGTTATATTTGAAAAACCGAGCGGCGTCCCAGGCTCAACGATCATAAGAACATCCCCTGTTTTTGCCCAAGCAGTTTCCAAAAGGCCCATTTGTGATTTTGGCGGAATTTCAGAGAGGAGATAGCAAAGACTTACAAGGTCAAACTTTTCTAGGCAGTCTGGAGAAGAAACTTCTAAAACATTTTTGCGAACAACCTCGACATTTTTAAGAGCGTCAAAAGACGCCTCTCCTGCCTTCAAAAAAAGGGGCAAGAGATCTAAAAAGAAAGCATTTCCTTCATACAAAACCCCGCGTTCAAACTTCGGAAATTTCCCTAAGAGCGCCCATAAAAAACTTCCAGGACCGGACCCAATATCTAAAAAAGATGACGGCAAAAACTGTGGTTTTTCTTGATGAAGTCGTTCTAAGACAGCTCCTATCGCTGCCATTGTTGCAGGCATGCGTGCGGCAACATAAACCGACACGTCTTCCTTTTTAAAAGGAAGAGAAGACGGATTTAAAGACACACGATTACGGTAGGTTAAAGAAATTTTTTCAAACGTATCAGAGGACGTTATAAAAGAAGGATCAGAGAGAATTTTTTCAAGAAATGGAGGACCTTCAAAAGGTTTAAAAAATGTCACGCCTCATTCACGCTCATCAAGCCAAGCCATTTGTATGGACTCTAATATTTTTTCATTGCACCGATTGGGATCATCTTCAAATCCCGGCAATTCTTGAACCCACTGCCAAAGGTCTGTAAAACGAACCTCTAAAATAGGGACCTCAGGATGAATTTCTTCTAAAGCAAAGGCGATATCATAAATGTCCGTCCAGGTTACCGTTTTCATTCTTAAATCATCATGTTTCGGCTCGCAGCCGGAACTGTTAAGGTCAATCCATCCAATTCATCGGTGATAATAATTTGACACCCAAGACGGGATGTTGGTGTGAGACCAAAGGCAAGATCCAGCATGTCTTCTTCATCTTCTGATGCTTCCGGTAACTTCCCATACCAATCTGAATCAATCACCACATGACAGGTTGAACAGGCGAGAGACCCCTCACATGCACCTTCCAAAGAAACGTTATTCGCATGTGCAACTTCTAAAACAGAGAGCCCAAGGGGAGCGTCCACACTTTTTTCGACACCATCGGGGTATTTAAAAATTAACTTTGGCATCCTTAAAAATCCTTTTTCTGATCTAAATTATAGTCTCATCTTTTATCAATCCCAAGCCTCAAAACCTCTTCTCATCATAATTTTCAACTGTCTGAACAGACAAAAGAAAAACATTATTTTGCTCAAAAACAAATAAGAAGCGTCAATTTTTTAAGTCGCGAGGTTAATAACACGATGTGTTTTAGATTTATAATTGTTTTGGAGCGCATGTGCAAGCCTCTCACAAAAAATTATCACAATCATTCAAATTTTTGATTGAAAGACTAAAAGAAGGTGTCTTCTTTTCCTGGGCTAAGGCCCTTAATAAAAGGGAGAATCGACGTGACCCTTCCGTAAAAAATTTAGCCCTCAAAATTCATAGTTTCAAATTTATATTGAAGCGTTTCCAAATAGGCCACAAACAAACGACCTACGCGCTCTGGGTAGGTTTCAGCTTTCCTTGCGTCTCTTCCCATTATGTAGCTTCTCAAGATAGCAAGAGATATTTCTGTAGCGCCTTTGGTTTGCATCCTTCCTCCCTCCTTATTGACTTTTTTGTCAATTTCTAACGCAAGACCCCAAACCCCTGACGCTAATTTTTGAGAAATACTATCTTCCTCAAAATCCTTAAAAAAAGATATGATTTCTTCTAAAAATTGCTCGCGCGGAAATTTCTCTTTTTCTCCTGACGCTTTCGTAATGTTAAATGCCTGTAAAGAAGGCATATTCCGAAAATAATCTTTTATCTGCACGATGATACTTTGCATTGGAAGCGTAGAGTCCACGAGGCCCAACGCGTCAGCTCTCAAAACAATAAAATCGCGTTCTTCAAAAATCCTATCAAGACAATGAATGTTATATCCGCGTTCCAAACACTTAATAAATCGAATCTTTGGCGTGACTGAATTTGAAAAAAATAGTTTTATATCCACCTGCTGTCCTTGATATTGGCCCTGCATAAGTCCAGCCCCAAATCTTTCTATAAGTTCATCGAGGCCTTCCTTTTTTTCGAGCGATGTGAGTGTACTTTGAGAACCTTGGGAGTCAAAAGAATCTCTTGGCGTGTCAAGAAGAGAGGCCCTTGATGGATCACGAGAGAACCTTAAAGTTTGAGACGCTGCCTCCCCTCCTTCTGCAGACCAGTTATGAAAACGCCGAAGCTCTTCCAAAAGAGGGCCATAGTGTTCTTTTGTACTTCTCGCCTCCGTCATAAAGCACATTTCTAGTTCAAAATACAATTTCGCAATTGGTTGATTCACTTGAGAAAACTGTTTGTTTTTTTCAGAACAATAAATTTGGATTTCATCTAAATCAGGTTCTTCTCTCTCTAGGAGCAACTGTAATTGAGAAACGTACAAATTTGCATTAAACCTAGGAGGAGTTTCTTCCTCTTTGATTGGTGATAGTCCATAAACGTGAGAAAAGGACAGAACCCCTAAAAATAAACACACACTAAATTTTTTAATCATCTTATAATCTTGGACTTTGGACAAGTACAAAGAAAATAAGACAAATCTAAAAAAGTTAATTTCAGATTTGGAGAGGTTGATACTGCTCCCCATAAATTAAATAAGT
>NCGZ01000012.1 GCA_002257235.1 Alphaproteobacteria bacterium 16-39-46
ACAGGCCAAAAGAATTATGGCATAATCCCTCTTGCCCTTTGGACTGCCCCTGTCAATGGCTGTAATTAATTTTTTCAATTCATCTGTTGTCCATACAGATGGGATACGAGTTTGCTTTCTTGCCTGGATCATTGGTGTTTTTGCAGAAAAATCGGTTTGTACTTCCTTTGATTCTAAAAGAAAACGAAAGAAAGCCCGTAGAGAACAAATATTCTGTTCCACGGTTTTGTAGGTATACCCAGCTAAGGTTTTAATATAAGAATGAATCAATGGAAGGCTAATGTCCTTACAGTTCATGACGTTTTGTGACACAAGATAATCCATGAACCGTTCAGATTGATTAACATAATGGCCAGTTGTCATTTTGGAATATCCCTTACCTAAACAACAGGATTTAAATCGATTGCTGATAGCAATAAAATATGGCTCGGTAAGGATTTCCTTATGCTTGTAGTATCGACGTAAAACAGTCTGGTGCAACTGAAAGTCCCCAATCATCCTAATAATACGCAAGTCCTGCATATTCGATTGTGAAAGAGTACGGTTAAAATCTTTCTCAAAGATCTGAAAATGTTTTTCAACAAAATCTATTCCTAGGCGTTCAGAATAGACGGTTTCTTCTTGTTCTTGTGCAAATTGGGTTAGCATCTTCCAACGCCTGCGATAAAATTGCATAGAACCCTGAGTATAACCAAGCCTCAGCATCTCTTGCTCTAGACCATGAATCAATTCAGCTAATGATTTTTTTTGCATTGAGTATATCTCCTAAAATAATAATTAAAACAGTATGTTCAATTATCATTCTCGGATATTATGCGAAGTAAATTCTAATAGAATATTGGAAAACACTAGAGTTTTTATGATCTACTTTGCATAATTACTTTCTTCGCATAAGGGTCCTTATGCAAAGCTTTGCATAAGGACCCCTGCGGCATTCCCTCTCTCCTTCTCATACAAACTCCCTCCTTCATCATTCCCGCTTCCAAGAAGCTTCGAATAATCTTTAACAATCGTTTATCTCTGATCCGTTTCGCGAGTCGGGACATTAATATATCATGATTGACTCTATCAAAAAATTTCTCAAGATCCATATCAACGACGATTTCATATCCTTCCTTTACATACTCTTGGGCCTTCTTCAAGGCCTGATGTGCGCCCCGTTTCGGTCTAAATCCATAACTTGATTCCGAGAACATCGGGTCTAGTATTGGCTCTAGTACCTATAAAATCGCTTGCTGTACCAGGCGATCGAGCGCACAAGGAATTCCTAAAAGACGAACTCCTTTTCCTCCGGGTTTCGGTATCTCTACCCCACGCACGGACTGCGGTTTGTATCTTCCCGTCAGCAATGATTCAATCAGATTTTCTTTATGACCTCGAATCCAGGATGACAGTTCTTCTACGGTCATCCCGTCTGTCCCTGCCGCTCCTTTATTCGCTTTCACACGTTTGTATGCTCGGTTTAAATTTCCAGGCTTACATATTTCCTCCATTAGGTACTCTGTCAAAGTTTCGTTATGCACCGACGCCACAGAGTCTTGTAACACCTCGATCTTCACAGAGAAGATACGCCCCCCTCCATTCTGTCGCGGTTGATAAGGCATTTTGTCTATGTCCTTCATCTTTTCCTGTTACTCCATTCTCTCTGAGTCAAAAGTTAACTCCCTTTGGTTTAGCTGATTCAGGCCTTCAGCAGTCTCCTGCCTAATATGCCCTCTGCTGACTTCTCATACCTCTTTTCAGAGAATCACTCCCCCAATAGTTTGCTTTCGGCAAACAAAGTATGAGATCTCCCGGGGGAAGATGCAGTTCTTTCCTAAGGTCTGTGCTGGATCTACTGCTATACGCTTGCGGTCGACTATTGGGCTTCTATGCAACGACACATATAATAACCGATAGGCGACAATTATCTTTACCGGTTTGTAAGATGGAATTTCAACGTTAAGGAGTGTTGAAATGCCAGGGAAAAAGATAACAGATCAACAATACAGGTTATACATGCAAGCAAGGAAATCAGGACATACGCAAAGGGTGTCATCAGCAAAAGCAGGAATTTCTGAGAGCAGTGGAAGAAAGCTAGAAGGGAGTGGTATTCTTCCTTCTCAAAAAGTTAAAAAGATATGGAAGACGCGCAAAGATCCCTTTGAGGATGTATGGGAAGATAAATTAGTTCCGATGTTAAAGGAAATCCCTCATTTATCAGCGATTACTCTTTTAGAGCATCTTCAAGAAGAAGAGTGTGATAAATACCCTGATAGTTTGTTGAGAACTTTACAAAGGCGGCTAAGAAAGTGGAGGGCTTTATATGGGCAAGAACAAGAAATCATCTTCCGACAAAAACACATGCCTGGCCTCCAAGGTTTGTCAGACTTTACAACTTTAAAAGGGATAACCGTCACAATTAAGGGGGAGCCTTTCCCTCATCTTTTATATCATTTTCGTTTAGCTTTTAGTAAATGGTCTTGGATGAGAGTCATACAAGGGGGAGAAAGTTTTGTAGCTCTCTCTCAAGGACTTCAAGACGCTCTTTGGAGATTAGGAGGAAGCCCGGAAGAACATAGAACAGATAGTTTATCTGCTGCTTTTAAAAACCTCTCTCGCGCTGCGCATGAAGATATGACACGTTCTTATGAGGAGTTATGTCATCATTATGGAATGAAGCCTTCAAGAAATAACCTTGGAAAAGGGCATGAAAATGGGAGCATAGAATCTTCACATGGCCATTTAAAAAGAAGAATTGAACAATCTTTCTTATTAAGGGGCTCTTATGATTTTGATTCCATACTTTCCTATCAAGCTTTTATTGAGTCTGTCGTTAAACGACATAATCGGCGTCATAAAGATCAAATTGACGTTGAACGACAATTCTTGAAAGCTCTTCCAGATTTTAGAACAACAGATTTTAAAAAGATAACAGCCCATGTAACAATCTCGAGTACCATTTTAATTGACAAGGTAACCTACAGTGTTCCCTCTCGATTGATTGGGCAAAAATTATGCATCCATCTTTATAATGAAAGGCTTTCTTGTTATTTAGGAAGCGACCATGTCCTCGATCTTCCTCGTAAAATGAAAGCAGAAAATATAAAGAACCGATGCATAAATTATCGTCACCTCATAGCAAGTCTCTCTCGTAAACCTCAAGCTTTTCGTTATTCTGTTCTGAGAGATGATTTGCTTCCAACAGAGACCTATACAAAAATATGGCGCCTTATTGATGAAATTTGTTCTGCAAAGCTTGCCTGTAAATTAATGGTAGGCATCTTAAAAATTGCAGCAGAAAATAATTGTGAACAAAAATTAGGAGAGGATGTTCTTGCTTGTTTAGAAGACGGAAAGGTTCCAGGCTTAGGTGAGCTTCAAGCAAAGTACGCTTTAAAAAATAAAGAATTTTTAATTCCTATTCTCCATGTTCCTCAACATGCCGTCCATTCTTATGATCAGCTTATTCCCTCTTTTAAGAAGGAGATGACCTATGCGTGAAGCCTCAGCACTTCCTCTTCTCTTAAAAGAACTCCGTTTACCTACAATTGGACATCTCTGGCAATCAATTGTTCGAGATGCTGACGAAAAAGGATGGAGTTATGAAAAATTCCTGACAACTTTATGTGACTATGAAATAGAATCTCGACATCAAAAAAGAATCCAGACCTTTATTAAAAAATCAAATCTTCCTTATGGAAAAACGCTCTCAACTTTTGATTTTAAAGAGGTTGATAAATTAAATAAGCCAAAAGTGGATGATCTTGCCCATAATACAAATTGGATAAGACAAGCTGAAAATCTTTTAATTTTTGGACCATCTGGCGTTGGAAAAACGCATCTTGGAGCCGCTATTGGACATTCTCTTATTGAAAGAGGCGTTAAGGTTCTATTTACCTCAGCAACATCTCTTGTCCAAAATTTACAAGTTGCCCGAAAAAACTATAATCTTCCAATGACTCTTTCTAAATTAGATCAATACGACCTTCTTATCATAGATGACATTGGATACGTTCGAAAAGACGAAGGAGAGACTCATGTCCTCTTTGAGCTTATTGCACATCGATATGAATCTTCTTCCCTTATTGTAACTTCGAATCAGCCATTTAGTGAGTGGGATCAAATTTTTGCGACAAATTCTATGACCGTTGCAGCTATTGATAGACTTGTCCATCACGCCACGATTCTTGAGATTAATTCTGAAAGTTACAGAAAAAAACAGTCCCTTAAAAATCACTTAAATTGAATAGAAAAGGTTTTTTATTATGGTTATTCGCTCACCTCCACACCGGTAAAGATAATTGTCGCCTATCGGTTATAAAGATTGTCGTTGCATAGCTTCTCCGTCTACAGCCGTGTTGCCCTGCTATAACAGCCTTATATCCAATTTCTGTTCGTCACCACCTTATTACGTCGTCGGCTTTCTTCAGATTCCACCTCGCGATGGACACCCTTGCCTTAACTCGTGTTTCCGGTCTCCACGGCACACAGCGGACTTTCACCGCCTAGAACTACACCATACCCGGTGCACTGAACCCTCCACGGGGCAAGCCCCGTGGTATCATGGCCGACCTAAAGGTCGAGTACAAGCTGCGCTTGCCCCATATCTTCCTCCCCTTGGCGTTCTATGTAACGCTTAATAATATCTTCATTTATTCCAATAGTTGAGACAAAATATCCATCAGACCATATTCCATCAATACCCCAGTAGGCCTTACGCATATATTCAAATTTTTTCTTCATTAGTCTCCCACTTACAGATTTAATTGTTTTTACCGCGTCACTCACTTTAATTTTGGGAGGAATAGAAAGATGCAGATGTATATGGTCTTCATCATGATTCATCGTTAATATCTCAATCTCAGGCTGGATTTCTTTTACCTTCTTCATAATCTTCTTAAAATACTCAAAACTTCCCTCATTAAATATTTTTCGTCGATACTTACTCACAATTACTAAATGATATTCGCACTGATAGGCACAATGTCCTTGTTTTCTAATTTTCATCTGCTTATCATACCACAAAGATATGGGGAGCTCTACATCTACGGGGCTAGCCCCGTAGTTTTAGCCGCATATAAAACAACCCTCCCCTTCCCTTTCTATTTCAGAAAATCTACCCTTTTTGGGGAAAAAGAAGGAAAGAGATTTAAGCTTCTTTAAGGCGCGCCCTTAAAGTAGACCACCTTTTCACCCCTCCTCTATTCCTAAGCGCGAGTCCAAGCGCGCGCTTTTGTCCCACCATAATAACCAGTTTCTTCCCCCGCGTAATTCCTGTATAAATAAGCTTCCTCTGAAGCATCTTATAATGCTGCATCATCAAAGGTATAATGACAACAGGATATTCCGACCCCTGGGATTTATGAATTGTTGTTGCATACGCTAACGTAATCTCATCCAATTCGCCAAAATCATAAAGCACGTCTCGCGCATCAAAGGCAATCGTGACTTCAGATTCTTCCCCGTCAATCTTTCGGATAATGCCTAAGTCGCCATTGTAAACTTCCCTATCATAATCATTTTCAATCTGCATCACCTTATCCCCTACCCCATACGTTCCCCCAAACTTTTGGAGGCTCTGTTCCGTTGGAGGATTCAGAATCTTTTGAAGCTCAACATTAAGGTTTCGGGTCCCAATGATCCCCCTTCCCATGGGGCACAAAACTTGAATGTCTTCTATGGGGGACATCTTAAATTTAGCAGGAATCCTCTCTGTAACAAGTTTTAGAATTTTGCTGAGGGCCATTTCTGGCTCTTGAGTTTCCAGAAAATAGAAATCTGAGTCTGTATCAGCGTTTAAATCTGGCATGACGCCTTTATTAAAAGCATGGGCCGCTCTAATAATCTGGCTCTCAGCCGCTTGCCTAAAAATCTCCGTCAACCGCATCAGTGGAATTGTTTGAGATTCAATCAAATCCTCTAACACCTGACCTGGACCCACAGAAGGCAATTGATCCATATCTCCCACGAGAAATAATGCCGAGGTCTGCGGAATCGCCTTTAAAAGAGAATTCATCAACGGGACATCGATCATCGACACTTCATCCACCACCAGCAAATCACACGCCAACGGATGCTCTTCGTTTTTTGTAAACTTTCCAGAGGCAAAACTTGTCTCAAGGAGACGATGGATCGTTTTGGCCTCCATTCCTGTGCTTTCTGAAAGCCTCTTCGCGGCCCTTCCTGTGGGTGCGGCTAGTAAAATTCTTAGTTTCTTAGCCTGCAAAATTTGGAGGATTGAATGAACCAGCGTTGTTTTTCCTACCCCCGGCCCTCCTGTAATTATTAGAACCTTTGACGAAAGTGCCCTTTCCACAGCGGCTCTCTGACTTTCTGAAAGCTTAAGCTTTGTTTTGCCCTCAACCCATTCTATGGCCGCAGATGCCTTGATGATTTGCCAAGGAAGAGTCCCTTCCCGCAAGCGGCGGATCATCATTGCGATATTGCGTTCCGCATAAGCAAGGCCGCTCATAAAGATACAAACCCTATTGTCTATCTTCTCTTGCAAAACGTTTTCTTCAGAAAGCTCCAAATTAAGAGCCTCTTCAATTAGAGAATGGGGGATTTCGAGTAAAGTCTCACAGAGTTTCAGAAGGTCTTCCTTTGGCAAACCACAATGGCCATCATTCATCGCCGTTGACAGGGCATAATTAATGCCCGCCCGCGCCCGAATCTGTGATGTTTTCTCAATCCCCAAATTCTCCGCGATTTTATCCGCACTCACAAACCCTATCCCTTGAATATCTTTGGCCAATTGATAGGGATTGTTTGAAATGATTTGAATCGCTTCAGCCCCATATATTTTATAGATCCGGACAGCCCGCGTTGTGCTGATGCCATAACTATGAAGAAAAAGCATAATATCCCGGATTATCTTTTGATCCGCCCAGCCTTTGGTTATTTTTTTGACTCTGACAGGACCAATCCCCGGAACCTGTCTCAAACTCTCAGGATTTGCTTCAATAATCTCAAAAACATTTCCTTTAAATAACGCGACAAGCTTCTTCGCATAAACAGGTCCAATCCCCTTAATAAGCCCAGATCCAAGGTATTTCTCTATCCCCTCAAGCGTTGTGGGCGCTGTGACGGTCAAAAACGCGGCTTTAAACTGGACCCCGTGATTCTTATCGTGGATCCACTGGCCCTCGGCTTGGATAAACTCTCCCGCAGAGATAAAGGGAACGTGACTGATCACCGTGATCAAGTCTCTTTTATTTTTTACCTTAACGCGTAAAACACAAAAACCTGTTTCAGCGTTATGAAATGTGATTCTTTCTATAATCCCAGAAAGACTTTCATGGTTTGATGACGCAGACATAGATCACTCTCCTCATAGGAAAGGTCGTTTCATTTTAGGAAACAACAACAGAACCTTAACTGTTCCTGTCTCCTTCAAAAAAAGTCCCCCTCATTGTCACCTCTTCAAGAAAGATTAGCAAGATCCAAACTGTACTTGGTCAATCTCCGGGAAAAAACTTCTCAGAACTTTTTCAATATCCCTCTTCATGTTGTTCTCAATCCAATCTCGCATAAAGGGAGACGCTGCTTTTAAAATAAGATCCTTTTCCTTCAGTTCTACCTTTACCACGTTTAACCAAGCTTTGTAGGCACTTGATCCAAAGGTTTTAAGGAGCAGTTTGCGTATTTTTTTAACGATTTCACTCCCCTCCCCTCCTTCGATTTCGGACTCAATTTCTTCTTCCTCTTGAAGAATCATTGATGGGGTTTTGATTGTCTCAAGCGTCCCGCCTGAAGAATCTTCAAAATCCTTTGCATAATCTTCGTAAAGCGCCTTTAAAAGATATCCTGATTTGTTTTGGATTTCCTTCCCTCCCTCCATCTTCACCGTCACATACGCTATGTTTTTGAGAATGACAGAGGCTCCAAACTTTTCAAGAACCGTTTCAGCTTTTGTCCCAACAATATCAAATTTTTTAAGCTTTTCTCGTATTTCGTCCTTTACAGACTCAAGGGGTGTTTGGATCCCGTTTTTTTCTGGAATTTCAAACCCGTCGTCTTTTGGGTTTTCATCTCGTTTTTCATCTCCAGGAGAGATTTTTGGAAAAAACTTTTTGAATCTGTTGAAAGACATTTCGCACCATTTTTTCCATGCGCTAAACCAATCTAAAAACAGACTTTGGCGCTTCGTATGGTAATTAAAAAAACGTTTGATTTCTGAAAAAACAGTCTTCGGATCCCAAGAAAGCTCTTCTTTGGCCCAGGATTCCCATTTTTCTTTTTCATCTTCAAAAGGAAAGAGCTCCAAAGGGGTTGGATTGAGAGAATTTAGGTTAATCTCTTCCTTCCCCTCTTCGTTTAAATCTTTTTCAAAAGAAAACGTACGTGCCTGTTTGTTTGTTTGTTTATATATATTATTAATATTATCTATATATATATCAGGATTACGTTCAAACGGGGTATCACGTTTGAAAGGTATATCACGTTCAAACGTGATATCCAAAAAAGGTATAGTATTTTCATTTGAGATAAAGGGGCGTGGTCTTTTCTGAGAAGATTCAGAAAGACTCATTTGAGGATAAACGCCAAGACCCGTTAAAAGAGACTGTCCCTTTTCAGTTAACTTAATTAAAACAGTATTGGGAATGGTTTTATGACCAACTTGGAGTTTTGTAATCTGCCTCTCAATCACTCCTAAAAACTCAAGACGCGCAATAGATTCTGCAACTTGCCGTTTTGTGAGTGAAAACTCTTCAGAAAACTCTAAATAACTTTTATTGAGCAAAGTATTTTCTTGATCATCTTTTATCATATGAAGAGAAAGCTGATAACAAAAGGAGATTTCCGAAAAGAGAATAATGCTAATAAGATCAGGTTTTCCATTCTCAAATTTGATTTTATCAAAAAGAGACTTATTGATTTCAAGATTAGGCAGAAAACAAGAGTTTTCTTCTTGGGTTTGTAGATTTGAATGGTGTTGCATTTCTAGCATTCCTTATTTTTTAAAAAGCTAGAAAAGCCATGTTTTTCTTGACATGTTCTCCCAAAAAGGGTAAAAAAAAACATCAAGATTATTATAATCTTTTCTAGCTAGAGCCTCGGTAGCTCAAATTAACTCTCAAAAAGCCTGTTACTAGCAGGCTTTTTGTGCTTTTTAAGTATGAATATTGTATCTTTTTAAATTATTAAACCTCCTTTTCTGCTATTTTAGATATTAGTTCGTCAGCAGAGACCCTTCTCTCCTTTTCAAGCCACTCACGCGCGGCTCTAAGAAGCCATGACGTTCTACTAACATAATCAGATGAACAAATTTGGTCTATTTCCTCTACTAAAGATTGAGGAAATGTAACCGTGAATGATCGCGTTTGTTCTTTAGTCTTTTTGCTCATATTATGCAGTTCCTTGCATTTCATGTAGTTTATTAAAATAAAGTTATATTAAAACTAAAAAAGAGTAAATTAGTTTTTTTTAGTTGGAAAAAAACTTTTTAAAATAAAGTGTGTATAATTTATAATTTATAATTTATATAATTTACCATTTTTCTTTATTTATATGGGATTTTTGAATTGTTATAATTTATAATTTACAGTTTATAATTTATAAAAAATAAAATTACGTGTGATATAAATATCACCTAATAGATCTTTTATCTATGAGCCACTCATCTTTAATGTTAAACCCCATTCCTTTAAGGGCTCTAAGAAGAACGATTTTTTCTGTAGCCCCATGATTATTTTTTATATATCTTCTTATTTCTTCTTTTACTTGTTTGGGTACAACAGCTACAATTCGTTCTGTTTGTTCTTCAACCCTTTCTTGTATTTGAGGTGGCAAAGGTTGAATTACCGAATTAGCTGTTGCTGGAGGAACACTACTTAAAATACTATCTAGATGTTTACTCATGATTCTTTCTCTTTTATAACTTACAATTTATTATATCTATAAGCTTTCTCCTAATTCTTTAACAATATTAGCAACATCTCGTGCTGCTGGTCCTTCAGGATCAGTTATACACGGGGATAGACCACTAATTGCAGCTTCTGGATATGCTACTCTATGGTACATTTCTGATTTTAATAATAGGTAACCAAGTTTTTCTAATTCAGAGCGAACATGTTTAGATATAATGGTTCCTTGTTGGGACATTGTTAAAATCATTCTGTATTTTATTGGTACTCCACCTCTTTCTGGTGTTTTATTTAGTTCATTTATAAGATTGTGAGTTTCTAATGCTCCAGCTACATCATCAGCTGATGGCTTTAGTGGGATTAGAGCAAGATCAGTTGCAATAAGAGCCCTGATGGTAGTTCTATTTCTAAAACCTCCAGTATCTACAATAATGTAGTCAAAATTTGGTCTATACTCTTCAATTAATGTAAAAACACTCTCTTCTGGCTCTGCAACTACTACTAGATCTTTAAGAGGGCCTTCAGGATTATGCCTAGAAATTATGCTTCCTTGTGGATCTGCATCTATAATGGCTACGCGCATTCCTATATTAGTCCAATGTGCTGCAAGGTTTCTTGCTAGCGTTGATTTTCCAGCTCCACCTTTACTGGTAGCTAACGTTAAAACTTTAGAAAGCTTTTTCATATTTACTCTTATAATTTGTAATTTATAACTTATAAATACTAAACACATATTTTTTATTTAATCAATAGAAATATTTTTTGTAAGTTATAAATATGTATATTCACTTGATGGGAAAGATATTTCTTTTTTATTATGAATTTCTCTCAAACAAATTTATCCGGTTTATACAATATAGTCTAACCTTAAGAGTGTTAAGTTATAATTTACAAAATATAAGTTATAACTTATAAGTTAATTGGTATAATTTATAAGTTAGTGTAATAAAGAGATCTTATAGAATTGAAACTTTGTTTGAAATATAAAATATTGGTAAGCTTTGTGAGATATGATTTATAATTTGCAAGTTATAAATTATAACAAATAATTTGTAATTTATAATATATTGTGTTATATCTGAGTTAAGTGAGTGATAGAGATTGTTATTAAAATTGAAAATTTTTCAAACATATTTGTGTTATGTAGATTGTATAAGTATTATGAAGAACAATTAATAAATTATAAAGTGTTATTTATAAACCCAATCCCAAATAGGAAATACGCATAGAGAGAAAAATAAAGAAAAAAATTTATCTTATGTAATTCAAGCAAAAAACTTCTTAGAAAGATATTTATGACGATTTTTTTTGTGATGTAGCTTGATTGATTGTGCTCTCCCGGCAATAGTGCGCACAATAAATAAAAACTATCTGAGATAATGACATCGTTTTCAAATTCAAGGAGAATATCATTATTCCTCTGAGTCCAAAAAACAGTCAGTTTTACATTAATCAAAGACCTCGAATCTCATTCAGAGGAACTCTCTAATTTTTTGGATATCAAATTGATATCCAAAAAAAATGAAAATATGAACAACTCGGCCGAAAGCGACCGAGTTGTTCATAGATTTGTAGATTTTTTGACACGGGAGTCATAATTTTTATTTACCCGTTAATTTTCGTATGTACACTTCAGATGAAATTGTAATATTAATTCTTAGTTTCAAACTAAGGATTAATAATGAAGGATATTTATAAAATTTTACAATTTAGAAAGATTAATAATCTTGATCCTGAGATAAAAGAAATATTATCTTTTCTGATGAATCATATTGAGTCTGAAGAAAAAATAAAAAGAAACCTTCGTTTAGAAGTACAACTTCTTAAAGAGATAGTTCAATCTTTTGAAAAAAGAGATGGATACGAAAAATGGATGTCTGGATTTAAAAAGATAAAAACCTTTCTTTGGAAAAGTGAGGAAGGTTTGAGAGTTTCATCCTAAAGCTTATCCCAAAAAGTTTCAAAAGGACTCAGAGCCTTATTTTGTTTCAAAAAATTTAGCTAAGTCTTTTTTATATTGATATTGAGCATCTTCAATTTTTTGATGTTGAATTAATTCGTAGGTTTTTGGTGATATTGAATTAATGAGGGTTAAAGACTCGGAGTTGCCTAATTTTCCAGCGTTAATATACCACTTTATTGACTCTTCCCTTGGTTTTAGTTGTGAAAGAGCTTCTGCATATAAAAAACTTGCCGATCCATCCGTATCGGAAGAGAGAAGGGGCTCTAAAATCTCAATCATTTCCTTAAATTTATTATCATTAAAATAGAGATACTCTTGAGCGCGTTGAATTGCATCTTCACGGGATAAAGATGGGAGTGGCATCTCTGATTGAGAGGAGCCATTGACTTGATCTGTCATAAGAACGTCATGTGCATGTAATCTTCTAAATTCTTCGGTTTCTTCTTGCTGTGATAAGGTGTCATTCATGCCTTCTCCAGGAGAAAAACTTATCATAAAAAAAGGGATAAAAATAAAAAAAGTGGGTTTCATAACAATAACTCTTAAATATGGCTAGGGAGTTCTTAGGTATTCTTGAGACATTTGTAATACTAAAGAGGGGGGATTGTCAAAGGAAAGAGGCTCCCTATATCGACTTTGTTGAGAAGATTTAGAGTCTGGAACTGTTCTGAGGGGGAGGATTGAGGCGCCCCGGAGGCTGTTGTTGTATCATCAAGAAGTAGTTTGTTTATAAATTTGTGGGATTTATAACCGTTCTGGAAGTTCTTCCACTTAGAAAAACGTATGAGAGGGTAAAAAGGGTAAAATGAGTCACTGTCCCGTCTTAAACACAAAATCGATGCATGCCAAAGCAGTCAATATTAGTTGAATCAGAATGGGCTGCCGCTTTTATCTTTGCTGCATTTAAAGCAATTTCGTTTGTTGTGCGTTTATGCCAAGCCTCAAAATCGTAATCAAGGTTATTAAATTTAAAGTGCTCAACCCATTGACGTGGGTCTTTTAGAGAAAGAGGGAGACTTGCTTCTTTAGAAGTAGCCATTCTTTTTGGGGGAGGGGATTCAAAATCGTCCTGCTCTGCACAAAAGCTTGAAACAGATATTTGAAAAAAAGAGTTAAAAAAATATTTTAAGGTAACGCAGAGGATGAGTACGAGACATCATGAAGGACTTTCATTGCTTTAAAAAGGAGTAAATTATTTTACGTTTTTCAATAAACAGAGACCTGCCTTTTGCCATTTAAGAATTATTAGGGTCTTGTAAATTTCCCTTGACCGCTTCTTTTAAAAAACCGAAGAGATTGGAAGTTTTATGGTGGAGATCTTTTAAAAGATTATCGGTTGGAAAAACACCAAAAACCTTAGTAAGATAAGACTTAAAAAATGGGGACTCTATTTGATGAGAGGCGGATTAAATTTTTCATAATTTGATCTTTTTTTAATGGTTAATGAAGATAATATATTAGAGTTGATTTTATCAATTTATTTAAGTAGTTTTTCTCCAGTTTTGTTTCCAATATTATTCAATTTCTTTCTTAAGAAATATTCATTTTCAAGAAAATTATATTTTGAATAAATTAGATTGTAAATCTTCTCCAAGTTCACTCTAAAATATTTTGAGAATCTCTGATTTTTCGACAAGACGACAAATCTGAATTAAAGTTCTTACACGGTCATTTTTTTGAACGTTTCAATAATTCTGTCTTGAATCATAATTTTGTCTTTTTTTTAAGAAGAATTTCTATTTTTTTAGAAATTTTAACTATTTTCTGTTTTAATATTTTTTCTTTTTGATGTTGTTTTTTGTTTATTTTTAAGAAAGTTTTCTCCGGATTTCTTCCATGACTCCTTTTCGTTTTCAGAAGATTCTTTTAAATATAAAAAAGCGCCAATAATTGTTGAATGATCCCATTTTGAGAGTTCAAAGCGAGAGAGGATGGACGCCAAGCTTTTGAGGCGGTTTTGCTCAATTTCTTTTTTTTCTCTTTTTAAAGATTGAATTTTTTTATTAATCTTTAAAAGTTTTTCTGAACTCATTTTAGTCTCCAAATTAGATTAAGATTTTTCTGAAAACAATACTTATTTGATATGTTTTTTATAGAACTCCTTATTTTATATAATGTCAAGTATGTATTTATATTATTTTTTTGAAAGCAAGTATTGCGCGCTTATGTGTTGCCTTGCAACACCGCTCAGAATGTGCTAGAGATTGAAGATGATAAATGCAACAATACTGGAATACTTGTTAAATGGCCAATTATCACTTTACAACAGAAATAATATCGAGAGGGCAGGGGCGTAGTGGAGTTCAAAAACTTGCGTATTGTGCGGATGTTGTTCTGCGGGATAAACGGCTTAATGAAGAATTTAACAGACCCAAAAAAACAGGAGAGGTTCATGTTGAATTGAGCCTTCCGGATAATGCGCCTCAATGGATCATTGATATTGAAAACACACTCAAATATGATGCTCAAAATGCGCTTCAAAAACTCTCTGATATTGTTGAGGAATCTGAAAAACGCAAAGACGCCCAAATTTATCGAGAAATTGAGGTTTCTCTTCCTGAAGAATTGACACGGGAAGAAAACATAAAACTGGTGGAGGAATACATGCACGATGTATTTGGTTCAGGGGGACGTCTTTCGATTAATTGTTTTCATTTTGATGAAGAGCATGGTCAAAAAAAACCCCATTGCCATATTTTTCTTTTAACGCGTGTTTTAGAGAAAAATGGTCTTTCAGATATGAAAGTTGAAGACTCTCTTTTTTTTAAAAATAAGAAAAGTATTTTATTGGATTGGAGAGAAAAATGGGCGAGTCTTCAAAATAGATATCTTGAGCGCAATGGATTTGATGTTCGTGTTGATCATCGTTCTTATGAAGCGCGTGATATTGATCTTATTCCTCAACCTAAGTTTGGAAGAAACCTTCGTGAAATGGCCGAGCGCGGAATTGCCACACGTAAGTCGATTGAATTTGAAGAAATCCGAAAAGATAATCTTTTAAAGCTTGTTCAAAATCCTGAAATTATTATTGATCTTTTATCTCAAGAAAAGACAACGTTCTCACGCGATAATGTGATGAGGTATTTGAGAAGATATGTTTCTGATCCGTTGATGATGGAGAGTTTAAAGACGCGCATTTTTTTGTCTCCGGAAGTTGTTCATTTGCTTGAGCTTAAAGCGCCTTTGCCTGTTTTGGAAAAAGGTCGATCTCCGGCAGAGCCCTTTGGGACCCCTTCTTCTAAAACGTCTTCTTTAAAGGGTCTGAATATGAAGGATTTGAGTCTTTCTGCGCGGCATAAGCTTTTGAATGACCCTAAGGTTATTTTGGAGATCGCGTCTTATTTTGAGTCGACATTTAAGTATAAGGATGTTCTTAAGGTTTTAAACCAATATATTGATGACCCGGCACTTTTTCAAAGTTTGGATGCGCGGATTCAAAACTCTTCTGAGTTGATTCGTCTCGAGGGGACAGATAGCGATGCCATTTATACGACGCGTACCTTATTGAGGCGCGAGCGCGATATTTTAGAGCGCGTGGATAGGCTTACGCTTAATAACGTTCACCGGATTAAGGGATCTTTGGTCAAGACGGTGATGACAGGGAAAGATATTGAATTTAAAGAAACAGGAGGTCTTTCAGCGGATCAGAAATCGGCACTTGAGCATATTACATCAAGTGCTCAGCTTTCTTGTGTTGTTGGATATGCTGGCTCTGGAAAGACGACGGTTTTAGAGGCCGCCCAAACAATTTGGGAACAAGCTGGGTACACTGTGCTTGGATTAGCCTTTACAGGACGGGCGTCTCAAAATCTTATTACGTCTGGAATTAATGCACAGACTCTTTCTAAGTTTTTTGTGGATTATGAAAGAGGGTCGCTTAAATTTAAGCGCGGAACAACGCTTGTTTTGGACGAAGCTGGGATGGTGGATAGCGGGCACTTCCAAAGGTTTTTAGAAATTGTTGAGAAACACGGTCTTAAAGCTGTGATTATTGGAGATAACGCGCAAATTCAGCCAATTCAAGCAGGCGGGATCTTTAAATTTATCAGAGATAAAGCAAATGCCTTGCAGCTTTCAAGCATTTTAAGACAACGCACGACAGCTCACCGAGAGGCGACGCAGCTTTTTGGAAAGGGAGACCCCGTTGAAGCGCTTAACATTTATAGAGATCTTGGGGCTTTTAAGCTTATTGGAAATTCTATGGTTCCTCTTATTTCTGATTGGAAAGACTCTTTGAAACGGGACATTGGGTCTTCTTTAATTATTGCTCACCGAAGAAAAGACGTTGCGGAGCTTAATATCTTAGCGCGTCAGCATATGAAAGAAATGGGGAGAATTGGGGAGACAGAGTTTACGTATAAGACTTTTTATGAAAATGAGAGGGCCTATTCTGTTTTTAAAGAACACGACGTTGAAGTCCATGAAAGGACATTTTCACGGGGAGATCGTATCTTATTTTGCAAGAACGATTATGAAATAGGGGTTCGAACGGGAAATCTTGGCACCATTCTGTCGCTTGATGAAACGCACATTATTGTGAGGTTAGATGACGGAAAAGAGGGCAGTAAGCCGATAAGCTTTAACCCGAAGGTATATAAACGATTTGATTACGGATGGTGTACCACAATTCATAAAGCCCAAGGGGTAACGGTTGATAATGTTTTTTTCTTAGCTTCCCCAAGTTTAACCCGCAACTTAACCTATGTTGCCATGAGCCGGCACCGGGAACAAGTTTCTGTGTATGTCCCTGGAAGCTCTTTAGAGCTCGGGATTCAAAGCATGGCCCGCGCGCAAGACAAAACCTCTCCTTTTGACATTATCAGCTATGAAGACGCGCAGAATCTTCTCAACCAAATTATGTTCTTTTCCTGGAGTCGCGGTGTTCTTCAAGACCTTAAGGAGAAGGTAACGTCTTGGGGACAAGAGACTTTGCAGGGATTTGGGCAGAGAATATTTAAAAAGACAAACTCTGAGGAACGCGCAGAGATACTTTATGAAGATAAATTTAAGGGGCAGTCTCCTTTTAAGAAAGATCAAGTTTTTGAGGAGAAATGGGGAGATTCTCTTGAAAGGCAAGAGATTGAGCCCTTCCATGGCATTACTTACAAGGCAGAGGGCAATGCTGTGTCAAAGATACCCTCACAGAGTCTTTCTCCCTCTCAATCAACTCTTGAGCACGGGGAGATTAGGTCACAAAGAGAGACAACACGGTTTTCATGGGAGAGGGGACACGACTGGGAGATTGTTGGAAAAATTCTTTCTGAGCGCATTGAAGAGTTGAGCCTTTATATTTTGGGGGACTACAAACAGAAACAGGGGCATGAGATTGTTTATGGAAATAAGGGGAGTTTAAGGGTCTGCGTTTCAGGAATGCGGCAGGGGATGTATTATGACTTTGAGCGCGGGGAAGGCGGGAATGCTTTTAAACTCATTGAGACTCAACTCAACTTAGACAAATACGAGACGCTTCAATGGGCTGCGAACTGGTGTGGGTATGATATTGGAGGATTCTCACGATCACGCGGAAACATTGGAATGGATGAAAAAGAGCAAGGGAAGGATGTTGAAGGTCCTGTCAGAATTCCCCGCAAAGAGCCGATTAATGCTTCTAAAGATAAAGAGCTTGAGCTTGAACGTGTATGGACGCGTTTGGAGGAAGTTTCAGAACGAGCGCCTCATCCTTCTAAGTTCATTAGAAGATTTGAAGAACGCGCGGGCGTTGTTCTTGAGGATCTCTATCCTTATAAAGATGAAGAGGGGAGGCTTCTTGGATATACCGCACGCTTTGTTAATACTGAGGGCGTTAAGCAGGTTCTTCCTCTTTCTTGGGCGCGGTCTGATGCTGGGATTGAACAGTGGAAGTTTATGGGATTTGGAGAGAGGCGATCTCTTTTTGGACGTGAGAAGCTGAGTGCCTTTCCAGAAAAACCCGTATTACTGGTGGAAGGAGAGAAAACAGCCGTTGCTGCGCAAGACCTTGTTCCAGGGATGGTTGTTGTGACGTGGGTTGGAGGCGTTAACGGACTTCATAAAACAGACTTTATGTCGTTAAAGGATAGAGACATTCTGATATGGCCGGACAATGACGATGCCGGAAAGGGCGCTGCCGTTTCTTTGGAGGCTCTTTTAAAAGAAGTTGGAGCACGTTCTTTTCAAACTGTTGATCTTCCAGACGTGCTTCCTTCCAAGTGGGATCTTGCGGATAAAGTGCCAGAAGCCCTCTCTCCAACCTTTATTCAGGAGACAATAAAGGAGCACCTTCCTACGGTCGCGTTTGACAAAACGCCTTTGGATGAATATCTCGTTCTTCAACAAAAGAGAGGGAAGTACCCCCAAAATTATTTTTATATGGATGCCGCGCTTAAAGCAGAGGTGAGGGGACTGGATGAGAAGCTTCGAGAGGCGGCCGGCGCTCTGAAAGAGATTAAAGGACATAAACAAATTGTTAAAATGTTGGGGCTGTTTCAAGAATTCAGAAGGGACCACGCCTCTTATCAAAGGAGTGTTGAAGATCGAGGAATGTCTCGAGGGGATGATTTAGGTTATGGATATTAGAGAAATTTGGGGATTTTGATTCGATCGTTTGAAAACGCTCTGAAAAAAGGATCTTTCTTTTTAGGTGGTTTTATTTCATGATGAGAGCCAAGCTAAAATCATCAGACTTACGTATTTAAAAAATACTCATTACGCCCTTTTAAAATTAAGGAGAGACCTATGAACAAAGAAGATCTTATTAACTATGTTGCAAAATCCGTTTCTCTTACAAAGAAAGAGTCAGACCAGGCTATTAATGCTGCTTTTGAGGGGATTTCTGAAGCGTTAAAGCGCGGAGAAGATGCGAGTTTTGTAGGATTTGGAAGCTTTGTTGTCCACAATCGAAAGGCACGTACGGGACGCAATCCCAGAACTGGAGAAGCCCTCAAGATTGCTGCGTCTAAGACTACCAAGTTTAGACCCAGTAAAAATCTTAAGCAACTATAAAGAAAGGAATTTTAAGGAACGTTCTGAGAGAGTGGATTTGAAAGAAGATTTTTACTTTATGAGAGACATAGTTTGTTTTTTAACACTTCTTCTTTAGGTGTAACGGTCGTTAGAAAAATATAAGATGATACTTCAAAAAATGCCGAAGAGGCGCCGCAAGAAACATATTTCTTTTTTGCCGTTTAAACTCCCTCTCACCAGAGTCCTTATATTTTGTGCAGGGATTATTGTTGGGTACGTTTTGTATTGGATCTCAGTTTGAGACTTTTGAACTTTAAAAAAGCTTAGAGACAAAAAGAGAGATGAACACCTCCTCGAAAATGACGAGAGATAGGACATAAGTTTTCTTTTTCAGGGATGGGGTCTCTGTAGAGATGAGAGATGGCACGGTAGAATTTTGAAAAACCATAAAGTTTGATCTTTTTTGGAGAGCCAAGAAAATTTAATAGAGGATCAAAGTTAGAAAAATAAATTTAGAAGGATTATTATGTATTCAGACATCATTAACGCCCTTATTAAGTCCCTTGGAAAAGAAGACGATGATACGTCCTCAGGAGAGAGTTTTTGGGCCGAAGAGGAATTACGGTGTGAAGATCTTCAGATAGAAGCCCTCGGCGTGGGGAAGATCTTATTGCCGCTTGATCAAACAATTATTCAACATTTACAGGAAGTATCTTCAGAGGCAAAGTTTGGATTAAGGGAGGAGACCTTCCTTGATAAAAAAATCCGTGATACCCAAGAGATTTCTTTAGACAAACTGCATATCACGTACAATGAGACGTCTTTTTCTAATTTGCTTGAAAAAATAAGAGATGATTTAGGGTTGTCAGAAGATGTTGAACTTACGGCTCATTTGCATAACATGCTCATTTATGGACCTGGACACTTTTTTAAAAATCATCAAGATTCTGAAAAGCTAGAAGGAATGGTTGCAACGCTCGTTATTGCGCTCCCTTCTCCTCATATTGGAGGGGATTTGGTTGTTCATCATAACAAAAAAAACCATCGATTTGTAACAGAAAACATTGATTCTAAAAAACTACAATGTTTTGCCTTTTATGCCGATTGCATTCATGAAGTTGAAAAGGTTAAGCAGGGGAACCGTGTCGCGTTAACCTATAACTTGGTTTTAAGAAACGCTGAAATACCACTTCGAAAAAATGAAAACAGGCTGCTGGAAAAGGCCCTTAAGGAATATTTTTCTGCTGAGGAAGATGTTCAGGAAGATACTGATGACTCTCCGAGAGTCTTAGTGTATTTTTTGGACCATAGCTATACAGAACATAGCCTTCAATGGAACATGCTTAAAGGTGTTGATCGCCAAAATGCTTTGGATTTTTGCAGTACCGCTAAAAAGCTTGGTTTAATTCCTCATCTTGCATTGGTTGACCATCGTGAATCATGGGCTGTGGAGGGGGATGAAGATGATTACGAGCGCGAGGAAATTATTGATCAGAGTACTGCCTTGTCGTATTGGCTGGATGAAAAGGGCCAAAAATTACCTTATGATAAGTATTACATTTCAGAGGATGAGGCTTGTTGGACAAAAGATACGGAAGATTTTGAGCCAGCTGAGACGGAATATGAAGGATTTATGGGAAATTATGGAAATACCGTTGATTATTGGTACAGGCGTGCGGCTGTCGTCTTATGGCCTGAATCTGATCAACTCTCCATGAGCTTTCAGTTAAATTATGATGAAGCTTTCGAAAATCTATTGAAACTTACAATCCAGCCTGGGAATGAGAAAAAAGCGCTCGAAATTCTTAAGAAAGTTAAAAGATATCTCCAAAAAAACGCGACATCAAAGATGTTTAAGACTTTTGTAAAACTCGCTCTCTATGTTCAAGATGAAGAGGTTTCTAAATCTATTTTGTCTGAATTTTCATTAAGCGTTTTTGATCAAGACGGCATAAAAGAATTTGTCAAACTTCAAGACCTGTACGGCGCTTCTTGGTGTGTGGCGCTCATAAATTATTGGATTGCTGAAAAAAAATATCGGTCCTATTCCGATTCTTTGGCTCAGAAAGATTTTAACCAACTTGTTATGCGGCTGAGGGAAGCAGGTGCAGACGTGCAAGTGATTTCATATTTGTTAAACTATCAAATCAACCATACGATAGAATCTCATAAACAATTTTTAAGAAGCACTCCTGCTGAATTGAGCCGGTCTCTCAATGATAGAATGGAAACTTTAAACTCTCTTCTTAAAGCTTGTGATCTTCACCGAGATGCTTCTATGACAGAAAAGCTAGTTCAACATGTCATCTCAAGTTCTCTGTTATATCCCGAGCACGCATTATCCAATATCATTCTTGAAGCTCACGCAATGACGGAAGGATCTTATGTTTCTGGATATGATCTTCTCAGAGAGTACGTGATTAACGGACTTTTAAAAGAGATGGATAAGGGTCTTCGTGAACCGGAGGATGTTTCAATTCATGCCACTTTGCAGTGTCAGTGCCCTCTTTGTAAAACAGCGAATGCATTTTTAAAATCAAAAACAGAAAAAAACAAAATATGGCCAATCGCCGAGCGTGATCGGGATCATGTTATCGAACGTTTTAGAAGGCTTGGGTTGCCTGTGGAGATTTATGTCGAAAAGAAAGGATCTCCTTACAAACTTGTTATTGTAAAAAGTGATAAACTTTATCAAATGGACAAGGAGATATTTGATATGATGAAAAAAAATTATGAAAAACTGATGGAAAGTGGGCCTCCTAAATGTGCCCGTTGAGAAAAGGGCAAGTATTTTTTGACGTTTATCGTCATTCAGAATAGAAATAAAGAAATAGCCTCGAATAACGTCTTGGAGGATCCTTGATTCCATAACGAACTCAGAAAAATTTTGATAATATTTTAGAGTGGATTTGCAAGATTGGTTAAATGAGGTCTTTGCAACAAACGACACAACCGACGAAAGAATTGGATCTTTATGAGAAAGAATAAGAATACTGAAACAAAGACTTCTATTGATGATATTATCATCGTAGACAGAGAAGAGACAGATCAAAAGGTTAAAATGATTCTGTATTTAAAAAGGGTCCTTGTTTTTTGGATCTGTTTTAGTTTATTCGCCCAGCCTCTTTTGGCAGGAAATGTCTTGAAGAGACATACGTCTTTAGACGATCAAGAATTATCCTTAAGGACACATTTGATTCCTCTGCAAGCTCATGATGATGACAGCGCAGATCATCATGAGGAACTCGGAGATCAAGAATCTTCTCTGGGATTACATCTTTTATTGGAAGAAACCCAAATTGGGCCTCAAGAGGAAGAAATAATCCCTGATGAGCGCTCTCAAAATCGATCTTCATTTTCAAGTGTATCTTTTGTTTTTGCCAACTATGAACCTTCTCTTGACTCTGATGAATTAGATCCAGAAAAGGCGCGTCTCAAAGCGGTTGAAAACTCTTGGCGAAATCAGATCAGGTGGGTTTATTTATCGCGCTTGGGTCATAGAAGTCTTTACTTTCTTTTTTTAAAGCACTTTGTTTCTCCATCTGAGATAGAAAACCTTGAGCTTTCTCCTTCAGATCCTACAGAAAACTCTGAGTCTTCTTCTTCAGAAACGCTCAGTGCCAGCATAGTTCCTCATGAATCTTCAGAACCATTAGATTCTTCGGAAGAAAATACTCAAACTCTTGTTTCTGAAACTGACTTTCAACCTGAATCAGCTGATGCAGAGGAACCTTCTCATCCTTCTTTCTCTCATTTATGGTTGCATGGTCGCTCTTTTCCTCTCGAAGGAAAAGACCTGAAACGCGTTCTTGTTGTTAACGCAACTCTTGAAGGAATTGAAACAGTTTTGATCGAAGGAGTTCATACTCTTTTTTTGGCACTCATGGTTTCTCAAGTTTTCTATTCCATAAAAGATCATACCGATTTTGCGAAAGTGTTTGATATTATTTTTTCAAGTGCTGATGATAATAGTATCCGAGATCTTTATCAAATTGGAACTCCAATTCCCCACGCTCAAGGGTTATGGGCTCTTTTAGCCATCCCTTTTGCTTGGGGAACTTTTAAGGGACTTAAAACTTATTATCACTCTGAAAAAGAAGATTTTCAAGAAGAGCTTGAAAAACTTGAACACCTCCCTATTAGTTTTTATCATGATACTCTTCGGTGGTTTTTTCCATATTTGCCCTATGAGCATGCCTTTCATGTGCTTACAGATACCCTGCTTTTTGAGAAAGAGGTTCTCTCTGAAGAAAAACTCAACATTTTGAGATCTCTTGATGCGTTTTCTGAAAAACATGGGGGCCGCAGCAGAATGTTTGCTTACCACACATTTTACAATGTGGTAGATGGAACTTCAGTCAGAAACTTTTCTTTACTTCCTACGAATACTCAAGAAGAGCTTTTAGAAGAGAAAGCTCTGGCGCTTCATTTTTTGATGAAGGCTGGTCATCGACCTCATAAAGCTTTTTTTAACTTTATACCGGCATTTTATGCGCGTTATCTCCTCTGGACTTTGGGTCAATGTGAAGGTGTAACTGAAAACGTCGCTTTTCTTGGCCTTCGTACCCTTAAAACAGCCATTACAGTTTTGCTTCTAAAAACCATCATTGAAGGTATTTTAGATATTTTAAATTGTCCTCAACAACAAGGACAAACATGGACGGGTCCAGCAGATTGGGCCAGTGATTATACCTATGAGTGCTTTCAAGAATACATGCATGTCTTTTGTAATCCACTTCCAGGACAGCCCGTGGAGACGTTGACGAGTTTATTTTCACAGTTTCACTTGCCATCTGTCATTAGTATGGATCTTTCTGGAAAATCCTTAAACGGAACTGTCATTGCTCAAATTTTGAATGCCTTTCGAGCAGATCAGCCTAGTATAACAATTGTAGACTTGGATGTGAGCCGTAATAATATAGGAACGCTCTCTTCTCAGGATACATTCCTTTTTGCAGGCTCTCTGCAAGGATTAAGTGGACTTCAACGATTAAATGTATCGAGTAATGATATAGGTTACACAGATTCCAATGGCCCTATTGCATTGGCCAAAGTGCTGTTCTATTTGACGCAGATTCAAACTCTTGATTTATCACACAATCAGATTGGATGGACGGATTCTAATGGCACCATTGCGTTAGCTGAAGTACTGCCTCATTTAAAGAATCTTCAAACATTGAGTTTGTCGAATTGTATTGGGTGCACAGACTCTTATGGCACTATTGCATTAGCTGAAGTGTTTCCCTATATGACGGGTCTTCAAACTTTAGATTTGTCGTGTAGTTATATTGGGAGGATGGACTCTAATGGAACTATTGCGTTAGCCGGAGCTCTGCCTTATTTAAAGAAGCTTCAAACCTTGAATTTATGGGGAAATAATATTGGAACCACAGACTCCGAAGGGATTGAAAATTTAGGCATAGCTTTATCACAAATGAAAGGATTAAAAAGTATTTTTCTCCAGCAAAATCCTTTCTATAATACCACATTTTGTCAATACTACATTCCTTGGATTTCCTGTCCTTTATATTTTAAAGATGATTCTTCTTTAGATAACTATTTAAGTCATTTATCAAATCAAACAACTTCTCTCAATTTAGGTATGGCTCTTAACTCAAATTCTAATATGACACTCATGATGAGAGTGATGTCTCAGAATTTGCCTAGATTTTCTTATTTGAAAAACTTGGATTTGTCGAATAATGGGATTGAGAAAACTAATTCTCATGGAACAGTTGAGTTATCCACGGCGCTACCCTATTTAATACATCTTCAAACCTTGGATTTGTCAGGAAATTCTATTGGGTTAACAGATTTTAATGGCACCGTTGCATTGGCCGAGGTTCTTTCTTATTTGATGCATCTTCAAACTCTGGATTTATCGGAAAATGCTATTGGGTGGTGGTATTCTAATGGCATTATTGAATTAGCCGAGGCCCTTCCTCATTTGATGCAACTTCAAACATTGAACTTGTTAGGGAATAATATTGGGTATACAGACTCTTATGGCACTATTGCGTTAGCCAAATCGCTTCTTCATTTGACGCAGCTCCAAATCTTGGATTTATCAGGAAACCTCATTGGTTCTACAGGGCCTGAAGGAACTGCAGCGTTGCTGTCAACTCTGTCTGAGTTGACACAATACTACTCATTAACAACCCTCTCTTTAGCCGGAATGAATAATGTTATTTGGACCCAGCAGGAAAATGATTTCAAGGTTTTTATTGACCGAAATCTTCAAGAAGCCTGTGAATCACAGCTCTGTCATGGAGGAAGTGTATCTCAGCCAACTATCCGTCCCAAAACACGATCTCTTGTCTCTTCAGATCAGATTTTTTCTGAAAATACCCTCTCTAAAGAAAAACTCTCTCGAGCGTCCAAATCCTCTCAAAAGAGCCATCCTCAACCAGAACCAGAGCAACCACTTGATTTACTGGAGGAAGAGTCCTTTGTTACAAGCTCAGCTTCAAGCCTTCAACCCCCTCTGGTTTTGACTTTTATTCCTCATCTTTTAAGTAAAATTTCTTATACTGTCTCCGATTGGTGGAAAAAGCCTTCTCTCCCATCTCTTCAAGAGCCGCTCCTGGAAGCTTCTTCACCCTCATCTCCATCTTCATATTCCTTTGGTTTTAGGACCTCATCTCAACAGTCTTCTTTTTTCGCTCCTCGTGAGGAGTTTAAATTAGCATCTTTTAATGCCTGTCAAGCAGGAGAAGCATCTTCGGTTGGTTATAATCTTTGTGAAACGCAACCTCCTTCTTTTAATGCATGTGTTGTAAAACCTGCTATTATTGCTCCTTCACTGGACAGTGTATTTCTTTTAGGAGCTTTCGTTTGGAAAGCTTTCATCAGTCCTGAAAGACAAGAGAAGATCATCGATTGGACGGTGCCTTTTCCCGAACGCTTGAAAAGCCATATTGATCATAAACTCGATAGAATCTCAGACATTCTGCAAGCAAGATCCTCTAAAATATCTCCAGACACTCTTAAGTCTTATGCTTGGTCTCTTGAAGATCTCAATACCATCTTCGCAAAACATTATGACCACGCGACCATTCTTCTCTCAAATCTGACGGACTTTCAGGACGAGCTGGATTATCTCCTCTTGCAGCTTACGCGTTTCGAGGGCACATCTGACGAACATGAGTTAGAAAAGAAATTTTATGATGGTATTTTAGGATGTTATAAAGATCTTAAAGAGCTTCCTCCTCTTCTGAGCGTTCTTAAAGAAAAGTTTTCCGAAGAAGATTTTGAAAAGTATGAGAAAGATTTTCAACGCTTTGTCGAGATCCTTTTTGATTTTGAAATGAAGGGTAAGCGCCCAAAAACCAACAAATGGATGAAGAGATTTAAGATCAATCTATCTACTTTCACGCGTGAGATAAATGAAGAGATAGGAGCTATTTGAGGTTTAGCATTAGAAAAAATAATAAACGGAATTCTCCAAAAATTTTTCAGAAAGAAAAAATGTCAATTTAGGATCTAAGAGGTTGATGATTGAGTGTCAACAAACAAAAAAATAGGGGCTATTCTGACAGAAAAAGAGACTTAAACTGACGTCAATTTAGGGTATGGTTAAAATTGATAAGAGTGTGTGATTTTTTGAAATTGTTATGAGTTTGTTTGAAATTATGAGTCTTGTGTTCGTAAAAAGAGAATGTATACTTACCTTCAATAAAATGGGGAGTCACTATGAATAAAAAGAATTTTTTATGGAGAGAGTATTCAATAAACTGTGTCACGTACTATCTCAGAGATAATCTTTGAGGAAAGAAAATATCTAACTGAGAGATGGTGAGAGCCCAATTATGAAGAGGCTGAGACCACTTTCTTGAAGCAAGATTAATAGCACAAAAAACAAGCTTAAACAAGGCGTTTTCATTGGTGAAAGCACTTTTTGTTTTCGTGTATTTACGGATTTGGCGATGAAGTCCTTCTATAGAATTTGTCGTATAAATCAGCTTTCTGATCTCCTTAGAGTATTTAAAATAGGTTGATAAATTTTCCCAATTATTTTGCCAAGACTTAAGAACCATAGGATACTTTTCTCCCCATTTTTCCCCGAGACGTAATAAGTTGAGTTCTGCGAGATCTTTGGTTTCAGCTTGATAGACAGTTTTAAGATCTTGCATAAATTCTTTTTGATTTTTGGAAGCAATAAATTTAAGAGAGTTACGGATTTGATGAACAATGCAAAGCTGAACTTCTGTATGAGGAAAGCTTGCTTGAATTGCCTCAGGAAAGCCCTTAAGGCCATCCACACACGTTATCAAAATATCCTCAACGCCGCGCGCTTTAAGATCATTTAAAACAGCGAGCCAAAAATTTGCGCCTTCCGAATCAGCAACATAAAATCCTAAAACTTCTTTATATCCCTCTTGATTAATGGCTAAAATATTATAGAGGACTTTTGTTCGAACTTGATTGTTGTCTCGGACTTTAAAAAACATAGCATCCAAAAAAACGATAGGGTAGATAGCTTCTAAAGGTCTATTTCGCCATTCAGTAATTTGAGGAATGAGCCTATCCGTTATGGAGGAAATAGCTGCGGGGCTAATTTCAATTCCATAGAGATCCTTTACATGAAAACTGATTTCATCATAACTATTTCCAAGGCCGTAGAGAGCAAGAACTTTAGTATCTAATTCTTCGTTTAAAACAGTTTGACGTTTTTTAACAAGTTGAGGTTCAAAAGAAGAGTGACGATCTCGAGGCGTCTCAAGCTCAAATGATGTCACTGGCACAGTAAAATCCCCACCTAAAGAGCGTCAAAAATCCCCACCCCCAAGAAGGTAGAAAGAGAGGATAATAGAGCTTCGTAATTCATGATA
>NCGZ01000013.1 GCA_002257235.1 Alphaproteobacteria bacterium 16-39-46
TCGAAAGAGAGTGAGAGAGAAAGGAAAATCTTCGTCTGTTATTTTTTCATCTAAGACCAATTAAATAAACGGTTCATGGGTTTTTCGTTCAAGCACTAATTAATAAATTAGTTTCTGGAGAGCGAAATCGTTATGTTATTATGAAAAATAATTCACCTGCTGCAGTTCTTCTTAATATTCATGCTTATGAGACTCTTTTAGATGAACTGGAAGATCTTAGAATTGAGGATGTCGTTCGGAATCGACTTCAGGATTTTGATAGCTCGCAGATGATTTCTCATGAAGATATGATGAAAAAATTTGAATTTTAGGATCATTAAAAATGTGGAGTGTTATTTATAAGTGACACAAAAAAGAAAACGCTTAAATAAAAATACTTCTTAAAGATTCTGAGCGTTTTTTTATGATCTGACAGATATCCTCAAAAATAGGAGATTTAATTCCCTCAATGGCTAAGATTGATTTTAATTCGTAAGCTTTATCAAGAGATTCTTTTGAGAGCGTGAGGGCCATTTTTTTTAAGTTTTTCTGAGCCATTTTGGTCGTTGGAACAATTTGATTCCAATATCTTAATAAAATGAATTCAGGATCATATGTTTTTCCAACTTTCATCGCCATTTTAGGAGACAGATTAGGATAGAGGGCTGTGCACAAGAGGTCATAGGCGGGTGCTAATATGGGCATTTTATTTTTATAGAGAAACGAATGGTTTTTTCCATGTGCATCTGCGTTCCCAATGAGATAGTTAAAAATAAGCCTTTCGATGAATGCCAATTGATCTGTTGCTGGATGAAGAGAATAATCCTGGATTAATTTTAAACACTGAGGGACACTTGGACCTCCTTCTCGCTCATATTTCATTTCGGGCATTATTCCTAAGGCTTGACAAAAGTCTTCTTGGTGTAAACGCAAAATATTTCCTGAATTGTTTCGTATGCGATCATAACGTTCAGTTAAAAAGTAGGGTGTATCATCTAGCCAACGAATAAAGACGGAAGAAGTCTTAATTTTTGATAACTCTGCGAGACGCATACAAAAAAATTCATTGTGGACACTATCTTTTACTGTATCGAGGAGAGGCTTTAAGATATGTGTTGTGGGTGTTGTTCCTTTAATCAAAGTCACATCATTGCCTTTGATTCCTACAGCAATTTTGTCTTGAGCTCCAGCTAAAGATAAGCGAATTCCGTCACTTCCTGCCATTAAAGGTCTTTTTTTAAGAAGATCTAATATCTCTTTTAGCTTGTAATCATCAAGGATTTCAATGTCTTCAGGGAGAGGGGAAGAAGGACTCTCTCCTTCGGGATAAAAAGTCAGGGCACCGGCACATTCTCCTCCAATTGCCTCCAATAAAGAGAAAGGGTTTTTTTCCGAGAGCCCAAGATATTCTGCAAGTCTGTGACGTACAATATCGTCTGGTAAGAGTCCAGAAAAATAAGCCTTAACTTTATCTCCCTCATAAGAAGGTTCTTGAAGAGGAAATAGTACAGAGATAGGGGAGGAGTCATTTTTTTCTCTATAACTTTTGTGATAGCGGAACGATAATTGTCCAGATTTATTTTGGATCAATTGTCCACACAGTACTTCATGAAAAAAAACATCTAAGATTTGATTCATTTTTAATTCATTTATGATTTGTTTTCAGTGTTAAAATTGGATCCTCTTGGAATTGTATAAGTATCAAGTCCAAGCATTTGCATGACAATAAGGACTTTACCTATGTGGCAGCTGTCCTTGCCGTGTTCTACTTCTCTAATAAACCGCACGCCAACGCCGCAAGTTGATGCAAGCTCTTCTTGTGTTAAACCTTGATCTTTCCTAGCTTGCCGAAGAGTTTCTCCGAGTAATTTCAGTGTATGGATTTTTTGCATAAATCATCCCTTTCGGGGTTATTTTAACATAACAGATATAAAAAACAACCAAATAATCCCTATCGGGATTATTTATGCAAAAATTAGGAGAGGCTTCTAAAATAAGGTGAATTATGCTTACGAAAGAAAATAGGGAATAAAAAAACTTTTTTGAATAATTCTCTCTGTAAACAAATTGTTAAGAAACACAAAAAATAAATCGATCTGATTTTTCTTGTATTTGAAGCTTCTTTTTGAGTAGACTTTTATAAAATGAGATTTGAGTAATGTCTATTTTAGAAGATTTAAGAAACGGTCTTAAATTATTATTCATATTCTTTCTATCTTTAGGTTTGACATGCAACGCTTTATTTTTTTTATAACACTTTTTTTGAAAAATATGATTTAAATGTGGACCACAGCAACATCATTGATACCCTCTTCTCCCTCATCAATTCCTGAAGTTTTTTGGGAAATTGATGAAAATCAAACCACAAGAGCTTACCGTCTTAAAATGGTTCGAAGGCTTTCAGGTTTTACTCTCCAGGAGGTCCCTCAAAAACTTGGGATAAGCAAACATACCTTTTATGCATGGGAGTCGGGGCGAAATCCTATACGGGATAAAGCAATTCCAAAAATCATTCGTGCTTTTCGTCAGGTTGGTATTTATTGTACAGAAGATTGGCTTATGCGCGGAGAAGGGCTCTCCCCACGACTCAATTGTGAAATTTTAGATACTTTTGAAGGGTCTCAAGATAAGATTTCAGAAACAATAGAAGATTTTCATGCGAATATGGCCATTTTTTCTGAAATCAGAATGTTTCAGAAAGTTAATAAAAATACGGACGTTAAATGTCTTTTAGACGATGCGATGCTCCCTTTTTATGAGAGAGGAGATTATGTCGGAGGTGTTCGTTTTTTTGAAGAAGACATTTATGAAAAAGCACTCAATCGAAATTGTATTATTGAAACAAAACAAGGGGATTCTTTTATCCGACGTCTTTCTCAGGGAAGTTTTAGCGGTCTTTATCATTTGAACGCCCTAAATTTAAACTCAAGGACTGAAAATTGTTTGATCACAAATGTTGCTATTTTGAGTGCCGCTCCGATTGTTTGGCATCGTAAAATACTGAATTGAAGATCTTGCATCCTTGATTAACCTATGATATTCAAATTGTTCCAATTCTTGATTAAGGTTTCTTAAAGAGAATAAAATAAGGGCGCATAGCTCAGTGGTAGAGCACTACGTTGACATCGTAGGGGTCAGAGGTTCAAACCCTCTTGTGCCCACCATATTTTAAAGGGAAACAAAAAAAGAGAGCATTTTTAAATGGTAAAATTTCGCTTTTTCATTCGATTTGCCTTTGTTCTTCTTAGTTTTTATGGATTTTCAAATAAAATTGAAGGTAAAATGCTAGAAGTTCAAGAGGCCTCTCTTTTTTCCGAAACGTTTGGAGATAAAAATAATCCTGCCATTCTTTTGAATGCGGGTGCAGGAAGTCAATCCATTATATGGGCCGATGAATTTTGCAAGAGTCTCTCAGAGAAGGGATATTTTGTGATTCGGTATGATTATCGAGATACAGGTCTTTCCTCTCAAACTGATGATGAAAAAAATCCTTATGATATTAAAGATCTTGCACAAGATGCCTTAAGTATTCTTAAAAAATACAACATCCAAAAAGCTCATTTTGTAGGATTTTCAATGGGAGGTCAAATTGCTCAGTTTATCGGTGCCTATTTCCCAGAGCACGTTTTAAGTCTTATTTTACTTGGCACATCAACAGATTTTAGACCTGGATTTGAGGCTTTTGAAGGCATTTATAAAAATCAAGGTTTGTCTCCTCCTGAAGCAAACTATGTGACGTGGGCAACGCGAAAAGTTGATCTCGCTTCTCAAACCTTGGATGAAAAAGTAGATGATTATGTGAATACATGGCGCCGTCTCGATGGAAATTCTCCAGAGTTCAGAGAAGACTATTATCGGCAAGAGGGTCTTCTAAATTATACGCGTACCAAGCTTCACATGCCCTATCTAAAGCATGCAAAAGCGATGAGAGCGTCCTTTGAGGACCATGAAAAAGCACCACCCCTTATAAAAGTCCCAACGCTTATTATTCAAGGGGCTCAAGATCCTGTTTTTGGGATAGACCATGGAAAGAGTTTGCATTCTCAAATTAAAAATTCAACGCTGATGATTTGGGAGGGTTTTGGGCATGCCATCAGTCCTCAAAATTTTGATCGTCTTATAGACGCCATAAACATGTTTATTAAAAGCCATTTTCCAATTTGAGTAAGCATTACAGACAAGTGCGATTTTTTAATTAAAAACTGAGGGACATGATGTTGATTTCGATTCTGACTTTCCAAGGGTATAACGAGCTTGATTCTTTCATCGCTTTTGGTATTCTTAATCGTATTAAAAAGCCTGATTGGCATGTAAATATCTGTTGTCCTGAGGAATATGTTACGTCATGGAATGGCCTAACAGTTAAGGCTCAATCACGATTTGAAGACATCGAGAAATCAGATGCTGTGGTTGTTGGGAGCGGCGCATTAACGCGCGACGTTGTAAGAAATTCTGAATTAATGGAGATGATTAAGCTTAATCCCTCCAAACAGTTGATCACAGCACAATGTTCAGGAGCTCTCATATTGGCGAAACTCGGCGTACTTGGAAAAATCCCCGTTTGTACGGATTTAACAACAAAGCCTTGGGTACAAGAAGCAGGTGTCGAAGTTCTTAATCAGCCGTTTTACGCTGAAAACAATATCGCAACGGCGGGCGGGTGTTTTTCGGCTCAGTATCTTGCGGCGTGGGTGATTGCAAAGACGGAAGGCGTCAAAGCCGCCTCTGAAGCACTTCATTACGTGGCGCCGGTCGGAGAGAAAGAAGCCTACGTTATGAGGGCGATGGCGAATATAGAGAAGTTCCTTAGCTGATACTTTAGGGTCGTGAAGATAAGAACCGGACATTTCTAACTTGCCCTGACACCCATCGTTAATCCTAGACATAATTAACCCTCTAGAAGTTTTTTCAAAAATAGGTGACACTCAAAAAGGATCAAGAGAGCTCTAAAAAAATAAAAAGTAGATTAATGAACCTTTTTCCGAGGTTTTTTTGAAGGAACGGGCTGGTGGAAACTCTAAGTGTTACCTTTTCTTATGAAAGTACGCTCAAAATACCTCTCTTACTGGTAGAAGTGACGCCGTTTGATATTTTAATCGGTGTTAAAGTGCCAGGACAGCCTTCTATTTCTTATGAGAGTCTTAATCCAGTTCCTTTTAAATCTCTTGAAGACGTGGTTTTGAGTTTTTTAGAACGCTCTCCAGAGTTTCATAATCTAAATTCGGCTGTTGTTGCTCTTCCTCAAAATTTTTTAACCCCCCAACAAATGACAATGCCACCTCCTCCTTTTAATACATGGGTGTTTGATCTTTCTCTTTTCAAAAAGGCAACAGGACTTTCAAATGTCGTTTTTATAGATCGGGCAACCGTCATTGGAAAAGCAGTTCCTTTGTTAAGGGCCTCTGATTTTTTTGTGTTTTCTGGCCAGCAAGCCGCTTATTTTAATGTTCCTAAAAGTACCTATATGATTGCTGTGACCGATGAAACCTATGAAAGTGCCTTCTTATCCTATAAGGAGGCCTCAAAAAATTGGGAAAGCACAAAGAGTTTGGTCAACAACCTCGAGCTTAACACCCATAATGAGTCTTTTCAGAGCGTTTTAAATGCGATGGGTCAAAGCGTTTCCTTTCCCTTTCCAACCCTTACGTTCTTTTTTAGTGATCAGGGAATTGAAAAACTCTATGCCACCCTTTATGAAGACAATGATATGGAGATATTTTTGAAACGGCAAATTCAGGCTTCTCCAATGGTGCTTCAAAAAGGAGCCCCAACAGATGTTGATTCTTTAGAGTTGAATAATGTGATCACAAGATCTTCCTTAGAGGGACTGGATGTAAGTATCTCAGCCATAGAACAGGCAAGTCCTCAAGCAGTAAGAAATGCAAGCTCTTTTTTGCCGCTCTCTCTTAAAAATACACTTTCTGGCTCCCAAGATGATTTGAACTGGAATCTCTTAAGAGCGCTTCCGTTTGAAACAATTATAAAGGGCGCTTTTTCATTTAAGGGCGTGCCTTTTCAGTCGAATGCTTTTCCTGTCTCTTCTGCCATCCTCCCGTCTGCCCTCGAGAAATTTTGTTTTGATTGCCTTAATATGTGGTCAGCTCTTCTCGGAGAGACGTTAGGACAGCAAGCTCTTATCTTAAATGCAAAGGGAGGCGTCTTCCTTTCGGGGCGCCTTCTTCTCTTGATAAAAGCACTTTTGAGTGATCTTTCGCTTAATTCTGCCTTTGAAAAAGAAATAGTTGGGCAAGCCTCTTTTATGGAAACTTCCTTTGCCTTGATTACGAACCCGACGTCTGCTTTTTTAGGAATGATCTCTTTTTTTGAGGACCAAAGTTAACCTAAAAAACCTTTATCCCTAAAAAACCTTAATCTGTGGATGTGTTGTTCTTGCTTTTTAAACGTGCGAGATTTTCGAAAGGGAAATACGTGGAGGGTTTTTTCTGTGTTGAGTCTTCATCTGAAAGAAGACCCGTTTTGCTGTTATCCTTTGAAGGAGATTTTTTTGTGTGATCAGAGGCCCGCGGGTAGGGATTGAGGGCAAGACTTAAATATTGAGCCATAATCTCTCCAAGCTCCAAAACACCTTCAGAATCAAGGAGTTCAGTAGTTTCCTCTTCGCCTGTGAAAATAAGATCGTCGGCGTCCTCATCGCTTTCTGAGAGGGAAGGCTCTTGAGCTGTAAAATAGACGGTTTCTTTAACATGATCCTCAAAGGGATCAAGTGTCTTAACGCATGTATAGGTCACGTCTGCGTCAAAGTTTACCTGGAGAGGATAGGTTTTGGAATGTTGTGAATGAAGAAAAAAAAGAGTCATCTCAAATTTTTTGAGAGCTTCAAGTCCAAAGCGTTTGGCAAGGTTTGAGCATTCCTTATCGGTTGCTGTAAAATGGAGAGATTCTCCTTCAGCGGCGCGAAGAGGGATGTTAACAAGGCGGGAAAATTCGAGAGATGAAAGGGTCATCAGGGGCTCTCCAAAGGGTTAAGTCACTCCTTAATCATCGTTTATTTTTAAAAAAAATAAAACAATAAAATTAAAAAGAAAAAGAACGTCAGTTTTTCTCGTAGCACCAAATGGTGGCGGGGGGGAAATTCTTAAGCACGAATCCAGCACGACGCTTTGAAAGCCCAAACTTATGCGACGCAAGGGAAGAGAAGGGGCTGTAGGTATATTGAATAAATCTGCCGTTTTTAGTGAGGCTCTTAAAGCTTGCATCAACAATGTCTCTTTGGACAGTTTTAGGCATATTTAAAAGAGGCATTCCTGAGACAATGGTCGAGACTTTTCCAAGAAATTCAGGAGGGATTAAATCTGGAAGGTTTATGGCGTTTCCATGGAGGACAATAACATTTGGAAAGCGTTTTTTAAGGTAGCTGACAAGAATAGGATCGATCTCAATAACGTAGAGTTGATTTTCAGGGACGCCAGCCTTTAAGAGCTCTTCGGTTAAAATGCCTGTTCCGCCACCGAGTTCAACAACAATCTGGTGAGGAGACACGAGGACCTCACGGCCAATAAGACGCGCGAGAGATCTTGAACTTGGAAAAAAAGCCCCAATTTGAAGAGGATTTTTGAGCCATCTTTTAAAGAAAACAAAGTGTTCTTCATGCCGAGGTTGATTTTTTTTTAAAGAGTTTGAGGTCATAAAAAAGAGTATCTCTGATTAAATTAAGGGAGAAGAATTTATGAAAAGAATCTACAGGAAAGCTTGAGCGTGAATCAAGGGGAAATTTTTTAAAAAAGAGACCTCTCTAATGTTTTTGTGAACTGAAAAATATTGCCCCTAGAAAGAGGCCCTTTAAAGGTGGCTTTTTGAGCATTTCCAAAGAACAGAAAACATGCTATTTTTAAGCATAAGAAATTAAGAATAAACCCTAAAAACAGTCGTTCAATTAAAAAACATCCCTAAAAAACACGGAGAAAAAAATGAAACTCACGCTCAACATCCAAAAAGTCTCTCTTTTAACCCTCGTTCTCGTAGGAGGTTTTTCAATGGTGTCTTTCGAGAGCGCCTATAGCGGAAAAGGGGACGAGGCAGAAAAAAAAGAGGGTAAAGTTGAAGGCGAGGTCAAAAAAGATGAGGATAAAGGACCAAAAGCTGAAAAAGCCCCTGAAAAAAAAGAGGCTGAGAAAAAGACAGGTAAGTTAGATTTCGTAGAGAACACAGACAAAGTGTCTAAAGGCATTGTAGATCAAAAGCTGACGGTTTCTACAGAAAAAAAGGGAAAAGTTACAAAAGTTAAAGACGAGCTTGGAAAAGAGCGACTTAAAATTGATCTTACAACAAAGCAATTGCAAACCACTGAGATTGCTATCTTGCAAGACATGTTAGCGAAAGTGTATTGGGCAAAACCAAATGAACAGAATCTATATCCTAAAACAGTAATCGTAATTTTTAATGATAATGGAACAAAGGACTATAGTCTAAATTTTTCCGGAGGTGTAAATGGGGTCTGGAAAAAAGAATTCAGTACTCAGGACCCAAAACTCTCTGATATTGCTTTCTCTCCTTTGGCAAAAGACGGTAAAGTTCGCTTTGAAATGACTGATGTACCCCCAGAATTTTTAAGCAAGGTAGAATCTGAGGTTTGGTCTCCAGAATTTTCAGCACGTCAGAAAGCTTGGGGTGATGTGTACGCTCGAATAGCTGGAATTCAGGCTTATATTGGGGCTATTGACAGGATGGGCCCTTTTCTCAGAGAAAGAGAACATGGAGCTTATGGAATCCCAGGTGAGGTGACAGCTTTCAAAGGAGTTGATGGTGGAAAGAGTCTCTTTGATTCCAGGAATGGGGTTATTGTTACGGCAACTGAGGAAGCTCGTGTTCTTTGGTCAATGATGGCCCCAAGGCCTGCTATGATAACTCTAGATCTTCCTGTAGATGATTGGAGAGCGCGTCAAATACTTGAAAATTATGACCTAAAAGAGCAGATTATGCTCAAGGACAGAGTAGTTTATGATCTTTCTCAAGATTCAAGAGTGATGAAAAGAATTATGGAAGAAAATGCTCTTGGAAGCTCTGCATCATGGATTTTCAAAATGTACACTCCTCAAGAGGTAGAGCCTTTGAGACTACAGTGGGTTGATAAATTTGATTTTAATGTAACGAAGATGGATTCTATGATGGAGCCTAGACCTGGTTCCAAGATGTTTACTCCAGAAATCTTGGCAGAATTAGATCAAAAAACACAAGATCTAGATGGATGGATTAAAGATGGTGATACCCTTGGGTATAAAGGGGGAGTAGGGTCCTTTATTTACGAGAAAGAGAACGGCGCGTTAGCGGTCTTTGACTTGACTACAGCAGGTCATTTGGTAGACAGAATCGCTTCTGATCCTTATAGAGCTAATGCTACTATGGGCATTGTTATTGATGATTTAAGATACCCAGGGTTTAGAAATCGGTACTTACAAGATGTGGATTATGTCGTGGCTGATGATGGTAAGTTAAGTTTTCAAGGCTTATCAGCTAGGAAAGTTAATGATATATTATATATACTGCCATTCTATGAAGTTCCAGGTGGTATTCCGTACGGGAGGGGGTTTTCAGATGCTGGGGTCATGCTTGCTATAAATGGCATCGATATTAAATCACCAGACAGTTTTCCAGGAAAGCCAGAGGATTTTATTGACTATGCTTTGGAAGGGGAGAGAAAATAACTTTTCTTGAGAAACTTTTTCAAGAGGTTTTTTAGAATGCTTTAAGTGTTACCCATAGAAAGAGGCCCTTTAAAAAAGGACCTCTTTTTTTCTGTCTTTCCAAAGCTAGAGAATCATAGAGGTTCTCCATTTCGCAATAACCGAATCCATCATTGCTGTTCCCTGGAACAGCGTTTGCAAAGCGTAGATTTTCTGTAAGGCGCTTGGGGGAGAGGCTTGACAAATCGATATAAACAGGTAATTTCCTCTGTGAACCCCTTATTTATAAGAGAGGGGCCGATGTTGATTTAAGGTTTCATTGTTTATTTTGAGGAAAAGCTATGTCTATTTATAGAACCCATACTTGTGGTGCGCTTACAAAAAAAGAAGAAGGACAAAAAGTACGTCTTTCAGGATGGGTCCATCGGAAAAGAGACCATGGACAACTCATTTTTATTGATCTGCGGGATCATTACGGAATCACGCAATGTGTTCTTGATCAACAAAATCCTCAATTTAAGGAATTGGAAGCCGTTCGTCTTGAAAGCGTTATTATGATCGATGGGCATGTTTTCTTAAGAAGTCCAGAGACTCTTAATTCTAAACTTAAAACGGGTGAAATTGAAGTTGTCATTGATACGTTTGAAGTTTTGTCGACGGCAGATGTTCTTCCAATGCAAGTGAACAGTGATCAGGAGTTTCCAGAAGAAACTCGCCTGACATATCGTTTCCTTGATCTAAGGCGCATTCAAATGCAAGAGAAAATTGTTTTAAGGTCTCAGGTGATTGCGAGTCTGCGTCGCCGGATGATTGATCAAGGGTTTTTGGAGTTTCAAACACCCATTTTGACGTCGAGCTCTCCAGAAGGCGCCCGTGACTATCTTGTTCCAAGTCGGATTCATCCCGGAAAGTTTTATGCACTTCCGCAAGCACCTCAGCAATTCAAACAACTCCTCATGGTGGCAGGGTTTGATCGTTACTTTCAGATAGCACCCTGTTTTAGAGATGAAGATGCACGGGCGGATAGGTCACCAGGGGAATTCTATCAACTCGACTTTGAGATGTCGTTTGTAGAACAAGAAGATGTCTTTGGGGCCATTGAGCCCGTTCTTTACGGTGTTTTTGAGGAGTTTGGAAAAAATAAGGTCTCAACAAAACCGCCTTTTCCGAAGATTCCTTTTCAGACAGCCATGCTTAAGTATGGAAGTGATAAACCTGATCTTCGAAATCCTCTTGTGATCTCGGATGTCACAGAAATATTTAAAAATTCTTCCTTTGGACTTTTTGCTGTTGCCATTGAAAAAGGAAATATTGTTCGGGCAATACCAGCCCCGAATGTTTCTGATAAGCCTCGGAGTTTTTTTGATAAATTGAATGACTGGGCCCTGTCAGAGGGAATGGGAGGTCTTGGATATATTCTTTTTAACTCGGAAGGAGCTAAGGGACCTATTGCAAAAAATCTGGATGAAGAACGCCTTGAAAAACTTAAGTCACTCTGTTCTTTAGGACAGAATGACGGCATTTTCTTTGTGTGTGATCTTCCAAAGAAAGCCCCTAAATTATCGGGTCTCGTCCGGCAAAAACTCGGGCTCGACCTTGATCTCTTGGAAAAAGATGTCTTTAAATTTTGTTGGATTGTTGACTTTCCAATGTATGAGCTTAATGAGGACACCAATCAAATTGAATTTAGTCACAATCCTTTTTCAATGCCACAGGGCGGTCTTGACGCTTTAAATACGGTCTCTCCTCTAGATATCAAAGCCTATCAATATGACATCGTCTGTAATGGCATTGAGCTCTCTTCAGGGGCGATCCGAAATCATTTGCCAGAGGTTATGTATCGTGCCTTTGAAATTGCAGGATATGAACGGCATGTTGTTGAAGAACGTTTTGGCGGACTTTTAAACGCCTTTAAATTTGGGGCTCCTCCTCATGGTGGATCTGCCCCGGGTGTTGATCGAATTGTTATGTTGCTCGCAGATGAGCCAAATATTAGAGAAATTATAGCTTTTCCATTGACTCAGAAGGCTGAAGATCTTTTGATGCAGGCACCTGCTTTTATTCCCGAAGAACGCTTGAAAGAATTGCATCTTCGTGCTAATCTCCCTAAACAAAAGGGATAATAAACAAAAACAATAAGGTTAAGGAATTTTCAGTATGAAATATCTCAGGTCGGCGTGCGTTTTTTGCGGAGGGTCGCCCCGTGTCTCAAAAGTATATCTTGATGCTGCACGTAAGCTTGGAAATCTTTTAGCTTTGAACGGAATAGAGCTGGTTTTTGGAGGTGCAAATGCGGGGCTCATGGGCGCGGTTTCAAAAGGGGCCATGGAAAAAGACGGACGCGTCCTTGGATTCTTACCCGAAGATCTGCTCTCTATTGAAAGCGGGAATACAGATATTACGCAACTGACCATTGTTGCGGATATGCATGAGAGAAAAAGAAACATGTATATTCACGCGAATGCCTTCATCACGTTGCCCGGAGGATTTGGGACCTTGGAGGAAGTATTTGAGGTTATGACCTATAAAGCAATTGGATTCTTTGACAAGCCAATCATCATTTTGAATACAGAGGGGTATTGGAATCCTTTGATGAAAGTCTTGGATCAGATTTATCAGGAGAAATTTGCAGGTGATTTTGAAAAAAGTATGTACAGATTTGTTGAGACTCCGGAAGACGTCCTAAATCTTTTGGTAAAAAAAGATGAAAATCAAGACCTTATGACCCAAAAAATAGTTCAAAAATAAGCGTCTAAAGGTCTTGTCAAAATACCTGATTTATGTGTATATATAACTATATGTAGTTTTTTGTGCTTAAAAATATCAATATCTTGAGGGTCTTATGCGTATTGTTCGAAAGTTTACGACGGCTGGTTGTTCCCCTTATCACAATGTTAAATTCCGAACGACCACCAGTGAAATTCGAAACCCGGATGGATCTCTTGTTTTTAGTCTTCCCAACATTGAAGTTCCTGAATTTTGGTCACAAGTTGCGGCGGATATTATTGCTCAAAAATACTTTAGGAAAGCAGGTATTCCCGCTGCCATAAAGCCCGTTCCGGAAAAGGATGTTCCCGTATGGCTCTATCGATCTGAAGCCGATCAAAAGAAGCTTTCGGCCTGTCCAGAAGAAGAGCGTTATGGAAGTGAAATCAAGGCGACGCAAGTTTTTGACCGGTTGGCTGGAACATGGACGTATTGGGGATGGAAAGAAGGCTACTTTAATAGTGAAGAAGATGCCCTTATTTTTTATGATGAGATTCGTTATATGCTCTGTCATCAGATGGCCGCGCCCAATTCTCCTCAATGGTTTAATACGGGGCTCTATTGGGCTTACGGCATCAATGGAGAATCTCAAGGACATTATTATGTCGATCCAAAAACCAAAGAAGTTTTGTCCTCGACGTCTTCCTATGAAAGACCCCAACCTCATGCCTGTTTTATTCAAAGTATAAAAGATGACTTGGTGAATGAGGGTGGCATTATGGACCTTTGGGTGCGTGAGGCCCGTCTTTTTAAATATGGGTCCGGGACAGGAAGCAACTTTTCTGATATTCGGGGGCAAGGAGAGTATCTTTCAGGAGGCGGAAAATCTTCGGGTCTTATGAGTTTCTTAAAAATTGGGGACCGGGCAGCGGGTGCGATTAAATCTGGAGGAACAACACGTCGTGCTGCAAAAATGGTTGTGGTTGATATTGACCATCCCGATATTGAGGATTTTATTAACTGGAAAGTAAAAGAAGAACAAAAAGTTGTTTCTTTGGTTACAGGATCAAAAATTGCCTATAAATATTTAAATCAAATATTTAAAACGATTGAAGAGGGCTATGAAAAAGGAGAGGGTGACAAAGCCTTCGATCCTCACGTTAATCTTTCCTTAAGGAATGTTATCAAAGAGGCCCGTCATCATTGTGTTCCTGATAATTATATCCATCGTGCTCTTCAGCTCGCACGTCAAGGTATCCTTGAAATTGAATTTTCAGTCTATGATACCGATTGGAATTCAGAGGCTTATGCAACGGTTTCCGGTCAAAATTCAAATAATTCTATTCGGGTAACCGATGATTTTTTAAACGCTGTTTGTGATGATAAGGAATGGACCCTTATTCGCAGAACGGATGGAAAGCCCTATAAAACGCTTTCGGCACGGGGTCTATGGGATCAAGTTTGTTATGCGGCTTGGGCTTCAGCAGATCCAGGGGTTCAATTTGATACGACGATTAATGCTTGGCATACCTGTCCTAAAAGTGGCAGCATTCGATCTTCAAATCCCTGTTCTGAGTATATGTTTTTAGATGATACCGCTTGTAATTTGACCTCTTTAAACCTCATGACATTTCGCCGTCAGGGAGAGGCTTTTGATTTTGATACAGAAGGGTTTATGTATGCTGTCCGTCTCTGGACACTTGTCCTTGAAATTTCAGTGGCAATGGCACAATTTCCATCACGAGAGATCGCACGACTTTCCTATGAATTTAGAACCTTAGGATTGGGATATGCCAATATAGGAGCTCTTTTAATGGCGGCAGGGATTCCTTATGATAGTCCTAAAGCGCGTTCAATTGCAGGGGCCTTGGCAGCCATTATGACAGGGGTGAGCTATGAGACATCTGCTGAAATGGCTTCAGAGCTTGGAGCTTTTGAAAAATTTGAAGAAAATCGTGAAGATATGCTTCGGGTGATGCGCAATCATCGCCGAGCAGCCTATGGAGAAACATCAGGGTATGAAGATTTAAATATAGGTCCTGTCCCTTTAGATGCGGCTCATTGTCCTCTTTCTTCTTTAATTAAAACGGCTCAAAAATCTTGGGATAAAGCACTTTCTCTCGGAGAAAAGCACGGATATCGGAATGCCCAAACAACGCTTATTGCGCCGACTGGAACGATTGGGTTGGTGATGGATTGCGATACAACAGGAATTGAGCCTGACTTTGCGCTTGTTAAATTTAAAAAGCTTGCAGGAGGCGGGTACTTTAAGATTATTAATCAAACGGTTCCTGAGGCATTAGGTCACCTTAAATATACACCTTCTGAAATTGATGCCATCATCAAATATGCCGTTGGACACGCTACTTTTAAAAATTCTCCCGGCATTAATACTGACGCTTTAAAAAATAAAGGGTTTACAGATGAGGTTCTTCAAAAACTTGAGAATTCCTTAAAGAGTACGTTTGATATTAAATTTGTATTTAATACCTGGATTTTGGGAAAAGAATTTTGTTTAAATACCCTAAATTTCTCTGAAGAAGACCTCGCGAATCCTGCCTTTGAGATTCTTTCTGCTCTTGGGTTTACCCCTCCTGAAATTGAGGCGGCAAATCTTCATTGTTGTGGGGCCATGACACTTGAAGGAGCGCCTTTTTTAAAAGAGGAGCACCTCGCTGTTTTTGATTGTGCAAATCCTTGTGGTCGTCTTGGTGTTCGGTATTTATCGGTCGAGAGTCATATTCATATGATGGCAGCCGTTCAACCTTTTCTCTCTGGGGCTATTTCTAAAACGATCAATATGCACCACTCTGCAGATATAGAGGCGTGTGATGAGGCCTATATGCTTTCTTGGCGATTGGGGCTTAAGTCCAATGCTCTTTATCGAGATGGGTCGAAACTTTCTCAAGCTTTATCTTCTTCTTCTTCAGATTTAGGATTTGATTTAGAGGACGAAACGGAACATGAAAAAAATCAAAAAATCTTAACAGCGTCGCAAACTGAAAAAGCAACTTTGATATCTGAACGTATTGTGGAAAAAATTATTCGACATGTGGAACGTCAGAAATTGCCTCCTCGGCGTAAAGGATATACCCAGAAAGCAACGATTGGGGGACATAAAGTCTACCTGAGGACAGGAGAATATGAAGATGGAAAAATTGGAGAGATTTTCATTGACATGCACAAAGAAGGAGCTGCTTTTCGGAGTTTAATGCATGGATTTGCCATGGCCATCTCTGTGGGTCTTCAATATGGCGTTCCCTTGGAAGAATTTGTGGACGCCTTTGTTTTTACACGGTTTGAACCCTCTGGCATTGTGACAGGCAATGAGACAATTAAGATGGCAACGTCTATTTTAGACTATATCTTTAGGGAGCTTGCTGTTTCTTATTTAGGACGGACAGATCTTGCCCATGCGGAGCCATCGGATATTTTGCCTGACAGTTTGGGCCAGGGAAGTTCGCGCGAGGGGATTTTAAAGACAGAAAATGGAAGTACGGACTCCGTCCAGCATGCAAGTACGGGGTATATGCGACGGAATCTTTATGTGATTCAGAACAAGACAGTGTCTCAAATTCGTGTCCAAGAGGATGAAAAAGAAGAGAGTTCTTTCAAAGTTTCAGAAAGTCTTAAATCTCCAACGGAATCAACCCGGATAAATCGCATTCAGGAGGCGCGTCTTAAGGGCTTTGAAGGCGACTCTTGTCGTGAATGTGGAAATTTTACCCTGGTCCGAAACGGTACCTGTTTAAAATGTGAAACCTGTGGATCAACGACTGGGTGTTCTTAAGTTCAGAAGAATATTTTAAAAACAGTTTCATGGTCTTGACCCGATACTCTTTAATCATGTAAACAAAACAACGCCCCTTGCGTATTCGGAGGGGCGTTAACGGTTCAATTATTTAAGTTAAGGATGATAGATGTCATTTCCAATTCTTGTGACAGGGGCAGCTGGGTTTATTGGATTTCATGTGGCAAAAGCCCTGCTCGAAAAAGGGGAGCAGGTTCTCGCTTTTGATAATTTATCACCCTACTATGACGTTAAGCTTAAAGAAGACCGTCTTAAAATTTTAAAAGAGTTTCCCCACTTTATTTTTCATAAAGTTGATATTTCAAAAAAATCAGAAATTGAAACACTCTGGAAGCAGTATCATCCTAAAAAAGTTGTGCATCTTGCTGCTCAAGCGGGGGTCAGGTATTCTTTAGAGGATCCCTTTACCTACATTGAAACAAACGTTATGGGCCATTTAATTCTCTTAGAGCAAGCTCGGTTTGAAGAAGGATTTCAGCATTTTGTATATGCCTCAACCTCTTCCGTGTATGGGATGAATGAAAAACTTCCCTTTTCCGTAGAAGATCCAACCGATTCTCCTATTTCTGTCTATGCCGCGACAAAAAAGATGGATGAGCTTTTGTCGGGCGTGTATCGATACCTTTTTAAAGTGCCAGCAACAGGATTAAGGTTTTTTACGGTTTATGGTCCTTGGGGACGTCCAGACATGTCCGCTTTTATCTTTTTGCGTAAAATTATAAAAGGAGAGCCAATTCCTGTTTTTAATGAAGGTAAAATGGCACGAGATTATACCTATGTAGATGATATAGTTTCCGGAATTCTCAAAGTTCTTGAAAAACCCTCCTTTGATGCTGCGGGAGATCCTGTTCATAAGGTCTATAATCTTGGGAACAGCTCAAAGGAATCTTTAATGCGTTTTATTTCTTTGATTGAGGAAAACATTGGAAAAAAGGCTCAAATTGAGTTTCTTCCGATGCATCCAGCCGATGTTAAAGAAACGTGTGCTGACATAAAAGAATCTCAACAAGATTTTGGCTTTGAGCCAAAAATCTCTCTTGATGAAGGCATTAAAAAACTTGTGACGTGGTATAAGGATTATTATAAGGACACGCTTGTCTAAAACTTAATCATTGGATTCTTTTCTATGAAAAAAATGGCTCACCCAATTTGTAAAGCATCCAACGGAAAATCCTAAGAAGAAGACAATAAGAATAATAAAGACGAGGGGGGACTCAACATCATAGGGAAGAGGCCATAGGCTTACAAGAGAAGGTGTTTTATTTGACACCGAAAAAACCACAACCAAAATCATGATGATGAGGGATAAAATTTTTGACATTTGATCTTCCTTCTTAAAAATCTAAAGAAAGCTTTGCAAATTAATGTCTCTTTTGCAATAGAAAAATATTTGGGTATAAAAAAAACCGCTTGTTCAGCGGTTTTTTTATGTGCATTGATACAAGAAATTTATACGTCTGATTCGCAGCTGCAAGGTTTTACAAGTATTTCATAAAAAATTTTAAAGACAAAAGCTTAAAAGTCTAGCTTTTCCACTGATTAAGGCTTGAAAGAAGAGATCTTCCACACTTGAAAAAAGGAATATCTTTTTCTTCAACCTTTACAGCAGCTCCCGTGCGAGGATTACGTCCAACGCGTCCTTTACGGTGACGGACAGAAAAGGCTCCAAAATTTCGGAATTCAGCACGATTCTTTTTTGCAAGAGATCCTGAAATTTCGTCGAAAATAAGGGCAACAATGCGCTCCATATGATCTTCTGAAATATCTGGAAACCGTAAGGCTAATTTATGTACGAGTTCTGAACGTGTCATATGAATTTCCTTTTTTCTTGTTTATGTTTTGCTTTTTTGTGACACACACTATAAAACATTCTTTACCCTTCTATGATACAAAATTTAACGTATTCGTCAAGAGAATAAGTGTAAAAATGAATATTTTCAACACTAAAAGGTTTTAAAAGTGTTTTCAATTCGACTCAGAGATTTATCGTTGACGCACTTTAGGTGCTATTCTTCCTTAAAGCTTTTGTTTGAAGAACGGGTTATTATTTTTACAGGACCCAATGGCGCTGGCAAAACAAATATTCTGGAGGCGATCTCTTTCTTAAATCCAGGACGTGGGCTCAGACATGCAAAACTCTCAGATCTTATAAGAAAAGATTCTTCTTCCTCTCAAAGAGAAGATGCTTCTTTGGGATGGATTATTTCTGCTCATCTGACTTTGCCGCGGGGGGTGTGTCAAATTGGGACGGCTCTTGCTCTTTCTCAAAGAGAAGAAGAGGCTGAAAAACGTGTTATTCGCATGGATGGTAATGATTTAAGCTCTCAGAGCGAGCTTGAGAAGATTCTGAGTGTTCTTTGGATGACGCCCGCTATGGATCGCCTTTTAAGTGATGGGCCTTCCCAGAGAAGAAAGCTCCTTGATAAATTCATCTCAAGTCTTGATCCTGACCATTCAAAGCGTTTGTACCGGTACGAATATGCGATGCGTGAAAGATCACGCCTTTTAAAAGAAGGTCGAAATGATCCGCTTTGGTTTGCGACTTTGGAAGAAAAAATGGCCCTTGAAGGTATTGCTCTGACAGCCTCTCGTGAAGAAATGCTCGAGCTTTTAATATCCAGTATGAATTCTCATCTTGGATCTTTTCCGCGGGCTCATCTCACTTTGAAAGGAGAGGTGGAAGAGCTTCTTAAAAGACATTCTGCTCTTGAGGCAGAAGAGATCTTTAAACAAAGGCTGAAAGAACTTAGGCCTCATGATAGAGTCTCAGGAGGAGCGTCTATGGGGCCTCATCTCAGTGACCTTGAGGTGATTCATGTCGAAAAAAATATTCCGATTCCTCTCTGCTCTACGGGAGAGCAAAAGGTCCTTTTGGTCTCCTTGATTTTAGCGCACCTTAGAATTCATGCCCTACGGCGTAAAGAGACACCCCTCTTGCTTCTTGATGAGGGACTCGTTCATCTGGATACGATACGTCGTCAAGCCCTCTTCGAAGAGCTTGAAAATCTGAATGTGCAGACGTTTCTTACAGGAACGGATACAGCTGCTTTTGAATCCGTTCAGGGAAAAGCTCAATTTTTTGACGTTCAAGCAGGGGAGGTTATAAGGAGATGAAGAGGGAAAAGAAGGAAGAGACCATACGAAAAAGAAGGGTATAAAAATATTGACTTTAAAAGTAAGATGACTTATCTTATTATTGTGGTAGATGGTTTTTATTTATTGAGAGGTAAGTTATGGATGCTGTAACGGTTGTATCTTCTAGAGGGCAAATTGTCATTCCTAAAAATATGAGGGATTTCTTGGGTCTTCATTATGGATCGGAACTTATTCTTAATTTAAGAAAAGATAATGTACTAGAGATCTCCCCTAAGTCTCGGAATATTAAGGATTTTTTTGGAAAGGGGAAAAGAAAAGATCAGGGAGCTCCAATGAGTTTAAAAGATATTGATGATGCTATTGCTCAAGCTGTATGTCCTGTAGAGTAGAAAAATTAAGGGAATTAATATGATTGGGGTTGACACTAATATTTTGGTCAGAGCCTTTTTAGAAGATGATTATGAACAGACAAAAAAATCTCAAAATTTTTTAGAAACATCCTCTCAAAAAGAGAGGGTCTTTATCTCATCTTATACAATTCTTGAATTTGTTTGGGTTTTAAAAACAAAAAAATACGCACGTTCTGAAATTTATGATGCAGTTATTACATTTTTAGATTCTCCTAGAATTATTGTTGGTCAAAGAGAGGTTGTTTTAACGGCTTTAGAAAAATATCTAAAGGGGAGGGCTGATTTTGGAGATTATATGATTTTATCAGAAGGTGAGCAGTATAACTGTTATCATTTAAAAACATTTGATCAAGATTTTATAAATGAATCTTCTTTTATTTCATCTCCTGATTAGATTTGTGTAAAACGGTTATAATCCATATAGGAATCAGAGATTCTCGGTCAAAGTTAAGCTCATTCTCTCTCTTTGAAGTCGTTCAGGGAAAAGCTCAATTTTTTGAGGTTCAAGCGGGCGAGTTTAGGGAGAGATGACGAGAGATGCGAATAAAAATGATGCAAAAGACGGAACAACAACTCCTGTCATGAAGCGTATGAATGACTTTTTTGGAATGGAAAACAAAGTAGGAGAAAAATCCCATGACGTTAGAGAAGATTGATGAGGCTATTGCTCAGGCTGTATGTCCTATAGGATGGAAAAATTAGGGGAAGATTCAGTTTTTTCATGTGCTGATCCAGATGTGATAAGAATGAAAAATGGGTCTTGAAAAGAAGTTGAGAGTGTTAAGAAACTAAAGGGGAAAAATACATTTTCCCCTTTAGTTAGAGTTTAGATTAACTTAAGGCATCTGTTTGATATAGCCCTAAAAAAAATATCTTAATGTGATATAGGATATTGTTCATAGGTAGGCCCTTTAAGTCCGTCGGTGTAACAAGCCATACGAGCAATGACATCTAAATTATCCTTATCTCCGAAACTAGAAACATACGGACGACCATCAATCGTTGGAAAACTTCTGAGAGCGTCGGCAATTTCCTTCAATTTTATTCCAGCTAGAGAATTTTTAGAAAAAGGATCTAGTCCAAATGGGATGTCTGAACCACCACAGTTCTCGATCTGAGCTGAGCTTTTGATTATATAATAAGGGTCATATAGGTTTTTGATTAGAAAACCGTTAACAGCCGGGTTCAAATATGCTGGAGTATCTCTTTTTTCGCCAGTTATCGGATATTTTCGCGCATGGGTGAGAGCTTTTTCTAATTCTCGCGCATTGGCGACAACTTCTTCTACATTTAATGTTGTAAATTGTGTGTAGGCCCCTGTAAAATGCTGTGGCTGCTCTTGGTAATACTTAACATGACAACTATCAAGCAAGGTTAAACGGCTTCGAACACTTATTTCTGTGTCTGGATCCACGGCATAATCCATCGCATAAGAAGCGTCTAAACAAAAAGAAAGTGCAGCTGTAACCATCAAAAGTGTTGTTTTAATAATATTTTTCATCATCATGTCCTTGTGATTAAAAAGTATGTTTTGCATTAATTTTAGAAAATTGAAACTCAAAAGGGTATATATTTCCCTTAGGCAAGATAATTCATATAAGGTATACTTTTAAAAATTTCAAGTAATTTTTGTTTAATGTAAGAGTTCATAACAAATGAGACAAGATTCAAGCAACCCTAAGAAAGGAAGTTTGACTATACTGCAAAGGGGTGAGACCTTTCAAGTTACAGATTTGGTCTGTAAAATTATATTTTAATAAAGCTTCTTCTAAGGCAATGGGACCTCGTGTTTGGGAGGATTTTTGTCAAAGTCTTTAAAATTGACGGCCTTTGTCAAAAACACGCTTGTGCAGAAAACCGACAACCCACTTCCAACAATCAGAACAAGACCCGTGATTCTTTCCCAAGCGTTTCCTTGGATTAAAAACTGCGTGTGCTCAATGACGATGTAAAGAACGAGGGCCATCACAAAGGAAGATCCCAAAATCTTTGGAATAAAACGCTTCAAACGAGAATCAAAGTTAAGAAGATCACGTTTTTGAAGGATGTAAGCGAGGAGCGCTGCGTTAACCCAAGAAGCCCCTGCTGTGGCAAGGGCAATTCCAACATGCTTTAAAGGGATAAAGAGAAGAAGGCTTAGAGCAATATCGACGACAACCGAAACTGCTGCCGTAAGCACCGGTGTTTTTGTATCCTCCCGTGAGAAGAAACTCGTTGCAAATATTTTAATGAGAATATAGGCGGGGAGTCCACAGGCGTATCCCATTAAGGTGAGGGCTGTCTGATGGGCGATTTCTGGGGTAAATTTTCCACGTTCGAAAAGAACGATGATGAAGGGCTCTGCGGCAAGAATAAGAGCAATCGTTGCGGGAAGGGCTAAAAGGAGTCCAAACTCGAGGGATCGGTTTTGATTGTGCAGGGCCGCCTGTGTGTCGCCTTTTCGGAGTTGGCGTGACATCAAGGGCAAGAGGGCTGTGCTGATGGCCGTTCCAATGACACTCAAGGGAAGTTGATTGAGCCGGTCGGCATAATAAAGGTATGAAACCCCTCCAATGGGAAGAAAAGACGCAATCGTTGTTCCTATAAACAGGTTTATTTGAACAACGCCTGATCCAATGGCCCCTGGGATCATACGAAGAAGGAACTTCTTAGTGCGTGGTGTTAAACCTGGTCGCTTAAAACGGAGTTTAATTTGCTGATTAGAGGTTGGAAAAAGAACACATAAAAATTGTACGAGGCCTGAGAGCAAAAGCGCCCATGCAACGATATAACCAATGTTTGTTGACGCGCCAGCAATAAGCATAACCGCACAAATAAAGATATTTCCAATGGCAGGCGAAAGGGCTGCCGCAACAAAACGGTCCAAAGAATTTAAGATGCCGCTGTAGAGAGCTGTTAAAGAGATTAAGAGGAGATAGGGAAAAGTGATCCGGGTAAAGAGAAGGGCCAATTCAAAACGTTCGGGTGTGGCTTTAAATCCAGGGGTTAGAAAAGACATAAAAAAAGGTGCAAAAAGTTCAAAAACAATAATCACACCGATGATGACGGTGACTAAAAATGACATGACTTCTTCGGCATAGGTTTGGGCCTCTTGTTTGCCTTCTGTCGAGAGTGTTCCTGCAAAAAGAGGAACGAAGGCTGCATTGAAAGCGCCTTCTGCAAAGAGTCTTCGGAGTGTGCTTGGAATTCTAATCGCAATAACAAGGGCATCCATGACCGGTCCTGCGCCAATGTAGGTTGCCATAAGAAGGTCTCTTAAAAATCCAAAAATACGGCTTAATATCGTAAAAAATCCAACGGTTGTGAATGATTTAATGAGGGACATGACATAACCTTTTTAAGAAGGAGAGAGATGAATCGTATCTTGAGTAAATCCTTATATACTGCGTAATAATTTGTCGCAACACTTGACTTGGAAAAAAGAAAAATATATGGCATTTTTCGGATGAAGAATATTTTAACCTAAAGGTTCTCCGATGTCATACGCAAGCCCTGTAAGGATAGACCCCCTGCTCGCACTTATTTTATGTGCGGGAGGCGGCACACGTATGAAATCCCGCCTGCCAAAAGTGATGCATACGCTTGGAGGGCTCCCTCTTGTTGGCCATGTTCTTGAGGCCATCAAGACGCTTCCTGTTACAGATAAAGCCTGTGTCATTTCTCCCAATATGCAAGAGGTTAAAGATTTTGTTGTCCCAGTTCAATGTTATGTTCAGAAGGAGGCCAAAGGGACGGCCCATGCTGTTTTAGCAGCTGAGCCTTTTTTTGAAAAAGTTGCCCAAGGATCCTTGCTGGTTCTCTTTGGAGACACCCCCCTCATTACATCTGAGACGATAAAACAACTTCTTGATCATCACAAATCGTCACAGGCGGCCTTAACAATTCTTGGAATGGAAGTTGCCCCGCCCAATCAATATGGGCGATTGGTATTGGATAAAGAGGGAAATTGTACGCACATTATTGAAGCAAAGGATGCAACGGAAGCAGAATTAAGAATTCCACTCTGTAATTCAGGACTCATGGTCATCGATCTTGCTGCCGCAATGTCTCTTTTAAAAGAGGTGAGGTGCCAGAACGCCTCAGGAGAATATCTTCTGACAGATTGTGTTAACATTGCCTTTCAAAAGGGATTAAAAATTTCAGTGTTTAAGGCTGTTGAAGAAGAAGTCCTGGGAATTAATACACAAGAAGATCTTGCTTATGCGGAGGAAATCTTTCAGAGGCGGGCCCGAAAAGAAGCTCTCAGACAAGGCGTTCATCTTCAGGATCCCTCTTCTGTTTATTTTAGTTATGATACGGCGCTCGGAAGAGATGTCTTTATTGAGCCCCATGTCTATTTTGGTCCTTCTGTGAGGATTGAAGACGGGGTTCGCATTCGGTCTTTTTCTTATTTGGAAGGGGCTTTGGTCGGAAAAAATTCTATTATTGGTCCCTTTGCGCGCTTAAGGCCGGGATCAGAGCTCTTTGAGAATGTCCGTGTTGGAAATTTTGTTGAAATTAAAAAATCGACTCTCTCAAAAGGGGTGAAAGTAAATCATCTGGCTTATGTCGGAGACGCGTTTGTAGGACCCGATGCGAACATTGGGGCCGGCACCATTACGTGCAACTATGATGGGATTTCAAAACATGCGACAGAAATAGGAGAGGGGGCTTTTATTGGCTCCAATACAGCGCTTGTGGCGCCTGTTCGCATTGGAAAAGGAGCACTCATTGGGGCGGGATCTGTTATTACAGAAGACGTTGCAGAAGGGGCCATTGCCGTTGCCCGCTCGACTCAAAAACAAATTTTAGAAGGTGCAAAACGTTTTCAGCAGCGTGCTCGGAAACTCAGAAAGGACGAGATTTAAATGTGTGGAATTATTGGGGTTGTGGGACTTAAAGAAGCTGTTCCTTTCCTGATGGAGGGATTAAGAAGGCTTAAATACCGTGGGTATGATTCTGCGGGAATTGCAACCCTTGAAAAGGGAGAATTTCATCGGGTTCGTGCCGAAGGGAAATTAGAATTTTTAGAGGCAAAGCTTGAGACGTGTCATGTTCCTGGAACGCTTGGAATTGGACATACACGATGGGCAACCCACGGTCTGCCGGTGGAGCGGAATGCGCATCCCCACAGCAATGGAAAAGTTGCTTTGGTTCACAATGGCATTATTGAAAATTTTGTAGAGCTTTATCAAGAGTTGACGGGCAAAGGGGTTGTTTTTGAAACAGAAACAGACACAGAAGTGGTTGTTCACCTTTTAACCTATTACCTTCTTTCCGGAAAAACGCCTCAAGAAGCCATGAAGGAAACTTTGGGGCGCTTAAAGGGTGCTTTTGCTTTAGCTGTTATATTTAAGGACTTTCCCAATCTCTTAATCGGGGCCCGTCAGGGGCCTCCTCTTGTTGTCGGGTATAAAGACAATGAGATGTTTCTCGCCTCTGATGCGCTGGCTCTTTCTCCCTTTACGCAAAAAATATCTTATCTGGAAGATGGAGATTGGGTTGTTTTGACCCCTTCACAGGCAACATTTTATGATCAACAAGGAACTGAGATTACGCGCCCCGTCCATACAACAGCCTTATCGGGAGAGCTGATTGGAAAAGGAAAATATCGACACTTTATGGAAAAAGAAATTCATGAACAGCCCCTTGTGATTTCTGACACCCTTCAAAGTTATGTTCAGCCTTTAACCCAGTCCATCGGGCTCCCTCCTTTTCCTGAAAATGGAAGTATGATTGAGCGCATTGTGATTATTGCCTGCGGAACGTCTTATTATGCAGGAATGATTGGAAAATATTGGTTGGAGTCTTTAACGGGACTTCCTGTTGATGTTGACATCGCGTCCGAGTATCGCTATCGAGACAGCCCAATTTCTTCTAAAACGCTCTGTCTTTTTATTTCTCAATCAGGGGAAACAGCCGATACTCTTGCTGCTTTAAATGACGCAAAGTCGAAAGGAGCTCTCATTGTTTCCATTGTAAATGTTCCTGAAAGCAGCATTGATCGGGCCTCTGATATTACGCTTTTAACCCATGCCGGCCCAGAGATTGGGGTTGCCTCGACAAAAGCTTTCAGCTGCCAGCTTACGGTACTTGCCTGCTTTTCTGTAGGCTTTGCAAAAATGCGTGGGGCAATTTCCAAGATGCAAGAACAAAAACATATTCAAGACCTTTTGCTGCTTCCTGGGTTGATCACCAAGATTCTCGAGGTGGAAGAGAGTATCAAAAAAATATGTCCTGAACTCGCTCAAGCACGGGATGTTCTTTTCTTGGGGCGTAATCTTCTTTATCCGATTGCTTTAGAAGGGGCTTTAAAGCTTAAAGAGTTGTCTTATATCCATGCAGAGGGGTATGCTGGAGGAGAGTTGAAACATGGGCCTATTGCCCTCATTGATGATCAAATGCCGGTGGTTGTTTTAGCGTCTTCAGGCCTTTTCTTGGACAAAACGGTGTCAAATATACAGGAAATTATGGCGCGCTCTGCAAAAGTTATTGCCCTTGGGGATGTAGATGCCCTTGAAAAAATAGGAAAATCTCTCCATGCAAAGGTCGTGCTCCCCGATGTTCCATCTTGGATTGTACCGATTGTTTATACAATTCCTGTTCAACTTCTGGCCTACCATACAGCAGTGCTCAAAGGAACTGATGTCGATCAACCACGTAACCTTGCCAAATCTGTTACGGTTGAGTAGGGTTAGACTTTAATCATTCTTGAGAAATGAGATCAATGTCGACGCTTTATAAAAACCTTTCAGATACTTTAAATTGGCTTGAGGTCATGGGTGTGGATGAAATCATTGGGGAGACGCCTCAAAATAGAATAGAGGACGTGGGGTCTGAAAAATCTTCTTTAAACTTTTCAGCTTTAAAAAAAGAACTTTCCACGCCTAAAAGTGTGAAAGCTCTTCCTGAAAATAAAGAATTCCTTCCTAATATTAAGGATAAAGAAGGTCTTTCCCTTTCCCAGAATTTCTCTCCAACCCCTCTTATTGCTTCTTTGGAAAGCTTTTCTCCTGAGGTTCGTCGCGGGAGTGCTTATGATCTTGCTCAAAAGGCACAAACACTGCCTGAGCTTAAAGAGATCATGGAAGCCTTTGAGGGCTGTGCTTTAAAGAAGACTGCAACAAATCTTGTCTTTGGAGAGGGAAATGAAAAAGCCTCCCTCATGGTGATTGGAGAAGCGCCTGGGGCAGATGAGGATCGACTTGGGCGTCCTTTTGTTGGGGTCAGTGGCCAACTGCTCGATAAAATGTTTGCAACCATTGGGTTAAGCCGCAAGGAAAATATTTACATTTCTAATATGATCCCCTGGCGCCCCCCCGGAAATAGAGCCCCGACGCCAGCTGAAATTGCCATTTGTCTTCCCTTTTTAGAGCGTCACATTGAGCTTATAGGACCAAAATACTTGTGTTTTGTGGGAGGTGTTTCAACAAAAGCTCTTCTCAATACAACAGAAGGCATCATTCGCCTTCGGGGAAAATGGCATGGATATAAAACGCCCCATCTCTCAACGCCTATTCCAGCTCTTGCAATGTATCATCCTGCCTATCTCTTAAGGTCTCCTTCTAAAAAAAGAGAAGCTTGGCGTGATCTCCTCACCCTCAATGCCGTTCTCAAAACAGAAAACTAAAACAAGAAGACCAGAGAAAAAAAGACCATTTTAAAGGGCTTAATTTTTCTTTAAACATGGATTTTCATTACGATAATTTAGGTAGACGTAGAAGCTTCAAAAGCAATTTTTAGATCCTCCCTCCAAGGCAAGTGGGTAACGGTCTTGAGCCA
>NCGZ01000014.1 GCA_002257235.1 Alphaproteobacteria bacterium 16-39-46
TAATGGCTTTGGTGTATACAACTAAAAAACATCCAAACCCATTCCCTGATTGGGTTACAGAATTTTTTTATCTTCTTTTATAATAAACTCACGCTAGGAGAAGGAGAGATAAATGATATTATTCCCTCTAAGGATATGAGAGAAGGAGATGTTGATTTAAAAAAAATAGTTTGTATAGAGGGGCGCCTTTCTCAGGTTTCCTATGAAGATTTTCTTTTAACGGTTCTCGAGGCTTTATGGAAAAAAGAGGACCAAAATTTGAAATTGTTTGAAGCGAACAGGAAGAAATTTAAAAATTTTTCGAGGGAAGTTCAGAGAGGAAAGCTTGATAAAGATGCCAGAGATCATCTTGACCAAATAAAAGAGAGAAAAAAAAGACAAGAGGAAGAAGATGCCAAACTCGCTCGAGAACGCATAGAACAAGAGATGATAGAAATCGACAAAAAAGAAAAATATTTGGAGGTCCTGAGATTGGATCTCAACAACTCTGAAGCGCTCAACGAATTGGCTAAAATTGCTATGAGACATGGCAATTTAAGAGAGGCTGAATCCTATTATAAAAAAGCGTTCGAAGTGAACCCAACCAGCATTTCCATGAAAGGGTTGATCGATGTCGCTGATAGACTAAAAGAGAACATGAGTGAGAAATCTTATTTGGGTGAACTCATTAATGATGGGTATCAAGATGAGGAGATGTTTAACAGATTATCAAAAATACTCTTAGAAGAATCGGAAAGAAATCCAGAAAATGTTGTGGCTTTAGTTTATTTAGCGAGTATGAGAATCATGAAAGGGCGAAATGATATCGCTGAACTTTATCTTGAACAAGCGCTTGCCAGAGACCCAAACAATGTTATTGTTCTTGGTTGTCTAGGGGAGATATGTTGTGAAGAAAAAAGATTTCGTGAGTCTCGAATTTATTTAAGACGAGCTTTTTCTCAAGGTTCCATAGCCAAAGCTTTAATATTCCCCTTTTTGGACTTAAGGTGGATATTGGAAGGAGATTATAATTATAATAGTACTGAATCTTATCTCAAAAAAGTTTTTTCTTTTGATCAAAAAAATTATCTTTCTTCCACTAATTTTCTTTCTTCTGCTAATTTAAAGGCATTCCTTTTAGAGGCATTCTTAAAGAGAAAAAGATCCCATTAGGAGTCAAGATTCCTTAACGTGTCCTTTAATCTTATGAAATCTTATACATAAGCTGATATCACGCGCGGGCGCCTTTCAATGTCTTGGTAACACATAATATTCTGAAAATTCTCAGCCTGGAAGATCTTTTCAACATCAAAAGATTGTGTTGATCCGATTTCAACAAGAACAAAACCTTTTGGTGAGAGGAGGTCTTTAAATTTTGGAATGAGGTTCCGGTAAGGATCAAGCCCATCGATTCCGCCATCAAGGGCTAAAAATGGATCAAAGAGTCTGACGCTTGGATCGAGATGGGGAATTTCAGAGGTGGGGATATACGGGGGATTGCTCACAATAAGATCAAATTTTCCCGAGAGTGCCTCTGTCCAAGACCCTTGAATGAAAGAAGCTCTTTGAGAGAGATCTAAATTAAAAGCATTCTGCCTCGCACAAAGAGCAGCCTTAAAACTTAAATCAACCCCAACCCCTTCAGCATTTGGAAGCATGTGCAAGAGAGAGAGAAGCAAGCATCCTGATCCTGTCCCTAAATCAAGAATGCGAAGAGAAGTATTGTGACCTTTTAGTAAATTTAAGGCAACATCAAGGATAACTTCGCTGTCAGGGCGTGGGTCTAACGTAGCTACATTTAAAGAAAAAGGAAGGGACCAAAATTCACGTTGCTCGAGGATGCGAGAGAGGGGCATCCCTTGAATGGCTTTTAGGATTAAGTCTTTAAAAAGAGTTTGCTCTTGGGCTGAGAGCACTCTTTCTGAAAATCCGTAAAGGTAGCTTGGGTCTTTTTTTAAAACATGAGCCAAGAGGAGGCGTGCTTTTTTGAAAGCTTCTGCTGGGCTTAATTCTAATGATGAGGCGAGAAGTGTCTCTTGGCCGAAACTCAGCGCTTGTTCTAGGGTTAAATTCATTTAAACGTCTGAGAAATCCGTGAGTTTCTTTGCTTGATCTTCTGCAATTAACGGCTCAATCACTTCATCGAGGTCAGTGCCTTCAAGAATTTGTGCAAGTTTATAGAGCGTTAAATTAATCCGGTGATCGGTGAGTCTTCCTTGCGGATAGTTATACGTACGAATGCGCTCTGAACGATCACCACTCCCAATTTGAGATTTTCTATTTTGAGAGCGCTCTAAGTCTTGTCGTTCTCTCTCTTTTTCATAGATCCGTGCTCTTAGAATTTTTAGCGCTTTTGCTTTGTTTTTATGCTGAGATTTTTCGTCTTGTTGTTGAACAACAATTCCTGTTGGAATATGCGTAATGCGCACAGCACTGTCGGTTGTATTGACCGATTGTCCCCCAGGACCACTTGAGCGGAAGACATCAATTCGAATATCTTTATCCTCAAGAACGACATCGACTTCTTTTGGCTCAGGAAGGATGGCAACGGTCGCCGCAGATGTATGAATGCGGCCAGAGCTTTCGGTTTCAGGGACGCGTTGAACACGATGAACCCCGGATTCAAATTTAAGCCGTGCAAAAACATTGTCTCCTGAAATATTTGCCCGTGCTTCTTTAATACCCCCGATCCCTGTCTCTGAAAGATCAAGGGTTTCAAAGCGCCATCCTTTTATTTCTGCATAACGTTTATACATCCGAAAGAGGTTTGCCCCAAAAAGAGCTGCTTCTTCACCGCCTGTACCTGCCCGAATTTCTAGGATAACGTTGCGTTCATCATCTTTATCTTTGGGCAAAAGGAGTACTTTAATTTTTTGCTCAAGTTCTGGGAGAGTTTTATCAAAAGTAATAAGCTCTTCATGCGCCATTTCTTTTAAATCTGACTCAAGATTCTCCTCTTTTAAAAGAGACGAAAGTTCTTCTTTGGATTGTTCTGCCTTGCGAAGCTCTAAAATGGCGTCAGCAAGGGGTGTTAAATCAGAGTATTCTTTTGTCAGAGGAATAAAATCTTGAGGATTGTCATGATGGGACTCGAGTTTTTGCTTTAAAGAAACATAATGATCAAGTACACGGTCTAATTTTTGGGCAAAATTCATAATTAAAGAGAACTATTATAAAGGGTTAAAGAGATTTTAAAGTGGTTGTGAGAGCGTTTTGGGAGATTTGTTGCTGATCGCCCGTTTCAAAGTTCTTAAGGGTAAATGTTTTTGTTTTTACCTCTTCATCTCCTAAAACAAGACCGTACTGAGCGCCAAGTTTTGCCGCTGCCTTAAACTTTTGAGCAATTTTTCCGTCAGAAACGAAATGAACGATAAGACCTTCTTGACGTAATTTTTGAGCCCATGAAAAGGCCTCTCTATCTTGTTCTTCTGAGAGCGGAATAAGCGCAAATTGACGCTGATTTGGCAAAGAAAGGGTGGTGTCCTCAAGGAGGAGAGCAAGTCGTTCGATTCCCGCTGCCCATCCAACGGCAGGGATATCTGTTGAATTTCCCATAAGAGTTGCAAGAGAATCATAGCGTCCACCGGCAAGAAGGGTGCTTTGGGCCCCGAGATCCGGGGTTGTGATCTCAAAGACTGTATGGCTATAGTAGTCAAGGCCTCTAACCAAATGGGGGTTTATTTTAAAAGGGATATCAAGGTGACCCAGATTTTTTAAGAGAGTTTCAAAATAATTTTCCGAGAAGGTATTAAGGTAGTTTCTAAAGACGGGAGCATCTTCAATGAGTTTTTTATCTTGAGCTGATTTTGAATCTAAGATGCGTAATGGATTTTTAAGAAGACGCTCTTGACTCTCTAACGATAAACACTCTTTAACATCTTGAAAGTAGTCAACGAGAGCGGACTTATACGCTTCTCGACTCTCTTTATCGCCAAGTGTATTGATTTCAAGCGTAAGATTTGAGATACCAAGGCCGTTTAAAATATCAAAAGCAAGAGAAATAACGTCAATCTCTGCCCAAGAAGACTTAATCCCTAAGAGTTCAATGCCAAATTGATGAAATTGCCGCTGACGTCCTTTTTGAGGACGATCATATCGAAACATGGGACCTTCATAAAAGAACTTTTGAGGAAGAGTTTGATGAAGACCGTTCATAAAAAGGGCACGCATGATAGGGGCTGTGCCTTCAGGCCTTAAAATAATGGATTCTTTATGAGGATCATCTCCTTTTTGTTCTAAAACAAACATCTCTTTTCGAATGATGTCAGAGGTTTCCCCCAAACTACGTGAAAAAATACCTTCATATTCAAGAAGTGGCGTTGAAACATCAGAAAATCCATACCTATGGGCCCATGTACGGGCATATTCAGTGATATACCGGTGAACTTGAGCGCTCTTATGAATTAAGTCATGGGTTCCACGAACAAGAAGCATTAAAAGTCTTTCTTAAAGAGAAATTAACAGGGGTTAGACTCTTAATTAATACCCAAAGATTTTAAAAAATAATACTATAAAATTTTAAAAAACAGTCTTAAAAGTGTCTTATTAAGTACGGCCTCTTTTTTCTAAGCAGTTTCAGCCTCAGAAGAGAGCTTCTCTAAAAGCTTTTGAGCATTTAAAGAAAAGTTTCGAATGACCTGTCCTGACACTCCAAGAGAAGGAATTGCCTTATTGTCGACCGAAATTTCAAGTCCTCCAGCATTTCCAATGGTCAAGTAAGCATCGCTTGTTGCGGGAAGCTTATAGAACTCTCCTGGTTTCATTACTTTCGTAAAACTCGGAACACCAGAGGCATTCGTAATTTGAACCCATACACGTTCTTTTGCTGTCAGGAGAATTTCGGGTGAAGAGGGGGGTGGTGGGGTTAGAAGACTATCATCTGAAGAAGAATGAGCATTCTCTTCGATCAAAGGAAGGGGGGCTTCCTTAGAAAGAGGCTTGATAGAATCTGTGGAAGAGGGAATTTTATCATCGTCAACGGGCAAGGAAGAGATCTCAAGTATAGCGTTCTCTTGTGGTAATAAAGGAGAAGAAGGAGCGGGCTCAATCGCTTGGGTGTCTTTCAGATTTAAAGTTTCAGAAGGACGTGAAAGAGTGTTTTCGTCGACAGAGGGGTCACCTGAATTAAAAGTAATCCAAAGGCCAATTCCAAGGGCTATAATCAAAAGACCGATCAGATAATTTACATAAGAAGGCGTTCCTTTCTTGGGAAGGGGATCCGGAAAAGATATAAAATCAGGGTCTTTACTGGCGTTATTTTCTTTTTGGTACTCCCGTAAAATAGAGTCTTTGTCGAGGTCTAAGAAGCTTGCATAACTCCCAACAAATCCAAAAGTATAGACCCGTTCCGGAAGACTCTCGGTTTCTCCTTCCTCGATGGCTTTTATAAATGATTTTCGAATGCAGAGGAGTTGAGAGGCTTTCTCCATTGAAATTTTAAGTTCCTCTCTCCTTTTTTTTAAAAGAGATCCCACACGACTTGCAGAAGTACTTGTCGTTGAGGTATTTTCGTCCGCTAAAATTGGTGCACGTTTGGTCGTTTTTTTATTTTTCATCTGAAACCATTGTTTTTTTTCTAATAAAATCAATTTTTGAAGCTTGAATTTAAACAATAATATAAAATAAAAAACAATGAAATAGTTTCTTTGATATTCTTCTTAAAATTAGTTTTAAGGGAATGCAGAATTTTAAGATTAGTTTCAAAAAAAATTATATAACATTTTGAAAATAAATAATTTTTATAAAAATATCTGAAATGGAGGTTTAATTTAAAGTATGGTTATTTTGAAATGAAATTTTCATCCGACCTTGTTTATAGGGCATTTTTGTGCCATTAATGTAGGAAGTGGTGAGAACCTTAAATTATAGAACGATGTAGACAATGATATTTTACATAACTTTTGATGTACCTCTAAAACAAAAAATAAGAGAGCAGGTATAAAAATGTTTCTTTTTCATTTCTATCCAAATTTATCTCATAAAATCAATAATCTGAGAGCGATGTCTGCGCTTTTGGTTGTTATTTATCACTATTTTATCTTCTTTTTTACAGCGCAAGGGTTGTCTGCAACTTACGCAGTTTTTGCGCCCCTTGAGTTTCCGCATCAAGATTTTATCCAAATTCTTAAAGATTTCCCTTTTGATCTTGGAAAATTTGCCGTGGCTGAATTTTTCTTGATCAGTGGATTTCTAGTTCCATCCCTTATCGAGAAGTATCCAACACGTGCCTCTTTTTTTAAAAATCGATTTTTTCGATTGTGGCCCATCTATGTCATTGGTCTTGGCATTAATATTTTATTTATTTGGGGAGCCTGCCTTTATAATGACTTAGACTTTGTTCATACGATGGAGTCTGTGATCGCTTCTTTCTTTTGTGTGCGTGATTTTTTGGGATATCCTTTTATTACTGGAATTGTGTGGACTTTTGAAATTGAAGTGAAGTTCTTTCTCTTTTGTCTTGCGGTGTATCCTTTAATTCAAAAACCCTCTCCCCGAGGGCTTGCTTTTTTAAAAGCTTTTCTGTTTTTTGCTTTTTTTTACCTTGCGTCGGTTTTTTATGAGGATCAGGATACGAACTTTTATGCGTATCAGTTTTTTAGAGTGTTAAGTGGGAACTTGAATTATTTTTGTTTTTTGCTCTTGGGGATGTGTTTTTCTTTTTATCTGTCGAAAAAAATTTCTCAAAAGGTGTTTATATCTTTTTGTCTCGTCATTTCTGGGCTTTTTCTTGTGGAGAGTTATTTAATTTTTACCCCTGCTGGATGGTTTCGCACCTTGTTTAGTTTTTTTCCAGCCCTTTTTATTTTCTTCTGGTATATTGCAAAAAGTGAGCCTCAGAAATCTCATGATGTTCCTTACTTAAGAACGATTTCAGAGATGAGCTATCCTCTTTATTTAATCCATGCCATTCCAGGTTATATTATCATTTATATTTTATATGATTATGGTATTTCTATTCCTTTTGGAATTATTGTAGCGTGTCTTGTTTCTTATGGGTTTACCTATGTTGTTCACCATTATATGGAAAAACCTATTCGCAATAAATGGAGTCGCAAAGGAGATTCTTTTTTAAATAAATAGAGACCCAGAAAAACAGAAAAAGGCTGGCAAAAATTTCTTAAGCGTAAAAAAGTATCTTTGAATATTTACAATTTAAAAGGAAAAAAATGAAACGTTTTAAGCTGTTTTTTTTATCAAGTGGGCTTCTGATCTTCTTTTTCGGTTCTGGAACTGTTTTTTTTGCGTGGGGAGGGGGGTGCCTTAGCAAAGGAGGTTATGAAAGAATTGGGGGTCAAGAGAAAAAGGAATCTACAAAGAGGGTTGACGTCAAAGACCTGGATCCTTATGAACAATCTTTCAAAAATAGAAATTTTTTTTATACGCGTTTAGAAGAGCATGTAAGGGATACAGGTGAAAGTTGGATAGTTCAGAAAGAAGAAGCCTCTTCAGAAATTAAAATTTTATATGGTGGGAAGCCTGTCTTTAATTTTATATTTTTAGACATTGGCAGTTCAATTCGTGAAGCAAAAGCAGCAATCGGAAAAACCCTATCTCAAAAAATGGATCTTCGCGTTTTTTTTCCGGTGAGTTTTGATAAAAAGATAGAGACTCTTATCCAAAAAATTGAAGAAGATTTAAATGAGATGAAGAATTCTACGTTGCCAACTAAAACACTCTATTTTAAACAAAAGCCTGAACCTGATTGGCGGCAGGGCAAAAAAGAAGATCTTAGCGCACATGAATTTTTGATTCTTGATGGATCCAGAAGAGCCCTTAAAATAGAATTCCGTCCTCAAAATCTTACACTGTAAGCCCTAAATTTTGGTGTGCATGGCGTTTGATTTTTTTCCGAAGGGAGTGGTCACTTGAAGCGAGGAGGGGATCTAAAAAGAGAGAGATCCTTTCGACATCAAGGTTCATAATCATTTTTTTTACCGACAAGAAGCAAGAGGGATTTAGGGAAAGTGTCCTAAATCCTATGGCAATGAGGGCAAGTGCTTCTATGGGATGTGATGCCATTTCACCGCAGAGACTGATGGGTTTTCCATGATTTCGGCAAACTTCAAGAATATACTTTAGAAAAGATAGGAATCCGGGAGAAAGGACATCATACCGGTTATGAAGACTTGGATTACATCTGTCGGAGGCAAAAAAGAACTGAAAAAGATCATTGCTTCCAACGGAGATGAAATCAACATGCTGAATAAATTTTGGCAATTGCCACGCAAGCGCTGGGACTTCCAGGGTAATTCCACATTTAAGGGAGTTTGGCGTGGGTCGATTAAACGAAAGCTCGCGTTCAATTTCTTGATGAACGATCTTTTTTGCAAGTTCAAATTCAACATATTCGCTCACCATCGGAAACATGAGGTAAAGGTCTTTTCCATGAGCAGCTCGAATGAGCGAGCGGATTTGATGTTTAAGGAGAGACGGGCGATCAAGAAGAAGACGCAATGCACGCCATCCTAGGAGAGGGTTGGGATTTGCAGGGTGGTTAAAATAAGGAAGAGGCTTATCTCCCCCGATATCAAGGATCCGAAATATAATAGGTTTATCTTGGTCGAGATCAAATATTTTTTTATACATCCGGGTTTGAGTTTGAACGTCTGGAAATTCTCCTTCCAGCATAAAGGGAATTTCTGTTCTAAAAAGTCCAATACCATCTGCATTGAGCGTAGAAAGATGATTGAGATCAAGAGAAAGTCCTGCATTTAACAAAAGAGAGATAGGAACCCCATCTTTTGAGGTAAGCTGAGAGGGAGGAGATGAAGGGGGAAGCGCCTTATGAGAGGAGGTTCTAGAAAGCGTATTCGTCTCTATTTCATTGGTATAGGCGTTTAAGATACAATCTGTTGGATTTATATAAACAAACCCTGAAGTGGCATCTACAATTACTTTTGATCCGCACGGAATTTGAGTGAGAGCCTGTGCCGTCCATCCAAGAATTGGAATGCCAAGAGCCCGTCCAATAATGGCGACATGAGATGTGATGGACCCTTCTTCCAGAATGATTCCTTTAAGGTGAGGATGATTATAGTCTAAGAGTTCAGCGGGCCCAAGACTCTTTGCTACAAGAATAAAATCAATGTCGAGATTCTTAAGGGAAGATATTTTTTTGTCTCCCACAAGCACATTTAAAAGACGATGTGTAACATCTTCAATATCATATAGAAATTCAATGGCGAACGATTCATGACTTGAAAGAAGCTTGAGTTTAATGTCAGAAAGAACTTTTTCAAGAGAAGACTCTGCTGTAAGTCCCGTGTGGATGGCGTCGTGAATACTCTGAATCCATCCTTTATCTTGGGAAAACATACGATAAGATTCAAGAATATCTAAGGGCGATCGGAGACGCTCATCCTTTTCGACATTATCTGAAAGATTACTTAAGGTTTCAGAAATGGTTGCATTAAAACAGCTCAAAGCACCTTCCAGGCGGTGAATTTCAAGAGATGGGTTGTCAGAGAGTATCTTATGAGAAATATTTTCAGGGATATAAAAATAAGAAATACCAAGGCCTATTCCATGAGAAAGTGAAATTCCTGTGATTTTATGAGCAACAGGATCTGACCCGGACGTGAGAGAGAAAGATTGAGAGAAGGACTGTGCTAAGATTTCAGAAAGTGTAATGGCAATTGTCTCAAGATCCTCAATCCCTTCTTCTGAAAATAACATTTTTTCTTTATGTTTAATGGAAAGAACGCCGATACATTTTCCGCCTCTTAAGAGCGGAATCCCTAAAAATGTTGTGAATTCAGTGCTATAGGCATTAAATCTCGTATCTTGAGTAAGATCTTCTATGTAAAAAGGTGCTTTGAGATGAAAAACTTCTCCTAAAATCCCTTCTTCAGAAGAAAGCATGTTTTTATGAAACACATCCGATTTTAGTCCTTTCAGGTCAACCAAAAGAAGCTCTTGAGGGAAAAGAGGATTGACTTTGTAGAGAGAGACAGTGTCTGGAGCAAAGGCCGCATGGATACAGCGAAGAATGTAGTCTCGTTTTTTGTCAGAAGACAAGGTCCCTGCCATAATATCTTTTAAAAGACGAATCAAACGCCGTGATAGATTTTGGTTTTTAACGGACATGAGTTTCCTTAAGGTTGAATGTCAACCGGGGTTGCTTCTTTTTTTTCATTTAAGTAAGTGTACGTGTTTCAAGGGCTTGGCAAGCTTGTGTCAAAAGCTCTTGAATGATTGTTTCGGTTGATTGTTCTTGTGTTACCATTCCGACGCTTTGACCTGCCATGAGAGAGCCATTTTCAGTATCGCCATCCACAACAGCACGTCTCAAAGTTCCCGCCCAGTAATGTTCAATTTCGAGTTGGGCTGTTTTAAGATCAACGAGACCTTTATTAAATTTATCAATAATATTTTGTTGTGTTGTTAAGAAAGAGAAGGTGGCAGCATTTGAGAGGGACCTCACAGGAATAACAGGAAAGCGTGAATCAATCTGAACGGAAACCAAAGCATCCCGAGCACTTGCCCTAATAAATGCTTGTTTAAAATGAGGATGAGCACGTGATTCAAAGGCACACACAAAGCGCGTTCCAAGCTGACATCCCGAAGCCCCTAATTCAAGATAGGAGATCATCATTTCTCCGCGACCAATTCCCCCGGCAATAAAAATGGGGAGTTCTTTCGCTAAAACAGGCAAGATTTCTTGGGCAAGAACACTTGTCGAAACGGGACCAATATGACCTCCTGCCTCATTTCCTTCTAAAATGAGGGCATCCGCTCCATTTTTTATCAGTTTTTTTGCAATGATGAGCGCAGGGGCAAAACAAATGACCTTAATTCCTGATTTTTTGAGGGTGCTAATGAAAGATGCCGCCGGCAACCCTCCTCCTAAGACGGCATGGGATACCTTTGTTTCAATGAGAACTGCCATCAGGTCTTCAAACTGAGGGTGCATTGTAATAAGATTCACGCCAAAGGGACGAGATGTTAGAGCTTGGGTGGCTATAATTTCTTGCCTTAAAAGATCTGGAGACATTGCACCACACGCCAAAACGCCAAATCCCCCGGCATTTGAAATGGCGGAAACAAGGTTTCTTTCAGAAACCCAGGTCATTGCACCTCCTAAAATTCCATAACGTGACCCAAGAAAGTCACACCCGCGTTGCCAAAGGCCTTGAAGTTTCTTTTGAGCGGGTGAAAGATTGGATGCATGTTGGTGTGCCGAAAAACAAGAGGGCATTTTCATCTGTTAAAGTTGAGCGGGTTAAAAGGTTATCTTTTCAGGACTCTCATAAGATGATAGTCTCAAGCCCACTTGTCAATCTTTTTGGATGAAAATTTGGATAAAAAAAATGGTCTCTTCCCTTAACCCTTCAGAAATCAACCATTTTAGAAAATTAGCGGACCATTGGTGGGAGGAGAAAGGTCCTTTTTCCATGCTCCACCAATTAAATCCTCTAAGGGTGCAGTATATTAAAAATGCTTTGAGAGGAGAGCTTAAGGGATTAAAAATTTTAGATGTCGGATGTGGAGGAGGGATTTTGGCAGAGCCTCTTGCACGTTTAGGAGCGAACGTTACGGGTCTTGATGTTGTCTTAGAAAATATAGAGGTGGCGTCGCGTCATGCAGAAGCTGAGGGGCTTAAGATTCAGTATAAAGCTTTGTCCCTTGAAGACTATCTTAAAACAACCCCTTCAAAATTTGATGTCGTCCTCGCTCTTGAAGTTTTAGAGCATGTTGAAAATCCAAAATATTTTTTGGAAACGTGTGCCTCAGCTTTAAAAGAAGAAGGATCTTTGTTTGTTTCGACATTTCATAGGACGGCTAAATCTTATCTTTTAGGGATTGTGATGGCAGAGTATGTTTTGAAATGGGTCCCTAAAAAAACACATCATTGGACTCAGTTTCTGAAGCCCTCTGAGATATATGAAGCCTTGAGAGAAGATGGATTTGTATTTGAAGATCTTGTGGGCGTGACCTATGATCTTTGGAAGAGCAATTGGAAAATTTCTCAAGATACCAGTGTCAATTATATGGGACTTTTAAGGCGGAAATTGACTTGACCGAGAGATTCTCATTCTTTAAAAGAAAAAATTAGGATTATTAAAATAATTAAAAGGTATATCAATGATTGAAAAACTTGCAAAAAGTGCTCAGAGCGTTCAAGACGCTCTTGACCGTAAAGGGCTTGAGTGCATCGTAAGAATGCTTGAAGAGAGCACGCGAACAGCACACGAAGCTGCAGAGACGCTTGGATGCGATGTCTCTCAAATTGTAAAGTCACTGATTTTCAAAACAAAATTAACTCAAAGACCTGTTTTGATTCTTGCCTCTGGGTCTAATCGCGTGAATGAGAAGATCATTGAATCCTACCTTGGAGAAGAAATCTTAAAAGCGGATGCTGATTTTACCCGTGAGATCACCGGATTTGCGATTGGAGGGATTCCTCCTATCGGTCATCTTCAAAAGATAGATCTTATTTTCATCGATGAAGATCTTTTAAAGCTCGAGAGTCTCTGGGCGGCTGCTGGAACGCCGAATGCTGTTTTTAATCTGCACGGAAAAGATCTTTGTACGCTCACTGAAGGGCGCGTTGTCACCCTTAAATAAGCAAAAGAGAAAGGAAAAATAAAAATGTCATTTGAGAATAAGCTTGTTGCCCTTGTGAATAAGGATATTGAGATCGGTGTTGCGATGAATGCTGTAGCGCATATGACACTTGGATTTGGTTCAGAAATCAAAAAAGAGCTCTTAAGGCTGAATGATTATGAAGATAAGGACGGCAATCTATATCCCAATATTTCCCAAATGCCCTTTATGATTTTACGCGGGAAATCGAATGAAATCAGAAAGGCTGTCCAAGCGTCCAAAGAGCAACATATAAAATTCGGTGTTTTTCTGAATACGATGACCGGAGGCACCTATCAAGAACAATTGGACAACACAAAACAAACGTCTGAAGAACAGTTGATCTATTATGGCGCTGTTTTATTTGGACCCTGGGAGGCTGTAAGTCTTATCACGAAAAGGTTTTCTCTTTATCGGGGATGAAAGAATCAGAATTTTTAATAAGGTATGAAAATCTTTGAGAGATAATAGAAGAAGGATTTCCTCTTATTTTTCAACACTATAGTAAGAGAATAAATATGGATTTGAAAATCAAGACAAACTCGATTTGCAACTCCATTTCATGTTTTATTGCTTATTAACAATAAGTTAAATAAGAAGCTTTAATTTCGCCAAAAGGTCGGTGTAAAAAGAATCAAGATTGTCAGAAGCTCGAGCCTTCCGAGTAGCATGGCAAAGGTCAGAATCCATTTTGCTTCATTTTTAAGGGGAGAAAATGTTCCTGTGGGGCCAATAATATTCCCAAGACCTGGACCGACGTTTCCAAGAGAGGTCGCGGCTGCAGAGAGGGATGTAATGAGGTCCATATCAGTTAGAGCAAGAGCCGCTGCAATGGCTGCAAAAGAGAATCCATAAAGGGTAAAGAATGTTAAAACGGAGAGTGTAATGGATTCAGAAATAGGATGCTTGTTGTAGGTTGGAATAAAGACACCATGCGGGAGTCTTAAAAGCTTGAGATGCATTCGGGCAATTAGGAAGAGAACTTGGAAACGAAATATTTTAATGCCGCCGCTTGTGGATCCTGTACATCCACCGCTGAACATTAAGAAAAAGAATAAAACCACTGGGAATCCTCCCCATGTACTATAGTCTCCAGTAATAAACCCTGTTGTTGTGAGAATGGAAACAACACTAAAGGAGGAATCAAGAAGGCTGTCTGCCAGGGATTTTTGATTAACGGTGATGTTCCAGAGGCTTAAGAGAGCAATACACGTACCCAAAACGTAGAAGTAAGCCCGCATTTGTGCATCTTGCCAGAGAACCCTCGTTTCACCGCGACCAAAACGAACAAAAAGAATGAGGGTGCTTCCTCCTATGGCCATAAAAATGATGAGAATAATTTGAAGGGTGGTATTTCCAGCATAAGCTTTGATGGAGTTTGTGTGGGTTGAAAATCCTCCTGTTGAAATGGTCGAGAGTCCGTGACAAAGGGCATCAAAAGGGGCCATCCCGGCAAGACTTAAGGAGAAAATACACGTAATGATAAGAAGAGAGTAAATGAAAAAGATAGCCGACGTGATTTGAGAGACGCGGGGAAGTATTTTTTCAGAACGGTCTGAAAACTCACTGTGGAAGAGATGCATTCCACCGATGCGAAGGAAAGGGAGAATCGTAAGAGCCATGACAATGATTCCAATCCCCCCAATTCCCTGAAGAAGAGCACGCCACAATAGAATACCTCGAGAGACCTGATCGAGATTAATAAGAATGGTGGACCCCGTTGTTGTGAGGCCAGAAGTTGACTCAAAAACAGCGTCTGTGAGGCTAAGTCCCAGGTTCTGAGATAAAAAGAAAGGAAGGCTTCCTATGAAACATAAGGTAATCCAGCTGAGAGCCGTTAATAAAAAAACTTCTTGAATGCGGAGGGTAATGGGATCATCGGATTTGGTGGAAAAAATAAAGAGGAGACTAAACCCAATTCCGATAATTCCAGAAAGTGCAAAGCATTGCCATTCTTGTGTATTATCTCTTAGTTCAACGAGCATAGGAATCGTCATCAGGCAAGAAAGGACGAAAATTAAAAATCCAATGATGAAGAAGATAGGCCGAAACGTAATCATGTCGTTTTAATGCAGAGAGGTGATTTGATGAGGGCTATCGAGTGAGAAGGCCGGAATTTCGACAGAAAACTCTTTTCCATTTTCAGCCAACATCGTGTAGTTGCCTGCCATGATGCCAGAGGGCGTTGAAAGAGGTGTCCCGCTTGTATATTCAAAGGGCTCATGAGGTGCTAAAGTGGGCGTTTGACCAATAACACCTTCTCCATAGAATTCATGGAGTCTCCCTAAAGCATCCGTAATCTTCCAATGGCGTCCAATGAGTCTTACCGATTCTTTTCCCATATTTTCAATCCGAACACGATACGCCCACATGTAGTGATGCTGAGAAGGCTGAGATTGCTCCTCAAGATAAATGACCTCAACATTAACGAGGATGTCATGGGTAGTCTTTGAATACATCTGCATCTCTTTCTTTTTAAAATATAAGTATGACGGTAAATCGACGATAAGGCGAAAGAAAATATATAAATTGATCAAAATAAATTATTAGAGGAGTTGTCCTCATTTTTGAAAATAAAAAAAATAAGATCTAAGTCTTTTAGGCTTATGTTTTCCGTAAAAATTCCATTTTGCACAAAAGCAACACATTACATTTCTTTAAGCCTTCGAATCAGAGACGTAAAAAGTTTTTTCTTTTTTTCTTGACTTATGCAATGGAAAAAAGGTTATTTTATAAGCGTAATGAAAAGTGTTCGTAAAGATGAGTTTAAAACCTGGAAATCTAAGCATGCATGATATCAGAGGTAGAAATTTAATCAAAGGATGGCGATGGCAATTTTAGAATGCCCTTTGCTTTCCTATTGTTAATTTCTTTCTTTTAAGGAGTCTCTGATGTCAATACGCTTTAAATATATTCTTATTGGTTTTTCTATTCTTATTTTTTTTGGCTTCATTGTTTTTGAATTTTGTAGGCCAAAGTCATCCCTTCCTCTTGTAGCCATTGCAAACTGGGGGCCTCATTCGTCTTTAGACGAAACAGTGCGAGGCATTAAAGAAGGACTTGAGGCCAAGGGTTTTAAAGAAAACGAAACAATTTCTCTCAAGATTTCTAGTGTAAATTTTGATCCTTCTCTTATTCCTCAAATGATCTCAAACTTGAGGGCATATCGTCCTAAAGTGATGGTTGCTTTATCGACGCCTGTTGCGCAAGTGCTTAAAAATAGTGAAAAAGAAGTCCCCATTGTTTTTGCGTCTATTACCGATCCAGTTGAGGGTGGCCTTATACATCATTCTGAAAAATCCCATGAAAATGTAACGGGGTCTTCAGACCAGCAAGACCTTGAACTTTTTTTGTCGTTTGCAAAAGATCTTTTGCCCAAAGCTCAGACGGTTGGGATTTTATATTCGACGGGAGAAGCAAATGATTTTGCCCTTGTAAACCTTATGGAGAAAGCTGCTCAAAAAGCAGGTCTTAAAGTTGTTGCCGTGCCTGTGGATCAGTCCCGCGACATCCCACAACGCATGCACTCTTTTAAAGACAAAGTTGATTTTATTTATGTTGGAACAAGTGGGACCATTCAGCCTGCACTTCCGACGATTGTAGCGGCAGCGGATCGGATGAATATTCCCGTCTTTAATGCCGACTCAGAGGCTGTTCGTAAGAATCAGGTCCTGGGGAGTTTTGGTGTTACTTACTATCAAGTTGGGCGTAATGCTGCAACGATGATTATTCAGCTTTTAGAGGGAAAAAAGATTTCTGAAATTCCTCCGCTTTATCCCTCTCTTCAAGATCATCACGGCGTTGTGAGCAAAAAACGCGCTGAACAGTTCGGGATTTTGAATCTTAAAAACAGTCCAAATATAACAATTATTGAGTAAAATTATGTTGACGTTGTCAAAAGTCTATAAATCATTTTCAGAGGCGTTAGTCCCCGTTCTCAAGGGAATTGATCTTACCGTGGAAGAGGGTGAGTTTTGTGTTATTATTGGGGCCAATGGATCTGGAAAATCCACACTTCTTAAAACAATATCGGGTGTGAATTCTTGTGATTCTGGAACGATTATGATTGATGGGAAGGATGTAACGCATCAGTCTTTGCATCAGAGATCCAAGATGATAAGCACAGTCACACAGGATCTTTCAGTGGCGACACTGACGGACATGAATGTTCTTGAAAATATGACGTTGAGTTTGTTGAGAGGTCAAAAAAGCCGGTTAAGATTTTATGAAAATCATTCTGATTTTATAAAGAACAATCTGCAAGAACTTGGGCTTGGTTTTGAAAAGTATATCCATAAGCCTGTTGGTGCTTTGTCGGGAGGACAACGGCAAGTCATTGCAACGAGAATGGCGCTTTTTTCAAACCCGAAACTTCTGCTCTTGGATGAACATACAAGTGCCTTGGATCCAAAAACAGAGGTGCAAATAATGCAGAGTCTTTCTAAAGAGATTGAGAGGGAGAAAATTACGACACTTATGGTAACCCATAATCTTCGAGAGGCTCTTCAGTATGGAACGCGTCTTCTTATTATGAGTCAGGGCACGTTTGTTTTTGATATAAAAGGAAACGATAAAAAAAAACTGACTCTTAAAAAATTAGAAAGTTTGTTTTATCAAGCTGAAACTGCGTACTTGGAAAATAAAGAGGTCAAAAAATTATGAGTATGTTTCTTGAGCTTATTCCAACAGGTGTTTTACAAGGACTTGTTCTTGCTTTTGTAGCATTAGGGGTCTTTGTTCCTTTTCGCATTCTTAATTTTCCAGATTTAACCTCCGAAGGGTCTTATCCCTTGGGTGGCATCATTTGTGCAACTTTGCTGGTGGGTGGTGTAGATCCTATTTTAGCGCTGTTGGTTTCGGGTCTTTGCGGAGGTCTCTTGGGGCTTGGAACAGCTCTTATTCACATCTGTTTAAAGGTGAATACGCTCGTGTGCGGCCTTATTTTGACGACCATGGCCTATAGCATTAATTTAAGACTCATGGGGAAACCCAACCTTTCTCTGTTTGATCAGGTGACAATTTTTACCTCCTTAGGAGAGAGTATCGAGGTTAAAAGTCTTTTCATTTTAGGCGTTTTGATTTTCTTAATTATCGTTTTGTTCTTCTTTTTAAAAACGGAAAAAGGATTAAGGTTCAGGTCCGTTGGATTAAGTCCTCTCTTTTCAGAAAGACAAGGAATCAATGTGCCTAAGTATATGATTTTAGGTCTTTTTACAGGAAATATGTTCTGTGGACTCGCAGGGGGTCTCATGGCTCAAATTCAAGGGTACGTTGATGTGGGAATGGGCTTTGGGCTTGTTCTTCACGTTCTTGCGGCTCTCATCATTGGAGAGGGATTAATCAAAAATAAAAGCATTTTTGCACAACTTTTTGCTCCTTTTTTAGGGGCCATTGTGTATCAGCAAATACAAGGATTCGTGGTTGCCTTAGGCCTCGAGCCCTCAGATCTCAAGTTCTTTACAGGGTTGCTCGTTTTGAGTGTTATTGCATTGCGTGAAAAAACACATAAAAGACGATTTTTTCCTTAAATTTTTTAGAGTTTTCAATATTTAAAGCTGGACTTAAGAATATGAAGATTCAGACGCACACTCAAGACGATTAACTGGCCAAATTGATTGGATTTTGGCAAGGTGTGGCTTTATTCAAGAACGTGTTCTTGAAGTAATTTCTAAGGATATTTCTTTAGATCAAGTGCTTATTTGGTTCCAAGATGAAACAAGAATTGGGCAACAAGGGTCATTGAGTCGTATATGGGCTTTAAAAGGAACAAGACCTCGTGTTGTTAAGCAACAACAGTTCATGTATCAATATATTGTTTAATATCAACAGATTATGATTTTTAGGGAAAATTTATGTTGAGGCTTAAGCCCTTATATATAAAGGGTTTCTCCACTCGCGGTTGTAAGTTTTACTTTATTCCGATACGGGGAAGTAATTCTACACTCCTCACCGGTACCGAGAGATATCAAATTGATACATTTTCTGGAACCAAATAGTCTGTAAGCCTCTGATAAAGCAAGAACGGAGGGGATTATTAGCAGTCATACTTCCATCAACCAAATTCAATGGTAAAGTCCTTCCAGCAGTAGAGTTAATCGTTGCCATTGGAAAATATGTTGGAACTGTACTCGTTAGGTCTCGGTGCGCCACATGTAATATACCGTCCCCAGCCCCGCAGGACCCAAGAATGGAGCACCCCACGTGAACAGGCAGAGAGGGAGGGTTATCACTCGGAATTTAAACATTACCACCTCGGCGCCGACCACGCTGCCCGCCACGGCCACGTCACAGACTCTCATAAGCCAGGGGTGTTCGCGAGCCCAAGTTGTGGCTTCGGAAGTCCCGTTAAACTGGGCATGAAGGCGGTCCCTTTCTTCGCGGTCCCAGCGCTCCTGGCGTTTCTGTTGCTCGTCATCGTATTCCTTCTTCTTGCGTTGCCTGACGAGATCTTCGGCTCGGTAATCAGGATCGTGGAGGAGGCGCATCTGATGGATCTGTTCTTTCTGTCCTTCAACAATCCGTCTTGTGTTCTCTCTGGCCTCCAATCTACTCTGCCTCTGTTCCTCCTCCAAGGCTCTCCAGCCTCCACGCTGCATTCCGGCAGCTTGGCGAAGGTCACACAATAATGAAAAAACTAAGAGTCCTAGTACAAACAAAGTCTGGAGAAATTTTTTGGGCATTGTAGTCTTCCTTTATGTTTGGTGACTCTCATCAAATAAATAAAAAGATGATGAGAGTAGGAGTAATTTCATATTTTATCCTTTACATTACTTGAGAGTCCAAAGTTCTCTTATAATAAAATAGCCTAAAAATGCTATCTTAAGAGAATAGAAAAAACAAGAGGTTTTTTACCAGTAATTCATTGGCATCACAAGAATAAGGTATGGCGCCAGTGAACGTGCGAAAATAGTACATAAGGACAAAAAAATCGGTTATGATACCTTGTTTTCTGCGGATCTATTCAGTCACGTAGGATTGGGTGATTATAAGTTGTTTGGTGTGGGAGTTGTTAGCCGCATTTTCACAGCCCTCCGCAGCATTTTAAATAGCTAAGCTGGGCAGGGGCTTGTGGAATTTATGGAAGGCATCAAAGCGGACATTTCTAAATTTCTCGCCAAAAAAATCTCTCTCTTGACAACAATAGAGGAGATGCATGAAGTAATGATTGATAGGGGAATTCAGTTGTGAGCCCGGACGATATTGTCTGTCATCTGGGAGATTTTTGTTTTGAAAAGGGATAGATTTCCTGGGGAGATTGGCTGAGGACAGGCAGAATTTTAGATCAAGATAAAAAGTATCGGTCTTATTTAGAGGAAAAGAAATATGCACAATTCTAAAAATTTTGGGGAACTGCTTCTCTATCAAACAGAAGATGGTCTGACTCGGATTGAAGCTAAGGTCGTTAATGAGACTGTTTGGCTTACTCAAGCGCAACTATCTGAGTTATTTCAAAAAGATAGATCAGTCATAACCAAACATATTGGAAATATCTTTGAAGAGGGTGAATTAATTCAGAATCAAGTATGTGCAAAATTTGCACATACTGCTGCTGATGGAAAAACTTACCAAGTCGACTATTACAATCTTGATGTTATTATTTCAGTTGGTTACCGGGTTAAATCTCATCGTGGCACACAATTTAGAATTTGGGCAACACAACGTTTGCGTGAATATATCATCAAAGGTTTCTCTATGGACGATGAGCGTCTGAAACAGATGGGTGAAGGCAATTATTTTGATGAGTTGTTAGCGCGTATTCGTGATATAAGGTCTTCGGAAAGAGTTTTTTGGCGAAAAATTCTCGATATTTACTCAACCAGCATCGACTACGATCCAAACACGGAATCCTCTAAAGAGTTTTTTTCTGTGATACAGAATAAAATGCATTGGGCTGCACACGGACACACAGCGGCAGAAATTATCAAGTCTCGTGCTGATGCAGCCAAGCACCATATGGGCATGACATCATTTTCGAGCAGAAAACCAAAACGCACCGATGCTCACATCGCCAAAAATTACTTGATAAAAGAAGAGCTCGAAACCCTCAATCGCCTTGTTAATATCTATCTCGAATTTGCTGAATTGCGAGCAGTTGAGCGCAGAGTTATGTATATGAAGGACTGGGTTAGCAAACTGGATGAATTTCTGCACCTATCCGAACGTGATATTCTCACCCGCGCTGGAAAAATTAGTAACGAAGATGCCCTTAAACACGCTAACGCTGAATTTGATCAGTACAAGCAGTTGCAATTTTCTGGATCAACTGCTGTTGATGCCCATTTTGAAGAAAGTTTAAAACAACTGGAAAAAATTGGTTTTTCCTCCAAAAAGGATAAAAAGAGTAGACACGAGGTATCAGTTTTCTAAATTCGAATTTTGCATCAGCATTTGTTGGAGTTGCTAGTGATTTTTCAGCAATCAATTACTTACCCTTATGGCCTTTATGTTTCATCAAATTTTGATGCTCATAAAGAGCGATTAAAGTTTCGTCGTCGGAGAGAGCTTGTGTCACAGAGAACCAAAAAAGGGGTCAAAAAACTTAATAAAATGATCGAAAAAATCAACCTTAAAAAGGGGGCGTAAATTTTTTATGGCATGATCGTTAAAATCCAAATTTAAAGCAAAAAGAATCTCCTGAAATCAGAGTATTATACTTTTTTTTTTAAAAAAAAGATTTTTTATGGTCAATTTTAGGGTATCATTAAAGAAAGCTCTTAAAAAAATATAAAATTAAAACAGGAGAGACTTTAAATGAACATAGAAAAAATAGTCAAGAGGACGTTCTTTGTAGGCTTAATTATAGCAGGTGTAGGGATTTTATTCTCTCAAGGCTATGCAGAGGAAGACTCAGATGATCTGACGGAGAAGAAGCGATGCGTGTCGCACGAGATTAAACTTGATAAGAACTCAAGTACAACGTATTCAACCTGCAAAAAAGGTCATTGGTAGGGGAGAACTATAAAAATTTCTTTAGCTTAGAGAATTTTTAGGGGGAACGAAGTTGCTCCCGTGACATGTTTTGTATACTCACAAAATGTGAGTTCTGTAGATCTCTGGGCGTCGCTCTCTTTTTTTTAGAAAAGTTGATATTTTCTTGTTTTAAGAAAAAGAAGAGGGTATAGCTCCCATCATAATTTCGTTTCCAAAAGAAGTTGTTTTTGAAAATTATGCTGCATGTGTTAACGCCCAAAATTTAAGTTTTAGAGGTTTATTAATTGAAATTATTTATAAAAAAGGAACATTCGATGAAAATATTCTTTATTATGTTTTTTACATTCTTATTTGTAATGGAACCTTCTTTTGGATTTCTTCCTTTTGAGGAAGCCCCCCTTGATTTAAGAACCCCTCGTACCTTAAGAGCATGTATTGCCTCTGAAGACCCTAAAGCTTTAGAAGAAGCACACCACATAGTTTCAACAATTTATGAGTCAATGCCTCAAAAAACGGCCAATACATCTTATGGTTTTAAATTTGCATGTTATCCGGAGCTCATGGCTTGGCTCATGAGGGGACCTGCCATAGGAAAAGACATTTTGGAAATTGCAGGGGCTGATGGTTATAATGCTGCACTTCTTGCGTTCGTTGCAAAATCGGTCACTGTCAATGACATAAGCGACGATCTCACTCATTTTGAAGCATTAAAAAGATTTAGCCCCTCTCTAAAAGATAAACTATTTTCATTGCCGGGAAATATTTTAGAAATCGATATGCAAGGTAAGCAATTTGGAGTTATTTTATGCCGTAACTTCATTCATTTATTAACCGATAGCGATCGTCATCGATTTCTTCAAAAAGTAAACGACCTTTTGGTTCCTGGAGGCATTTTTGTTGTGTCCGCCACCTCTCATATGACCCCTGATATAACCGATTTTCTTAAAGAAAATCCCGATGTTACCCGTATTAAAACAATTCAGGGGCTTGTTTTTCAAGATGGAGGGGCTTTCGCTACGATGCGGCTTTTCGTCGAGGCCTTTCCATGCGCAGAAGATGAAGATCCTACTGCTTTTGAGAGCGTCACGATGAATACTTTTACGAAGAAGAAAGAAGGTGCCTATTCATCTTTGAACGTCGAAGCATTCTCTCTTTTTTCTCCTCAGATTCGAGAGCTTATCGTACAAAATTTTCCTAAGTATCAAAAAGCAATGGAAGCGGGGGCTCAAACAGGAAAATTCGTTGTTCTTTCCAATGTGATCCGTCCGTATCTGCCTCAAACACTTGAAAATATTATTTGTCGTGAGGCACAGTTAAGAGCTTTCTACTCGTATGAAGTTGATGCACATACAGGGCATTCTGTGGTACTCTCTCTCGAAAACCAAGGATCAATAACCACGCAAGCCGTCACAATCTCTCTAAAGCCATGGGTTATTCCTGGTTTGGCTGAAATCTTAGCTTCCCTGAAGGCTAAGGCAGGAGATGATACTCTTGATTGAGTCATAAAGAGACTGAATTCCTTCTTTTTATCCCTTTTGGAAGAAGGTCTTTTTTGAATTTTTAATGTAACACTCTTAAAAAAAGCCCAGAAATCCTTAAAAACTGTTTGACAGGAGAGGCTTCTCCTCTTTAACTAAAAGGAAGATTGGTTGTTTTAGTGTAAAGATGGTGTTTAAGAACGTATGCCTTTTACTGAATTGGGGTTAAGTGCGCCCCTTATAAATGTACTAAATAATGTTGGATTTAAAACGCCAACGGATATTCAAAAACGCTCTATTCCAATTCTCCTTGAAAAAAAGGATGTTATGGGGTGTGCTCAGACTGGAACAGGAAAGACGGGCGCGTTCTTGTTGCCTTTAATTGAGATGTTGTCTCGAAAACGTGGACGAGCGCGTATGTCCCGGGCTCTTATTTTAGAGCCGACACGTGAGCTTGCGGCTCAAGTCTTGGAGGCGTTCTCAACGTTATCAGATTCTTTTAAACTCACGTCTGGTTTAATTGTGGGGGGCGAGGGGTCTTCCGAGCAAGAAAAAAAATTAGATCAAGGCGTTGACGTTCTCATTGCAACACCAGGGCGACTTCTTGACTTCATTGGGCGTGGTAGGCTTCTTCTCTCTGATATTCAATTTTTGGTGATTGATGAAGCGGATCGGATGCTGGATATGGGATTTATCCCAGATATTCAAAAAATTGTCTCTAAACTTCCATCCACACGTGTAACGGCTCTTTTTTCAGCAACAATGCCGCCCCTTATTGAAAAAATAGCCTCTGAATTTCTCCATAATCCTGTCGAGATTCGTGTCGATGCTCCGTCGTCAACAGCCAATACAGTCACGCAGTGGTGTGTTCATCTGGATCTCGATAAAAAAACATCTCCTGCCACAATAAGTGCTGAAAAGCGGAAAATCTTAAGACATCTTTTAGAGTCTCAAAATATTGAACGCGCTGTCATTTTCTGTAACCGTAAAAAAGATGTGGATTATCTCTCTAAATCTTTAAAAGGATATGGTTTTGATGTTGCAGCACTCCATGGAGATATGCCTCAAAACAAAAGAACGGAAACGCTTGATCAATTTAGAAAAGGTGAGGTTAAAATACTTATTGCCTCTGACGTTGCTGCACGTGGGCTTGATATTGAGGATATAACCCATGTGGTCAGTTTTGATGTTCCTTTTAATGCTGAAGACTATGTTCATCGGATTGGACGGACCGGAAGAGCGTCGCGCGAGGGAACGTCGTATCTCTTTTCGACCCATGGCGATAAAGAGCTTCTCAAGGATATTGAAACCCTCACAAATCAAAAAATTTCTCTTTATAAAGTTGAAGGAATTGTGGAAAAAGAAGACGTAAAAAAACCAAAAGTACTTCCGCCAAAACCGCATCAAGCAAAACCGCATCAAGACAAAAAAGAGGCGTTGCCCATTTCTAAAAATAAAAAAGAGATACCCGCACAAATTGTTACGACAGAAAAACCGGTGACGGCTCCTTTAGAGAATAAGAATGAGAGAATTGTAGGGTTTGGTGACGAGATTCCTGTTTTTATGCAGAATGCGCTTCCGGCTTCAATCTTAGAGCGTCTTCAACAAGATGATCAAAAAATCCAAAGATATGGTGAAGTCGAGGCTTAAACAAAGATGTTTACAGATTAAGTTTACAGATTAATAAGTCACTTTAGTAAGATAGAGGCCATAGGGAGGTGCCGTTGGGCCTCCTTTCGTGCGATCTTTTGCTTCTAATGCTTTTTGAACGTCAAGAGGCGTCCACTTTTCAAGTCCAACGAGAAGAAGTGTTCCGACCATATTGCGAACCTGATGATGGAGAAAGGATTTGGATTCCACCCAAATGCAGAGTGCGTCATCTTTTCTTTGAATCTCAAATCTTTCAAGTGTTTTGAGGGGAGATCGGGCTTGACAGTTCCGTGCCCGAAATGTCGAAAAATCATGCGTACCAATTAAAAAATTTGCAGCCGTTTGCATATTTTTTTCATCTAAAGGAACAGGGACGTGATGAACACGGTTTCTCTCAAGAGCAGGCGGAGATCGATGATTAAAAATGCGATAAAGATAAGAACGCTTTTGTGCGGAGAAGCGGGCATGGAAATCTTTTGAGACTTCTTCAACTTTCAAAAGAGAAATTGCACAATAGGGTAAAAAATGCCGCAAATGGGCGTTTACGGCACTGCAGAGCACAAAAGGAGGGTAATGCGTTGGAAGATCAATGTGACACACTTGCCCTAAAGCATGAACGCCGGCGTCCGTCCGCCCTGCCACCTGAAGAGACGGCACGGAAGTGCCTGTAAGACGCAAAATGGCGGCTTCAAGCAGTCCTTGAACCGAGAGTCCTTCTTTCTGACGTTGCCATCCCACAAAAGGAGTTCCATCATACTCGAGCGTAATCTTATACCGATGCATCAGAAGTATCTTTCAGGAGCGCGCCTTGGTCTATGGGAAAGCCTCTTAGAAAATCAGCTGCGTTTAGAATTGTGCCTCCGGGGCGTTGAAGCTTAAGAGGCATGAAGACAGTTTTATTTCCACATCGAATTTTAAATGGAGACGTGTGAATGACCTCTCCAGTCCTTCCTTGAAAGTCGGTTTCCTCAGTGCAGGCTTCAATTACTTTTATTTTAAGACCTTTAAAGTTAAAAAATGTTCCGGGCCATGGGGTAAAAGCACGTACCTTTCTCTCTAGAGTGACGGCAGACGCCTCAAAGTCTAATAATCCTTCTTCTTTTAAAACTTTGGGGGCATAGGTGATGCCGTTTTGAGCTTGATTTTTGGAGAAAAGTGTTCCTTCCAAAAGCCCTGAAAGTCCCTTCAAAACAAGAGGTCCTCCCATCTCGGAGAGCTTTTCAAAGAGCGTTTCACTCGTTTCTTGAGGGGTAATCGGAATCTGTTGCTCAAGAAGAATGGGCCCTTCGTCAAGTCCCTCTGTCATTTTCATGAGAGTAAGGCCTGTTTGAAGGTCTCCTGCTTCTATTGCTCTCTGGATGGGAGATGCGCCGCGCCATCTCGGAAGAAGAGACGCATGAACGTTAAGACATCCTAAGGGAGGGGCCTCTAAGAGGATCTTGGGGAGAATAAATCCATAGGCGACGACAAGGACCACTTTTACGTGATGCGTCTGAACAAGCGTTAAAAATTGGGCTTGGGTTTGTGGCAAGCGCAGCGAGGAGGGGGTAAAAACAGGAATGTCGTGTTTTAAGGCGAGAACATGAACTGGAGAGGGTGTGACGTCATGTCCGCGTCCTTGGGCCTTTGGAGGATTTGTGTAGACAGCCGCGATCAAACATTTCTTTTCAAGAAGAAACGCTAGAATCTTTTCTGAAAAAGAAGGGGTTCCCATAAAAATCATTGGAAGATCAGAAAGAGTCATCATCGGAGAGAAGAATGATATTTTTTAAGACGATTGGAGACTTTCTCGCGTTTGATTCTTGAAAGGTAATCAATAAAAAGAACACCATTTAAATGATCGGTTTCATGATGAATACACTTTGCAAGGAGGCCTTGGGCATGGACGTCGTGGGACTTTCCATGTTCATCCATATAGCGAAACATCACTTCTTGAGGTCTCTCGACGTATTCATAAATATCTCCTGGGACAGAAAGGCATCCATCCTGAAATCGGACCACCTCTGTTGAAACCTTTAAGATTTCAGGGTTAATGAAGGCTTTGGGAGATTTGGGAAGATTATCTTCTCCTGAATCAAGATCCATAACAACAACGCGTTTGTGGATGCCAACTTGAGGGGCTGCAAGCCCACATCCTTGAAAAGCATACATGGTATCAAACATATCCCGAATCAGAGTCTTAATCTCTGCATCAATGGTTGTGACGGGCAAAGACTTTAGTCTGAGACGAGGATCTGGGGCACTTAAAACAGGTCGGATCATAAAAGTCCTCAAAATACGAATAGAATATGATTAAAGCAGGTTCAATCTATCAAAAAAAAATGTGAAAGTCCACATTGGCGTGGATGCAAAGTTACTGGATATTTCAACTACTTAAAGTTGTCTTGAAATTTGCGAATATTCTCGAAAGAAAAGGTCACGCTTAAAAAAATATTATCTCATCTCTTTAGCTCTCTCAATTTTGATTCAAGTGAAATGGGTAAAAAAGACGTAATTTCCAAATCACGACACTCAAAAATGTCGGCCTTGTTCACGGATTGGGCCACCGATAGAGTTAAGCCGCTAATTTAAGATTCTTCATAGCGGATCTTGGTGGGTATGGAAGTTGTTGCAACAAGA
>NCGZ01000015.1 GCA_002257235.1 Alphaproteobacteria bacterium 16-39-46
AAACAAAAATTACAAAAATTGGCTGTGTCTTTCAACTCTATTTTTTATGGTGATATAAGATTCAAATTTTTACGCCATGAAAAGTTGAGAATCGCGTATATATTTATTGCTTAATCTTAAGAAGTTTATTGATAAAGGACTTTTTCGAATGCGCGCTCATTTAAAAAAACTTGTGACGATTGTTTTATTCTGTTCTTTTCTCACCTCATTGTCTTTTGCCAATAATTTTAATGAGGCGATTGAGGATTTTGAAAACGGAAGATTTAGAGAATCTGCTCGAAAACTCGTGCTCTTAGCGAATCAAGGCGATTTGTTTGCTCAAACCTATGTGACATGGATGATGAAAAGTAATAAGGATCTCTTCTCTCCAGGGGAAATTTCTTTTCAAGTATTAGAATCTTCTTGTATGAGAATGCCTGAGGAATCCTTGAAAGCATCACTCTTAAAATTTGTTTTCTGTGGCCAGGAAAAAAAAGAAGCGGGATTTTCTAATCTTCCTTCCAGTAAAAAAAGAGCGCTACAAGAATTAGAAGCTCTTTTTAAGAATGGCAATCCTCAAGCCTATATTGTTATGGGAGATTTAAGAGGTAAGGGTATAGAGTTTCCTTTTCTGAAAAAACAAAATGACAAAAAAGACTATTATGGCGAAGCGGCTCGCAAAGGAAATTTTACGGGATTTCTGAGATTAAAAGCGTTAGAAGTTCACTCTCAATTTATGGAAGAAGTTTTAAGCGTGGTAGGCACTTTAGGTCTTTCCCCACAACAGAAAGACATTTATTTTGCTTTGTTTAATCACTTTAAAGAGAGGACCCTTAGAAAAGAGTTTTGTTATATGGCGGCCTATCACGGGCACAGGGAAGCTCAATTTGCTCTTACACAAGAGAGATACATACAAACTCAAGAACAGGGAGACTTTTGGATAGAGCAAGCGGCACGTCTGGGTCATCCTAAAGCGGTTGGGCAGCTCGGATATATCTACGAGCAACGCAAAGATTTTGAAGGTGCTTTTGACCTTTACTCAAAGGCAAGTCTACAAGAAGAGGCCGATTCTGTGATTTTTTATAATCTTGGCGTCTTTTATTGTGACGGACGAGGAACAGTCGTTAATCTTGAAAAGGCTCTAGAGAACTTTAGAAAAGCCTATGCCAAAATGACGCCTCAACAACCCTTTCAAATAACTGATTTAGATATATTTCATAGGACTGTAAACGTTTTATTAAAAATGGGGAAACCAGAAGCTTTAGAGTGGTTAAAAGCAGGCATTCAACAAAAAGATGTCACATCCGTTATAGATTATGCCATATGTTTTTTTAATGGAAACCTTGAAGAGGAAAATCCTCAAAAAGCTTTGGAAACTTTAAGGCTTTTATCCTCATCTGAACATACTCCAAAATCACTCGAAATGTTGTCATATTTATTGATTTCTAGAAAATTTGAGGCCTCTCCTAATGAATGGTCCTTGGTTGAAGAATTTTTAATTAAAAATTACAAGCCTAAAAAGGGTGCTGCCTCTCACCTTGAAGAGCAATCCTTTGATCCTGATTTAGCCTGTTACATGCTTTCTGTTTTGTATAGTACAGGAAAAAATGGAACAGTAGAACCTGATTATAAAAAAGCACTCCTCTTCCTTGAGCCTGCACTTCAGCGTGGGGATCCTCTTGCTTTTTTTCAAAAAGGGCAACTTCATGAATTTGGTGTGGAAAAGAACGATAGAAAAGCTTTTGATTCTTATCTGAAAGCGACTCAGCTCGGTTACGACTGTTGGAATCATCTTGGTGCTTATTATATGAACGGGGGAGAAGGTGTTTCTCAAGATGATAAAGAAGCTATTTCTTGCTTTGAGAAAGCCATGGAAAATGATGAAAATGGGATTGCGCATTATAACTATGCCCTTATGATGCGTGATCAAAGAGGAGGTCTCGTATTTGATGAAAAATCTTGGATTTCTCTTTTAGAGAAATCGATATCTTTGGGATATTTTCATGCATGGAAAGAACTCGGCTTGCATTTTTTGAAGAAAGAAGATCTCGGTCGTGCGAAACTGTGTTTTGAAGAAGGAAATAAGACTGGAGATAGAGACAGTTTTTATAATTTGATTTTTTTAAACTGCCAGCAGCCACAAGAGGAAAAAGATCGTCTTCAACATCTGAAAAAATTGGAAGATTTTACGCAAGATGAACAAAATTCTGATGTTTTATTTAAAACTGGGCTTCTCTTTATTCTAAATCAAGATTTGGATCCAAAGTATCTGGAAAAAGGGCATTCATATCTTGAGAGAGCTATTCACTTCGGATCTACCGAGGCTCAATATTTAAAAGATATATTAAAAAATGAAGCTGCACTCCGCGCACAAGTAGAGGCCCAAAAGACAGAAACGAGCTCTGCACATGAAGGTGCTTTTGCAGTGGGTATCCCACATGAAGAAGCTGGCGCTGTCGGTGCTTCCACGTCAGAAGATCATTTGCTTGAGCAAGAGTCCTATGAATTTAACGAAGAAGAATCCTCTGTCGGAGGAGCGTCTCTAAAAGAACATTCTAAAAAAGACAAAGGTGAAGGGTCTCAAAAAAAGAGAATTGTTTCAAAAAAAATGCAAGAAATTTTGGATTTCTTGGATCCAAAATCTCCGAGGCAAGTCTCTGTTCATAAAGTATTTTCTATGATAGGAGACCTTATTCGAGAGAAAGGTGGAAGTTTCATGCGCTCTAAAAAAGGAATTCGCGTTGAAATTGGTTCTGATCGCATTTATACACACTTACAACATGGAAAGCGAGGCGGCGGCCATCAAAGTGAATTAGATGGTGCGCGTCTCTCAGAGATTAAAAACTTTTTTGAAAAAGTTATCAATAGCCCGTCTACAAATAAAGACTAAATTTCAGGAATTTTCTTGAATCTTTAGAAAAGTTGGAGAAAAATATACATTGAACATATATCATTCTTCATCGTTTGTAAGATAAGGAACTCCCCATGCAGTTAACAGAAATACAACCTCTGATAGAATACCAAGAGGCTCAAAAAAGAGTATTGGGATTTGGGAAGAACACCATAACAATAAGTGATGATTTTGATCAGTTTCCTATTGAATTAAAAGAATATTTTGAATCTCCCTCGATTTGAATTCCTCGAAAATTTCTTCCTTAGAAATATTTTTTTAAACTCTTCTCTTGAATTTCTCGCAGTTTTCTAAGGAAGTGGTTCCTTAAAAATAAGCGTCCTCGTCCTTTAATAGATCCCAATAACCTGTTCAAGAAAGCTTCAATTTCCTTGAATTTTAATGTGAATCTTACTATAACAAGTCTATGTTCCACGATTTACAGAAATCAGAAAAGAATGATCAACGACACCTTAAATTTTTTTTCATCTTCCCCAAAAATGCCGATTCTTTGTGTTGGCGACATCATGTTGGATATTTTTGTGCAAGGGAGCGTGAGTCGTATTTCTCCCGAAGCTCCGATTCCTGTTTTTCGATATATTCATGAACAATCTCTTTTGGGGGGCGTCGGAAATGTTGTCCGAAATCTCGAAGCCCTTGAAATCCCCTCTCTCTTAATTGGCCTTTTGGGCGACGATGATGCCGCTCAAACGCTTGAGGCGATGATCCAGTCCTCTCATTTCATCTCTCCCCAATTTTTAAAATGCCCCCATTTTAAAACAACTCAAAAAACCCGTTTTATTGCAGGAACACACCAACTCTTGCGCGTCGATAAAGAACTTCCAGAAGGGATTCTTCCTGAACACAGTGTGACCTTAAAGAAAAAAATCTTGGAGGCTTTTCCTCACACAAGCATCATGATTCTTTCCGACTACAGCAAAGGCGTTCTTTCAAAAGATCTCTTAATTCCGCTTATTCAGGAGGCACGATCCCAGAAAAAAATTATTATTGTTGACCCCAAAGGAAAAGATTACAGCCGGTATAAAGGGGCAACCATCTTAACCCCAAACCGTCAAGAACTTCACCTCGCAACCGATCTCCCGACAGAAACACATGAAGACTGTATTCAGGCCGCTCAAAAACTAAGGAGAGACCACGACATTGAAACCATTCTTGTCACGCGGGGAGGGCAAGGGATGACCCTTGTCACACAAACACACACCCATCATTTTCCCGCAAGTGCTTTGGAAGTTTTTGATGTTTCAGGAGCCGGAGATACGGTTGTAGCCGTTCTAGCTGGGGCCTTAAATGAGGGTCTTTCTCTTGACGTTGCGGTTCAAATGGCCAACACAGCGGGGGGAATTGTTGTTGGGAAAGTAGGAACAGCCGCCATTGAAAAGCAAGAACTTCAAGATGCTCTTCATCATCAAAACGCCCTTTCTCCTCAAAAAATATGTTCTCTTTCTCAGGCTCTAGATTTAAGAATTAAGTGGCAACGTCGCGGCTTAAAAGTAGGATTTACAAACGGGTGCTTTGATCTTTTGCATCCTGGGCATCTTCATGTTCTCAGAGAAAGCAAAGCGCAATGCGATCGTCTTATTGTTGGCCTTAATAAAGACGCTTCCATCAAAAATCTTAAAGGGGAAACGCGTCCCATTCAAGGAGAAGAATCACGGGCTCTTGTTCTTGCGGCCCTTGAAGTCGTTGATTGTATCGTTTTATTTGAAGAAGAGACGCCCTATACGTTAATTACAACTTTAAAACCAGACGTCCTTGTAAAAGGCGCTGACTATACCGTCGAGACCGTTGTCGGAAGTTCTGAAGTCATAGGTTATGGCGGCCGAGTTCACCTTGTGAGTCTTATTCCAGATCAAAGTACAAGCAATCTTGTTAAAAGAATGAATTCTAAAGACTCATAAAAACAATTAACACTTTCCTAAGAAAATTAAATTTGCGTCGATGAAAAGAAGATAAGATCTCAAACAGGAGTCCCCTCATTTCCCAAAAACCTCTCCCTTTTTCGTCTCTTCAGGAAAATCCAACATCCCTCTTTTCAAACGGGGGAATGCTCTACGTTGGCTGGCGCATGCTTGTTGGGAACCACAGCAAATTTTTGGGAATTGTCGTAGGTCTCACATTTGCAGGTCTCATTATGACACAACAACCGGGTGTCTTTGTTGGGCTCATGACACGTACTTTTGGATTCATTACAGATGTGGCACTTCCTGACATTTGGGTCATGGATCCTGAGGTACAGTTTATCGATGATAACAAACCTCTTCCCTCACCTACCCTCTATGAAGTCGCCAGTATCGAAGGCGTTTCCTGGGCAAAACCTCTCTTCAAGGGTTTCGTCACCGCACGGCTTCCAGGGGGAGGATTTCAAAATTGCAATCTCATTGGCGTTGACAGTACGACTTTTATTGGGGCCCCAGCTGTCCTCCTTCAAGGTCACATTAATGATTTGCATCAATCCGATAGCATCATCGTTAATCAAGAAGGGGCTCTCGATAAATTGGCCACGCCGCCCCGTCATCCAGGAGACCCCAAGACTCCTCTCCAAATTGGACAACGCTTGGAGCTGAACGATCACAGAGCGATCGTTGTTGGCATCGCAAAGACAAGCCGTACCTTTCAATCACAACCTATTATTTTTACAACGTTTGAACGGGCCATTCAATTTTCCCCTCCCCAACGTCAAACCTTAACATTCATTCTTGTGAAAGCAAAAGAAGGTGAAAACCTTCAAACGCTTTGTGATCGCATTCATCGGCAAACAGGTCTCAGTGCCTACACCAAAGAACAATTCAAAGATCTGACCATCAAATATTATCTTAAATACACCGGGATTCCCATCAATTTTGGTATTTCTGTTCTTCTTGGATTTCTTGTGGGCGCTGCGATTGCAGGGCAAACTTTTTATAACTTTACCCTCGAAAATATGCGCTATTTTGGCGTACTCAAAGCCATGGGGATTTCCAATAAAGTCCTGCTCTTTATGATTGTTTCTCAAGCCTTGTTTGTGGCTTTCTTGGGTTACGGACTCGGACTTGGTGTCACGTGTCTTTGTGCTTTATTAACACAAGATTCCATGCTTGCCTTTCGATTTCCCTATTCCCTCATGCTTTTTAGCCTAGGGGGCATCTTTGTCATTTCAGCATTTTCAGCGATCTTAAGTCTCCGTCAAGTTTTTAAACTTGATCCAGCCATTGTGTTTCGGAATTAATCCATGAAAATCGCAGTTTCCTGTAAAAATCTCACCAAAAAATTCGACAGCGGCTCTAATGAAGTTATCGCACTTCAAGGAATCAACTTAGATGTTATGGATGGAGAACTCTTGATTTTAGCGGGTCCCTCTGGATGCGGTAAGACCACTCTTATTTCCATCATTGCGGGCATTTTAACGCAAACAAGTGGGACTTGCGACGTCTATGGCCAAAACATCCATGATCTTTCCCCCCTTGCTTTATGTACCTTTCGATCCAAAATGATTGGCTTTGTCTTTCAAGCCTATAATCTCGTACCTACACTGACATCCGCAGAGAACGTGGGAATCCCCCTCATGATACAAGGAATGGGGCACCATGAAGCAACAGAGCAGGGCAGAGAAATGCTCAAAAAAGTCGGCCTTGAAGATCGTGCTGATGCCTTTTCATCGACGCTTTCTGGGGGCCAGCAACAACGCGTTGCCATTGCCCGTGCTCTTATTCATTCTCCGCGGCTCATTGTATGTGATGAACCCACGAGTGCCTTGGACAGTGAAAATGGCCTGCGTGTGATGAGCATCTTGAAAGATCTCTCCATGCGTGAAAAATGTGCTCTCATTGTTGTCACTCATGATGCGCGCACTTATTCTTTTGCAGATCGCATTGCAAAGATGGAAGACGGACGTATCCTAAAAATTATATCACCCCATGAGGCTTTAGAATGAAAAAAATATCTCTCCTGCACTTTCTCATTGGCGCGTCACTTTTTGGTATTGGCGGGGGGCTTTTCATGGGATACCTTTCCTCCAAAGAACCAAAGGTTCAGGTCCCTCTCATTGCGCCAACAACTTCTCCCTTTGAATTTTTTATAGCTGGCAGTGGCATCGTGGAATCCTCTCAACAAAATACAACGCTTGGAACATCCATTGCTGGGATTGTCACGAAGGTTCATGTAAGACCCGGGGACCTCATCAAAAAAGGGGAGGCTCTCCTCACCATTGATGATAGAATAGAGAAAGCCGCTCTCAAGACCCAAGAAGCCAATTTAAAAGCCGCCCTAACTGCAGTTCGTGAGGCACAGTCCACGCTCAAAAGTGCTCAAGACCAATATAGTCTTATTGCAAAAATTGTCGATAAACGGGCCATTTCAAAGTCAGATTTTCTTAAAATTCAAAATGATGTCGCAATGGCGAGAACGGCCGTTGATCATGCCAAAAGCCTTTCTGATGTTGCAAAGGCTCAAGTCCAAGCTTCTAAAGTTAACATCGCCCTTTGCACAGTCACCTCTCCTCTCGACGGTCATGTCCTTCAAGTCAACACACGCCCCGGTCAATACGCCTCTACAGACTCCTCTGGTTCACCTTTAATGCTTCTGGGTCCAAGGGCGCATTACGATATCCGTATTGACATTGATGAAACGGATGCCTGGCGTTTCCAAAAAGGAGCAGAAGCCACAGCATTTGTCCGCGGCAATCCAAACCTTTCAACGAAATTAACCTATGCTTATACTGAACCTTATGTCATCCCCAAACAAAATCTTAATGGGGATGCGACCGAAATTGTGGACACGCGCGTTTTACAAGTTGTCTATTCCTTTGATCCAGAGAAGTTTCCTGTTTATGTCGGCCAGCAACTCGATGTCTATATCAAAGCCCTCCCTGTCGCCCCAGATGTGCGATATGGGGGACCTTTGGAGAAATCAAGATGAAAATAAATCATCTCCTCTCCCTTTTTATACTCCTGGGGCTCCCAGGATGTAATGTTGGTCCTGATTATCAAAAACCAGATATCTCCCTTCCCTCTTCTTGGAAAAATACTTCCCCAGCGATAAGTTCTGAGAAACCTCCTCTCGAATCTACCTGGTGGGAGAATTTTCAAGATCCGCTTTTGAACACGCTTATGACGGAGGCCTTAGCGCATAATTTAGGATTGAAGGAGGCATTCGCCCGTTTAGAATCCGCCCGTCAAGAATTAGCCGGGGCCGATGCAGCATTCTTCCCTACTTTCACATTGGACGGCGCCTACGAACGTGAACGTAAGAGCAAAAATGCCCCAACCTATAATCCCGCTTATTATCTCGGAACCTACAATGATGTCCGTTTAGGCGTTTCTGCCTCGTGGGAACTTGATCTCTTTGGTCGTATCCAGCGTGCTGAAGAAATGGCTCAAGCCACCTTTGATATAAGTGTTGCGGATGTAAAAGGCGTTTTATTGAGTCTTCAGGCAAGCGTGGCTCAAACTTATGTTACCCTGCGCAGTACGCAAACACAACTTCAGCTTCAAACTCAAATTATATCGATCTCCCATGAAGCCCTTCAACTCACGCAAGATTTAATGTCTGCTGGCCAAACAAACCAACAAGCCGTTGAAGACGCTCAAAGCACATATGAGGCAGCAGTCGCAGATAAAAGCTCCCTTGAGATCGCGTTTAAAACGGCCCTTCACCAACTGGCCATTCTCCTCGGGAAACCACCCACCGCTCTTTATCAACGCCTCGCCCCTCCTCAACCCATTCCTCTGCCACCCCTTTCTGTCTTTTCAGGGCTTCCTTCAACGGTGCTTGAACAGAGACCTGATATCCAAGCAGCCGAGAGAGCGCTCGCTGAATCAACCTCTGAAATTGGCCTTCTCACCGGAGATCTCTTTCCAAAATTCTCACTTACGGGCTCATGGGGATATAACAGCAGAAACGGCACAACGCTCATCCGTTCAAGAAGTTCGACGTTTACTGTCGGGCCTTCTTTCACCTGGCCTATTTTTGATTTTGGACGCATACGAGATACCATCAAAGCCCAAGAAGCTGAACGAGATGCAAGGCTCTATGCCTATCAAGACGTTATTCTAAAGGCCCTTGCAGACGTCGAAACAGCGCTTGTCTCTCTTAAAAATAAAGCGATCTTTTATCAAAAAATGCAGCAGGTTGCTTCCTCACAAAAAACAACACGTTTCTTGACGAAAGATCTTTATGATGCAGGAACTGTAAATTATTTAGACGTCATTGAGAAACAACAAACAGAGCTTAGAGAAGCACTTAAAGCCACCTCGAGCGCTGAAGAATATGCTATTTCTGCAATCAATCTTTATAAATCACTTGGCGCGGGAATTCCGCGGGAACAAGAAAATATATCCTAAAAACAATGCAGTTAAAAATCCAAATCTCCCTCCAGGAAGGCCTTAGTTTAAGAGTTTAAAAAAAATTTAAATGGGATTTTCCTTATTATATGCTAGACATAGGTCTTTTTTTTTAATAGAAAGGGAAAGGCTACGTGCCCAGATAGCTCAGTTGGTAGAGCAACGGACTGAAAATCCGTGTGTCGGCGGTTCAAATCCGCCTCTGGGCACCATTTTTAAGAGAATCCAAAAATCTATAAGTTTTTTGTTCAAACAAAATTTATGAGACTTTTTCCTGTGAATATAATCGCTTATTTTAAATAAGGAGAAAAAACACTTATGTCCTTCATAGGATAATCCTTAAGATTGAGTGTATAGAGAGGCACTTTCATCTCAAAAGAAGTTGCTGCTATGAGAGCATCTGGTAACAAAAGTCTGTGCGTACGATGAAACATTCTTTTATAAGCTCCTGCTTTTTTTGCAATCTCTTCCGTAATTGGACTAAAATCAAAAAAACTTAAGAACTCCTGTACTGTTTCTCTTTCAGTTTCAGTTTCAGTTTCATAAATTCCTGCCTCAATTTCTGCAACCGTTATGACAGAAATAATAAAAGTATGCTTCTTTTTAAGTTTCTTTAAAAGGTCTTGTGCTTGTATTTCTCCTCGTAAATGATCAATTAAAACATCTGTATCAAAAAGGATAGGACTCATCAAAAAAACCTTCTTTCTCTTTCACTCCATTCTTTACGATCTGGTTTTGATATAGAAACTAAACATCCATAACTTTTATCAAATACATCATCTCCTTCAGAAACATTGTTATGAGAAAGATAAAAGTCTACAGCTTCTCTAATAAAAGAAGATCGGGTACGTTTTGTTCGAGCACATAAAACGTCTAACGCTTTTTTTTCGAAGTCATTTAAATAAATTTGAGTACGATTCATAAGCCTCACCTTTTATTGAAAAATATACATCACATAAGGAATATATATACATCATTTTCATATTTTTTTCAATATTTTTCAGTAAAAGCCTTTACCGATTCCAAATACAATTAAAAAACTAATGAAAAACAAAGAATTCCGTATGTGGGCTGTTCCAATAAGCAGTCTTTGGTCCTAATTTCTAAGACATTTTCTCGGGATTGACATTCTCCCTCCTTAATTTTAAGGTGCTGCCTACACCAGGGGTGCCAAACATACTGGCTGAGATAAGACCCTTTTCACCTGATCTTGGTTAACACCAGCGTAGGGAGCGTGATGATGAAGACAACATCCATGAGACGGTTTGTTCCTATTTTGCTTGGAACAATCTTTGAATACTACGATGTGGCCTTGTATGGATTTTTGGCCATCCCCTTTTCAAAACTCTTCTTCCCGACCCATAATCCGTCGATTTCTCTTTTAGAAACCTACGGCATTTTAGCCCTCGCATCCCTTGCAAAGCCTTTGGGCGCTTTGTTTTTTAGTCATTTGGGCGATAAATATGGTCGTAAAACAGCCCTCAGCTATAACCTCATTGGCGTTGGAATTCCAACGCTCCTCATTGCTGTCCTTCCTGGATATGATGTTCTTGGGTTTTGGGCACCCTGTTGTCTTCTTATTTTTAGAACCTTTCAAAACTTTTTTTTAGGAGGAGAGTTTGATGGCGCCTCTCTTTATATTTTTGAACATACCTCGCCCAAACAAAAATGTTTTACAAGCAGCCTTCTCTTCTTATGCTTTAGCCTTGGAACATTTTTAGCCTCAAGTGTTGTCACCTTTACACTGCAAGAGGGCATGCCTTCTTGGAGCTGGCGTTGCGCCTTCTTAGGAGGCGGAATCTTAAGCTTTATCATCGTCTATTTAAGATCTTTTCTTCAAGAAACGCCTATCTTCTTGGATCTTCAAAACGAGTCGTCTCCTCTTTCATGGCGTGCTTTTTTTAAAAACATGCCGGCCTTTTTCGCAACCATCTTTATCATGGGATCCGTAGGAGGCTGTTTTCAATTTTGTTTCTATTTTTTAGGCCCTCACCTCACTGAAAATCTGAAATTACTTCCTTTTTTAAAAGTTTCTGAAGCCACTTCCCTTGGACTTCTTCTCTTTACATTAAGTTTTCCTCTGGGAGGACTCTTGGGAGATGCTTTAGGCGCACGGCGCCTCCTTAAGATCTCTGGTTGTTTTTTAATTCTCCTCGCCTCTTTTGCACTTAATATTCCTTTTCTCAAAAATCATCTTCCTCTCGTTTTCGGGGCAAGCGGAATTCTCTTAGGGTTTATGTCGCCCACGGCCTATGTTCTGATCATGGATCTTTTTCCCAAACAAATGCGCTATCGGGGCCTCAGTGTGGGACATACGTTGGCAAATGTCATTTTTGCAAAAAACACACCCTTTCTTTCACAAGCTCTTTTTCAGCAAACAGGCCTTTCAATTGCCCCTCTTTTTTATTTTCTTTTTCTCGCAAGTATGACACTATTGGGCCTCCTAATAGAATCTCTTAAATTTAAGAAGACATCTCCATGACCCTCCTCTGTGCAAGCTGGAATGTAAATTCCGTTCGTGCCCGCCTCGAAAACGTTTTGAGTTGGATACGCTCTAAAAATCCAGACATCCTTCTCCTCCAAGAAACAAAGGTTCAAAATCACGATTTTCCAAAAGAACCCTTTGAAGATCTTGGCTATAATCTCGCCCTCTTTGGTCAAAAAACATATAATGGTGTCGCCATTCTTTCAAAAAGCCCCTTGGAAGATGTGAAATTAGGACTCCTAGACGACCTTGAAGAGGCCCGTTATATTGAAGCCTTTACCCATAACATTCGAATTGCAAGTGTGTATGTTCCAAATGGACAAGCCAAAGATTCTCCTAAGTTTCCCTATAAGCTTAATTTCTTAAAATCGCTTCAAGATCATATCAAGACGCTTTTGACGTATGACGAAATTCTTGTTTTGGGGGGAGACTTTAATGTTGCTCCAACGGATTTTGATGTTCATGATCCCGTTCTCTGGCAAGAAGAGATTCTGTGCACGTCAGAAGAAAGACAAGCTTTTCAATCTCTCCTCCATACGGGAACTTTTGATGCCCTAAGGTCTCTTCATCCCCTTGATCCTCTTTATACATGGTGGGATTACAGAGCAAATTCCTATGGACGCAACAATGGTCTCAGGATTGATCATTTCATAGCGTCTTCTCAAGCTTTAGACCGTCTTGAAGAGGGCGGCGTTGACGCGCAAGAGCGCGGTCTTGAAAAGGCTTCGGATCACGCACCCATTTGGATCACCTTAAAAGCATAATTATTAAAAAAGTCTCTGAGACCGCATTGACGCTTCTAAAGAGAAGGCGTATGCTAAAAAAAAATAGGAGAGTGAGCCATGGTACAAGTAAAAATCACAGGTCGTCATATGGATATTGGGGAGTCTTTACAGACTCACATTCAGGAACACTTTTCGACGGTTGCTTCAAGGTATTTTGGGCGCACCGTTGACGGGTCCGTTACCCTGACAAAGTCAGGATCCCAAATTCAAGTCGATATTGGTGTCCATCCCGGCCGAAGCCTCGATATTCATGTTAAAGGAGATGGATCAGATCCCTACCATGCCTTTGATGCAACGCTTGACAAACTTAATATTCGGATGCGTCGTTATAAGTCACGGCTCCGGGATCATCAAAGCATTCCACGCGAAGACAATGCCATTCATCGGGGACTTCACTATGTCCTGCCCAATCAGGAAGTTGTTGAAGAAGAAATCTCTGATGCAGCCCCTGCTGTTATCGCTGAGATTGAAACAGATATCCCGTCTCTTTCTCTTCCAGAGGCTCTCATGCATCTTGATCTTTCTCAACATTCAGCTCTTTTCTTCAAGAACAGAGGAACGGGGAATTTCAATATGGTCTACGTAAGACCTGATGGAAATATTGGATGGGTAGACCCAGATGCAAAAGCAAAATCTGTCCGTATTATTGCTTAATATATCTGTATATCTATTTGTTTTCATAAAAAAAGGCTTTCCAAAAATTGGAAAGCCTTTTTTGTCTCTTCTTCGCTAAAAAACTTATTTGGTCAATGAGGGATATTTTATTAATAATTTAGCAAGATCATGCTGCATTAAGATGGTTCGTCCTGTCGCACCATTTGCACATTTTCGAGCTTGATCTGCTGCACGCATGAAAAAATGAGATAGAATATCAACCAGTTCCGCTTTTATAGCAGGGACTGTCGTTTTATCCCAAATTGCCTGAGCCAATAGCAAAGGATGAAGAAGTCGTGTGCTATGTCCATCAGATCTCAACCCTAATTCAATAATAAAAGATGTTAAGGTTTTTTCTATCTCTTTGTCTCTCTGAGCAGCTTGACCACGCCTTTGTTCCAGTTCATTTTGAGTACAAAGGGCGTCATAGGTTCGATAATTTTCTCGAATATTAACAGGAACCGCCCCATTGAATACATTTGCTGTTCCCCAGACTCTCTTAACCCAGAGACGAAACTCCCCAACGATGTCTTGCGTTGAAAGTTCAATCGTGTTTCGTGAAACAAGATCTGTATAAAATCTCATGATTCCAATACGAAGAGAGTTAATTTCAGCCTCCACGGGGACACGAACAAAAGCAAGACCATGCGCGGCAAAAAGATCAGGTAAAAGAGTATTCATCTCTGCTAAAAGAGGAAGTCCCCCATAATTTCCTAAACTCATAATGCCTTCATTCTCAGCTGAATATCCATCAGGGTTCGCTTCAGTTACCAATCTCTGAATTCTATCCGTAATTGGCTTTAATCTTCTGGAAAATTCATCGAAACGCCCTTGAAATCTCTCTTGTTCAAGTCTGGCACGTTGTGCTGCTGCTTCAACTTCCCGACGCTGTCTTTCTACGGTCTCTGCCTCGCGTTGTTGTTGTTCCTGAACCCGACGCGCTTCAACCGCACGTTGAGCTACCGCTTCTTGCTCTTGTTCCAATCGACGACGTTCTTCGGCTTCACGATGCATTTCTGCTACCGCTGCTGCTGCACGACGCTGTTCCTCTAACTCTTCAAAGGGTCGCGCTTCTGCTGCAGCATGTTGCGCTGCTACCTGTGCACGAAACGCAGGATCAAGTTCTTCCATTTTGATTTGAACAAACCGTGGATTTAATTTTTCAAAATTTTGTCTCAATATTTTCCACATACCTCCATAAGTTTTTTCCGTTGTTAATTCAGTAGGTGAAGACTTATAATCAGGAAGAAGCTTAACACGAAATCCATTCCCCGTCTTCGGAAGCACTGACAATCTGTGATGAAGATCTAAAACCTGCTCATTAAACCTAAGAGCTTCCTGACAAAATGCTTGAAAGTCTCTCAAAGAGATTCTCTCAGTTATTGGAAAAATTCTGTGTAATCTATTTAAAGCATTTTCAAAAGAGGCGTAAGCCTGCTCTGCATCTATCCATATCTGTCTGCTCCAAGGCGTAGAGGCATGCTTTGCTTTCTCTGTTTTGAAGGAAGCAAGATAAATTCTAAGATTTTCATATGAAGCTCGTATCCCAGCTGAGAATCCTCCATTGACATTAATACCTTCAGCATTTGCAGAAGATATATATTCAATGAGATCGCCCACAAAATCGCTTATAGATTCTGTAACAGTCGCATTTATCGACTTATGGAGGGAAAAAAATTGTTCCTTCTCTGCAGGGGTTAGATCAGCATCCCCTCTCATTCGTCTGACGTCTTCCTGTACAGCAACCGCTTGAGGGCCTAATGCTGCTGCAGCGGGAAGCTGAGGAACAGACCCCCCCAAAAAAGCCTTTGCTTCATCTGATAATATATTTTGAACAGACTGTGGTGGCAGAAAATTCTGTTCCCAAGAAGCTTTCTGAGATTCTGAAAAATTTCTTTCTGCCGCGCTGGGACTATACCCCGGGATAATAAACATACGCGTTTCCTCTATCGTCAGAGGACACGCATTGATAAAAGTCGTAAAATTAGGCGTTGAAAAGCAAGTTTCTAAATCTTGAACAGAACCAAGGAAAGTTCTAAATTGATCTCTTGAAAAAAAAGCCAACATTTGATCTTGTCCCATCGGAACCGCAGAACATACTTGTCTTAAAGCAAGAACGACGGGACGAAAGGCTTCTTGAGCTTGACGAAAAAGCCTAGATCCTCTTGCACGCATAGCATCTTTTTCTGCTAGATCTAAGGCAAGAGGATCAAAAGATGTCAGGAAAAATGCTTCATTAAACTGTTCAAAATTTGCTTCAAGATTCACAATTTTTTCTCTTAACTCGAGAAGGTTATATACCTCAAGTTGCCCTCGAGCCTCATCGATTTCTGGCATACTTAAATCTCTCGTTAACGACTTAAAATCTTCAAACACTTTCTTTATGTTTTTTCCAGGGAGCGCTGCCAAAGCAATAAGACTTTTTTGAGCTTCTGTTAAATCTTGTGCTCTCACTCTTCCCGTAGCTCCTCTCAAAGCCTCAGGGGCACATATATCTTCTGCATTCATCGCACAAAGAGGCGTCACAGTTTGCAAAAAAGATGCAATAACGAGGGAAGAACAAACTGTTTTTTTCATAAATTTCATAGTGTTCATCTTAAATTTCTCTCTTTTAATGAAATAAAAAAATGTGAATAGGATACGACCTATAAACACGGAGAATATCTTTTATATATTCAAGTAATACCGCATAAAAGATATATAAGGGACTTTAGCTAAAATTTCAAGGGAAGCCTTAAATAATTTATTTTTTAAAGGGAATTTTTCCTTTATATTTTGCTCTTATGCTTTCTCTAACAACTCTTTTTCTTGTTTTTTCTTCAATTCTCTCAGCATATTAAGTTCTGCGATTTCTTGATTTAAATCTAAGAGAGCCTCTTGACCCTTTTGGGCTAAATTTTCGAGAAGAAGGCTGATGCGTGTATAATCTTGGGAGGACGAAAAAAGAAGAGATTTTTGAACGCTTGGCCTTGAAAATTCAAGAAGTGCTGCCAAAATTTGCTCAGTTTCCTCTCGGCGTTTTAAGAGATTTTCTGATTTCTCCGTCAATAGCTTGTTGAGTTTTTCAAGAGAACTTTGAACATTTTGAATAGAAAGAGGAGGCTCGGAATGAACTCTTTGGAAAAAAGACACCCCTAAAGACAAGGTAACGAGAAAGAACAGTCCTCTTATTTTAACAAAATTCATCTAACGTCCTTTCGCAATCAAAAGGGAATGACCCGTCATTTTATCGGGGATGGAAAGGCCAATCAGATCAAGAACCGTCGGGGCAACGTCTGCAAGTATTCCATTTTTAAGACCCTGAACCCTCTTATCTGTAGGCACATTTATCAGGATACACGGCACTGGGAAACATGTGTGAGAGGTATCCGGTTCATTTGCAATTTCATTCTCCATTTTTTCAATATTACCATGATCTGCTGTGATCAAAAGGATGCTCTCCGTCTCTTGAACCCCTTTGAGAATTTTGCCAAGACAATCATCTAACACTTCAACGGCCTGAATAGACGCTTTTAAATTACCTGTATGTCCCACCATGTCTGCGTTCGCGAAATTTACAATATAAACATCATACTGCTTTTTGAGAAGAGCGTCTAAAAGCGTCTCTGTTATCTCAAAAGCCGACATTTCTGGTTTTAAATCATAGGTTGAGACTTTAGGAGATGGAATTAATATTCGGTCCTCTCCCAAAAAAGGGGCTTCACGTCCCCCATTAAAGAAAAAAGTGACGTGCGCATACTTTTCTGTCTCGGCAAGATGCAATTGCGTAAGGCCACCTCGTGAAATAACCTCACCTAAGACATCGTCCAATTTCTCGGGCAAAAAGAGAGCCTCCATCCAGTGCATTAAATGATCCGAATACTTTGTCATTCCGACAACTTTAGAAAAACAGGGGTCGGATTTTCGATCAAAGAAATGAAAGTCTGGAACGACCAAAGCTTCCATAATTTCTAAGACCCGATCCGCTCTAAAATTAAAGCAAAGAAGACCATCCCCTTCTTGAATACCTGAATAATCCCCAATAACCGTCGGAAACACAAATTCATCCGTTATTTTTTCCCCATAGGAAAGCTGAAGGGCCTCAAGGGGAGACGAAGATCTAACACCTTCTCCATAGGCAATCGCCTTAAAAGCTTTTTCAACACGGTCCCACCGTTTATCGCGATCCATCCCATAAAATCTTCCTGCGATCGATGCGACATGAACAAAAGAATCCGGAGAAAGATGCTCAAAAAGACCATCAAAAAAAGTTTCATAGTCGTTAAGCGCACTTGTGGGTGCCGTGTCCCTCCCATCCAAAAAAAGATGCAAATAGAGGGGGATCCCCTGCGCATTTAAAATTTCAATGAGGGCCCTTAAATGATTCATATGAGAATGGACCCCCCCGGAGGAGAAAAGTCCCATAAGATGACACGCTTTTTTATTTTTTTGGAGCGTCTCAATTAAATCTTTTAGAACCGGATTTTCGAGAAGAGTTTTTTCAGAAATTGCTTTATTGATACGGGGTAAAGATTGAAAAATTACCCGTCCCGACCCGAGTGACAAGTGCCCAACTTCAGAGTTTCCCATTTGCCCGTCTGGGAGTCCTACGGCGCTCTCTGAGGCCTCTAATTGACTTTTAAACCCCGTCTTTACAAGCATATCCCAATTGGGTGTCGTCGCTAATTTAATGGCATTGTTCGAGCTCTCTTCTCTTTCCCCCCATCCATCTAGGATACAAAGAACCAAAGGATTGGAAAGAACAGCCTTAGAAGAAACCGACGATAAACTCATAAAAAAGCTCCTAAAGGTTAAGACCCACGGTGATAGGGATGATTATTCAAGATTTGTTGCGCTCTGTAAATCTGCTCTATGAGAAGAACCCGGACAAAGTCATGGGGCCACGTTTGCGCTCCAAAAGAAAGAACACGATCGGCTTTTTCCTTTAAAGCCGCATCAATGCCTTCTGCGCCTCCAATTAAGAATGACATCTGTTTGGTTCCCAAAAGATGATGTTTTTCGATAAAAGAAGCAAAGGTCGAGGTTGAAATATTCTCTCCTTTTTCATCCATAACAACCAGAAAACTTTGAGGACGCAGCACTTTGAGAATATTTTGAGCTTCTTGAGATTTATCCCCGACTTTTGATGCTGGGACTTCTAACGAGTCAAACGGCAAAAGAAGACGTTTTTTATAGGTGTCCCAGAGCTCCTTGAGCGGAGACGATTTAAGAGATCCAACGGAGATGACTTGAAGTTTCATGGGGTGAGGGTAGACGGGAGTCCACGTTGGGCAGAAATACTTTTTTCGCCTTCTGCCCAGAGCGTTTCAAGATTATAATGATCCCGTATCTCCGGCTTAAAGAGATGGACAATCACATCATTGAGATCCATCAATACCCACTCTCCCTCACTGCGCCCTTCTAAGGAAAGAGCCCGTATCTTTTCTTTATGAAGAGATGTTTGAAGGATTTCTGCAAGGGATGAAACCTGACGTGACGACGTTCCGGACGCTATTACCATAAAATCCGTTAAAGCAGATTTTCCCCGAACATCAATCACATGAATATTCGTTGCCTTCTTTTCATCCAGAAGCTTTACAACAAAATCCTTTAATTGTTCAGAGGTCATCGGTGTTTTTAGGGTTTTTTTTGGGGTGGCCATATAATTTCCTTATCGATCGTGTGTTTCAAATGAGGTCTCTTTTCTTTTATAACAGACTCTTTCAGAAAAAGCATTATAGCTTAACACTGTTAATTTTTATTTTGTGCAAGAGACCTACATATAGATCTCCAGAGTAATTGGTGCACAGGCTGTGCATCTTTTTCAAAGTCAGGTAGTTCGGAAATTGATCTCCTCTCTTAAGATACCGTCTTATAGGTCAAGATCCATATTTTATCATGAGGCGCTCGAAAACTTCTTCCTTTAGAGGGAAGAGGATGTCAAGCTTTCATCGTTAAAAATATTTGCAAAGAAGTTCTTAGCCTTTATACCTCCATAATTCTTAATGGCTTTATAGAGAGATTTTTGATCCATTGAGAGGGCTTTTTTTTTCACAAGTTCAAAAATTCTCTCTTTATTTTCAGAAAGCTTTTGAACATTATCAACGAGATCAACTAAAAGAAATTCGGAACTTAGCTTTAAAGGAAAATGGGGCTTTCTGACAAAATTAAAAATCCTTCCCCCCAATTTAAACAAACCATGACGTTTGAAATTATAAACGATTGTCGAATTATAAAGTTGAGTGGTTACAACCCCTAATGAATTATACATATTTGGTGTTGTTATAAGAAATCTAGTATCTTTGAGGAACGCCTTGATAAGAAGATAATCCTCAGGTGGGACTTGTCCAAAAACAGTTTCTTTTGGATAATAGTACACACCACCAGATAGTTTCAGGAGCATTTTTTCTTTTTGTAATTGGTCGAGATGACGATCAACAGCATTTGACCATTTTTTGAGATCAGACCGCCTGTAAACACACCCAGGATTAAGATGCGACTTAACTTTTTGTAATGCATTCATTTCAACATGTTCCCTTAATTTTTAATATAGAAGCGCCACACCAAAATTGCAAGTTTTTTTATTAAAAATTCATGCAAATAAATATCTAACTTTGATATGCTTGAAAAAAGTTCATCCAATTTCTAAAAGTAATACCACCTATAAAAAATGATGCTGATTAAATTTAAGCATTACCTTATTATATATTGTAAGGGTTACCATAAAAGATAAAGGAGCGTTCATGTACTGCTCAACTGTCACGCAAAAAGGACAAATTACAATTCCGGTTCATTTTCGAAATTCTCTAGGGATTAAGGAAGGTGACAAAGTTGAATTTGTTTCAAGCGCAAAGGGTATTACGCTCATGCCTTTCAAAGAAAAATCTATTTTAGATTTATGCGGGTATTTTCCAAAGCCAGAAAAAAGCCTCACCATAGAAGAAATAAACGATATTATAGAAAGCAAAAAATGATTGGGATTGATAATAATATTTTAGTTCGTCTTGTCACAAAAGATGATCCCTATCAACTAAATCAGGTTCTTACTTTTTTATCAAAAGCAAAAGCGAACTCAACTCCTCTTTATATTAACCATATAGTTTTATGCGAATTAGTCTGGGTTTTAAAAAAGGAATATAAGTATCCTAAAAATACGATTACATCTTTCCTCGATGATCTCATTCATACAAAAGAAATTCTTTTTACCAATAAAGAAGTTCTGAGCGAAGCTATTCAACTTTATAAAAAAGGAAGAGGAGACTTCGCGGATTACCTCACATTTACGCAAAATAAAAAAGAAGGGTGTTCAATAACTTATTCATTTGACACACAATTGATTAAAGAAAAAATTTTCCAAACACCGTAGCTTAATGGATTTTCTATCAGAAAAATGAAAAAATAACGTCTTTCTTTCCTAAAATTAAAGAAGGACATTGTCATAAGCTCAATTACCGTTTAGAAATTTAAGAGATCTATTTTCTGACATAAGAGAGGAGCTTTAATCTGCCTCTCTCTACAAGGGTCATTTTTAAGAAAAAGTTCAATTCTTTTCTTAAAGTGAGCCCTCTTTTTTATAAAATAAAGGGGTAAATAATGAACATCCATTTCACTGAGAAAGCTTCTTCAAAAGGCGTCCTTGTTGTTGGTATTTATGAAGACAAAATTCTTACAGAATCAGCACAGGGTCTTGATCAAAAATCAGAAGGGCTCTTAACACGCGCTTTAAAAAACGGATCTTTTTCAGGAAAGAAAAAGGAAATTCTGTCCTTGGTTGCACCCCATGGACTTGAAAATTCAACACTCCTCCTCATGGGCCTTGGAAAAAAAGGAACCTTGACGGCTCAAGACTGTGAAGTCATCGGTGGGAACTTAACAAGCCATCTCATGACCCTTTCACAATCTGAAGCGTGTGTGCTTCTCTCAGAAATCGAAGGACGCGCGCTCTCTCTTCCTGAGATTGCAGCACATCTTGCAGGGGGATGTCTTTTGCGCTCATTTTATTTTGATAAATACCGCACGCAAAAACAGGATGAGAAAAAATCAATTCTGAAAGAAATCTCTTTTGCGCTTCCTTCTCAAGCTGACGCTCACAAAGCAACTGAATTCTTCAAGCCGCTTGAGAGCGTGTCAGAAGGCGTTTTTTACACACGCGCCTTTGTCTCAGAGCCCCCCAACGTCCTCTACCCAGAAACATTTGCAGAGGAGCTCAAAAGCTTAACAAAGCTTGGGGTTAAAGTCGAGATTCTCGGGATAGAAGAAATGCATAAATTGGGAATGGGCGCTCTTTTAGGGGTTGCCCAAGGCAGTGTTAAAGAACCCAAACTCGTCCTTTTAGAATGGCACGGAAAAGATCAAACAACAAAACCTCTCGCTTTTGTTGGAAAAGGCGTGACCTTTGATACAGGGGGAATTTCTCTCAAAACTCCCGACGGAATGCCCGATATGAAATACGACATGACGGGGGCAGCAACCGTTGCAGGACTTCTCAAAACATTGGCCCTCAGAAAAGCAAGGGTCAATGTTGTTGGTGTCATGGGACTTGTTGAAAACATGCCTGACGGAAATGCCCAGCGTCCCAGTGACGTTGTGAAAACGATGTCGGGCCAAACGATTGAAGTCCTGAATACCGATGCGGAAGGAAGATTGGTTCTCGCCGATGCCCTGTGGTACACGCAAGACCGTTTTAAACCCGAGCTCATGGTTGACCTTGCCACCTTGACAGGCGCCATTGTTATTTCGCTCGGAAATGAGTATGCCGGTCTTTTTTCAAACAACGACAAGCTTGCAGAGGAGCTGTATCAAGCAGGTCTTGACGTTAATGAAAAACTCTGGCGTTTTCCTCTCCATGAAAACTATGATAAAGACATTAACTCTGCGATTGCAGATATGAACAACACAGGGTCCAGCCGAAAAGCTGGAAGCATTACAGCCTCTCAACTTCTTGCACGGTTCGTGAATAATGTACCTTGGGCTCATCTTGATATTGCAGGTGTTGCCTGGTCGACAAAAGACGATGATCTTTATGAGAAAGGAGCCACCGGGTATGGCGTGCGTCTTTTAAATAAATTTATTTCAACCTACTACGAAAAGTAAAAATTTGACTTACTGAGAGGGGGAGAATCAGTTCTTTTCCTCTCAAATCTTCCTTTCAAAATAAATTTTTATTTTTTACTCTTTCTTCACCTTCCAAAAAAGATCAAACATTCTAAACATGTCAAAATCACCTTTAGAAATTCGTTTCTATCACCTCATCACAACGCCCCTTGAAAAAGCCCTCCCCAAGCTTCTTGAAAAAATTATCGCACAAGGACGCCGCGTTCTCATCCTCACCGACTCAGAAGAGCAAACAGAATCTCTTGCCATCCAACTCTGGACCTATCACCCCAATGCTTTTCTGCCCCACGGAACGCATAAAGATGGGCATGAAAAAGAGCAGCCTATTTTTTTAACTTCTCTTGAAGAAAATCCAAATGACGCTGAAATTTTGATTGTTTTAAACGGAAAGCATCCAAAATTTATAGAGACATTTAAACAAGTTTTCTACGTTTTTGAAGATATGGAAAGCACTAAGAAAACAAGTGCCGCTGAACTTTGGGAAAATTATCAAAGCAAACCTTACCTCTTAAGCTATTGGATGCAAAAGAGTGATGGAAGCTGGGAAAAAACAAAGGAAAAGACGTCATAACTCTTGTCTTTTTGACGATGAATACACCGTTCGCGTTTGAAGAGTTGGTGTGTGAGATGGCAAAGACTAAGTTGAATTTCTAAAAAAATTGAAACAGCAAGAGTTAAAGCGTAGGATCTGTCTGAAAATATAGATATAATAGAGAAAATATTTTGTTTCCTTAACCATGCTTTTCAAGCAAAAAGAACATTCTTGGCCTTCTAAGCTAACAGATAATTTTAAAATCATGGGAAGCGTGTTAGTTACATAATTCCAAATTCCAACTTTTCACGCTCCTTTCTTATTCTATTGAAATTTGCGTACAAAAACCTTATATAACTTACAGGGTATTTTAAATTATAATTTAAAGGAAAATATATTATGAAGGTATTATCTACAGTTTGTTCTGTTTTGTTATTAGGGACAAGCCTCTTTTCTGGGTCTTCTTTTGCAATGGGTGGTGCGGCTGCTGAAGAAGACGCAAAACCTCATACATCTCATGCACGTAAACTGTTCACTATACAAGGATATGATAGAGCAGCAGATGAAGCGAGAATCCTTTCTACTTATGCATTAGATTGTGCTGATTTAGAAGTAAGAATAGTAGAAAGTGTAATGTCTCAGGTCATGGGAGGAGCACCTGAACCTGATCCCAGTGATGACGAAGCACCTCTAAATAGTCTTCTAAGCGATTGGGGCAAACTTAGAACCTATTCACATGGGGTTTATTGTCTCCCAGAAGCAGTTGCAGAAGTAGTGCGTACCCGCGATAGTTCCCAACCTTCTCCCCTTCGTGTATGTATCGTTCAAGAAATTATTTCAGATTGTGATGTAGAAGCCATAGAAAAAGAACGTGGCCCTATGGTAAGTGCCGCCTTAAGCATTCTTTCTGCATGTCCAAGGGTGGAAGACTTGACCTTGAAATTACTGACTGTAAATTCGAGAGGTGTTCAGGCTTTACAAGGGACTGGCAGACTTTCCCTTCTAACAAGGTTAGCAATTACACATGGAAATATGGACGATGAAGCTGTAGCGATGTTGCTTTCTACGCCTCTCTCTGCTTTAGAGGACTTAACTTTGAGTCATAATAAGAAAATAACAGGAGCTGGTTTTTCAGGGATGTCTTTACCTGCTCTTAAAGTTCTTGATTTGTGGGACAATAATGTCGATAACGCAGGATTCCAGACAATAGCCCAGAGTCACTCGCCCTTATTGCATACTCTCTCTCTCGGTGGAAATAAAGTTGACGGTGAAGGTATTAGAACGGCACATTGGGGTGATAGAACAATTAAAATGCTTATATTGGATTGTAACCCTATTAGAGATGATGGTGCATGTATTTTAGCAGATCCTACTTATTTTCCAGCTCTTGAAGTTTTAAGCTTAGGATTTTCGGGGATTAGTGTGAAAGGGCTACTCGCTCTTGGGACTCGTTCCTCTACTAAGTTGATAGATGTTCGTGGTTGTATCCCTGATGATATAAGACAAAATGTACAGAGGAGCACCCGTAATTTATTCTTTGGTGGACTAAGATCTCATAACGACAGTGGACGTGTCCGTACCTTGGCCGAAATAGCTGCAAACTATCCTCAAGTTGAGTTTTAATACGTTAAAAATATAAACCAACAAGCCCTGTAATAAACTTACAGGGCTTTTTTTATTGCTGTTCAGCAATTCAACTTGGGCGTTATTATCTCACAATACCAACGCTTCCGGATAGCGGGATAGATACTCCCGATACCATTGACCGAGAAAGTTGTGAAAATTCTCCAAATTTTCCTCGATGTTGTTGGCTCAACACCCTTAAAATTCATCTAATTAACTTTAAAATGGTTAAAGTCGTTGCTCATGACCAGCGCCCTAAAAACGTCTAAACATTTTCAGACCAAAATGTTTACAATGACGTCAAGAAAGTGTAGATTTCTTTAAGTTGAACGAAAAAATGTTTAAAAAGAAGGGATAAAAATATGTTTAAAAAAACAGCACTTTTTTTGTTTTTAGGGATTTTTTCCCTTATGGGACTCCTTAAAAATGCATCTTGTAGTGATGAGCCATCTTTGAGTACTTATGACAAATACACGAGAAAAGACAAGCAGCCTGGACAGGAACTTCTGGCCGGCAAAGATTTGACGGCTTTTAAAAACTTCCCTGTAACCGAGCTCAAACAGTATGATAATTTTGGCAATGGAGAAGGTCTTCCTGAAATTACAGTCTCTGCGTTAACTGAAGAAAATCTTTCCCAGGAAGTTTCTGGAAAAACTTTCTATGGCGTAACCTCCACCCTAAAATCTTATGCTCTATATTTTGATCCAGATCATGATGATTCTTATCTTCAAATGGCAGATGGACGCTTTGAAAAAGGAACTTATTGGCTTGATACCTCTGGTTTACATGTTTGCTTTCCGACAATTCATAAAGGCACACCCACAACGGTTAAATACTTCCGTACGAGACATAGTGATTGTTATGTCTTGGTAAATGAAAAGACAAAAGGATACGGAATTATGGTGTCCAAAGCAGGTGATACAGAAAATCTCAAAAAAAAATGGCCAACTCCTTCACCCAAGGAACACCAGAAACCATAAGTCAGGATCTTAATTAAGTTACTGGATACAAAAGAGTGATGCAAACTTGAAAAAATAAAGGAAAAGAGTGATTAAAGATCACAAAAAGAACCTCAAATGATCCAAAAAAAGAGTCGTTTTTTCTTGAATCAATCTTTGTGGCGAGAAAAAAAGAAATTTTATCTCGCTCATTCATAATTTCTTTAAATCTCTTATTGAGTAAGATCGTGTTCAGATTCTTCTAAAAAATTCTTCGAATCAACATCGGGTTGTGCTTGAAGATAGAGATCTAACGCGTTTTTAAATGCCTCCACATAAGCCACTCGTGACGATTCGCTTCTAAAAGAAACAAAGAAAAAGGCTTTAACTCTGCATCATTTTCAATATACATTTTCATGTCATTTAAAAACGCATTTCGGAGCACCTTAGTCCAAATGATTTTTCGCTATTTTTTGAGAATTTGAGAACAAAAAATCTAAAACTTCGTTTGTAAATGTCATTATTAGTTTTATATTTTATAAAGCCTGAAGAGGTTTTCGTTCAGATACTACCTAAGATTTTTCTGAGTTTTTAATCCCGCACTGCCCTTGAAAAGGAGATTAAAGCTTGTTATATGTATATTCAGAACTCCTGACCTCATAAAAAAAGAAAAAAGCTTTAAAATATGAATAACAGTTTATAATCATTAGGAAAATGAAGAAAAAAATCTCTAAAAATATTCAAATTCCAATGAATGTGAATGCTATACAGAGGATTGATGACGAACTTTATGTAGGAAGAAAAGGGAATGTCCATTTTGCTCTTGAGCGCATAACATTTAAAAATAAATCATTTTGGACAGATTGGGTTTACACCCAAGACGGCAAAGTTCGAGGAGGTGTAAAATATGCAATAGCCGACGGAACGAGCTCTTTTAAAACATCCCTAAAGATGGGCGGTTTTGAAGGAAATAATCATTTATGGATTGCCTATGCTTCCACAAAAAAGATTACAGGAAAAGCGTATAACTCTGGGATTCAAGAAGAAGGTGATATTGAGATGGCATTTACAGTTTGGACCAAAACTGATATCCCCTTTTTCACCAACATTGGAATTTTTCGAGCCGTTGAATTTCATCGCAGATTGCCGTCTCATAAAGGATTGTCCATGATTCTTCATTCTTTTTCTGCCCAAGCGATTGAACGGGCTTATGATGGACTTGGTCTTCAGAAAGATTATATGATCACGAGACCTGCCCCTGTGATGTATGACATCATGAAAGCAGCATTACCCCAAGGCTCCATAGAAGTGGGAAATATGAGAGAGCATACAAAGGCGTTAATGAAAAAAAGCCTAATTGACGCCTATGAAAAAGATTTTGATTCTGTCCCCCTGGAAACTCTTTCTAGCGCTTTTCATTGGCGATGGGGGCCATCCTCCATAAGAACTCTATTTGAAGAAATGACGGCATATGAATCTTTTATGAAGGCCTTTGGAAGACACACTAAATTCTATGGTGGGACGTGTAAAGCCGCTATCTTGGACTGCATAAGGTATCTTACGAAAATAGAAGCCCCTTATAGTGAGCTGAATGAAATTGTAAGCTCCATTGATAAAGGGGAATTTTTAGATGAAGAGGGCTGGAAAAAAGTTGATGCAGTTATCAAACGCGGCACTGAAAAAAATAGGGCCCAAATTCAAGGAGAGTTGGTAGCTGCAATGGCTGATCAAAAAAAAATTCTTCAGGATAGCTTAGATCTTTATTTTCCCAAAGGAGCAAAGGATACTTCTGCCTTTGATGATACAAACAAAGAAGGTCATTGGGTGATGAGGCTCCCATCTGGAGACCTCGTTCCCTTTGAAAGGCCTGAGTTTTGGTATCATGAACATCTTAACAACCATCTTCCAATGGCAATAATTAAGCAGAAACCTTTAGCAAGCCTTACAACTCTAGGCCGTGTCCACTTTTCATCTTAGCCAAATAATAGAAGAAGCAAAGGCCAAAAAGCCCATGTAAGCAATGGCCATTTTATCAAATCGTGAAAAAA
>NCGZ01000121.1 GCA_002257235.1 Alphaproteobacteria bacterium 16-39-46
TCTTCGATTCCGAAGTCCTACTCCAAGAGCCCAACAAGAAAACCAAAGATCTGTTCAAACAACTCTCAATCATAATGCCCACTAAATTGGGAATTTAGGTTCATAACGTTTGGGAACGTCTTCAAATAACAAAGGCTTTTGAGGACCAAATGGCTGAGGCAACTCGGATCGTTAATGGAGATGTTGCGCGATACGTTTGGCTTCAGAGCAGTCCTGAAAATCTTGCCAAGCTAAAGGCAGCTCTTCCTCAAACTGTAGGAGATGAAGTTGAGACTTTTTATGCTCTTCTTTCACGTATTGCGAAAGAAACAAATCATTAAAATTTTGAATTATAGCGTTACGCTGCCATAAATTAAAAAAGGACGAGGGATGGTTTTTAAAATCATCCCTTTTTCTTTGGCAAAAAAAACTAAACGGTTTTAATTTTCAGTCGTTTTAAAATTCCTTTGAGAAGCCGTATACGCTCTTTTTCTCTAATAAAAAGTTCTTTGCAGATTTTCTTTAAAAAAGGATCATTTTTATCCATGAGTTCAGGTGCATATTCAAAATGAACACCTGAGAGAAGCGCTCTCCCCTTCCCTAGCTTTATCTCAATGATAGCGATCTTGGTTTCATTTCCATCAGACTCTTTATAAAGCGCAAGAGGCGTGACATTGAAAGTTTTGTGAGCTTCCACAAAGTGACATCCTCCATTAAAATACGCAGGAAGCAGAGTGTTTTTTTTAATGCTTGGATCTTTGTCACTGATCCATTTTAAAGAACTGAGTCTTGCTCCAGAATTTGTTTTATAATCAAAAGGAGCCAGGACGGGTCCTTCAGCTTGTCCCATAAAGAAAGAAAGCTCTCTTTTTCCAATCACTTCTAAAGGTGTTCCACGCGCAAATACGATGTTTTCTGAGGCATAATAAGCGCCACCACAAATTCCCAGATAGGTGCCTCCGTTATTCACATAATCTTTAATAACTTTATTTCCCTTAGGAGAAAGACTTTTGCAATACGCAAGATCAGCACCTCCTGGCATGACAAATAAAACTGCATCTTTTACCCAGTTTCCCCTTATAACTTCAGAAGGTTCTATTTCTTTAATGATGTAAGAAGGATCTGCAATGTTTTTTAAGGCTGTTTTTATTTGTAAAAGAGATGCCTGGAACACGCCTGGTCCATTATAGATATAAATATAACGGAGTTTGGGGTTAGAATCTTGTCCCTTAAGGCCATTGAATGGAAAGAAAGGAAGTGTAAAACAGAGTGAAATGAAAATTATAAAACGGTTAAAATAGCGCATGCGATACTTGACTCCTTTTAAGGTCCTTCATAATTTGTGATCTAAGATCTGAAATTCAATCATACTTTTCTTTTTCTCTCTCAAGTAAAAAACTGAAGGATGCATTTTACATATCCGATAATTGGAAAAAGTCAATTATCGGATATCTAGAGTTTATTTTTTCAACGAGTCCTTCTCAACCTTTTAAGTTTCAAGTTCTTTATAAGGCTTCTTACTTGTTTCTCTATTATTTTAAGCCCTTCTCCCGCGTCAGTTGGTGACATTTTTTTCGCCAAAGAAAATTGAGGAGAAATTCCTTTTATAGAAACGGAGGGTCATTCATTACCATCTATCTGCCAATCTTTTCTTGTTCAGGCATTCATCTATTCTTTTTATCGTTCCTGAAGACGTTGTTGAAGGCAGATGATCGTGTCGTTCCGGCAAACATGCGTAAATAGATAAACATTTTACTGTAACATCTTTTTCCGCACCAAAAATTATGTGACTAAACGCGTGGTCTAAAAGGAA
>NCGZ01000016.1 GCA_002257235.1 Alphaproteobacteria bacterium 16-39-46
TAAAATCTAGGCACAAAAAAACCACAACACTCTGATTTATCAGCATATTGTGGTTCGTTTTTTACGTCTCAATCTACTTTTGTAATAAACTCACGCTAGTCGAACTGTTAAGATCGATCCTGCATTTGTTTTAGCCTTTTTCCGAATAAGTCTCATTTCTTCTTTGACAACATAACTTCCATCTCCCTCACACTTTTGCTTGAGTAAAGAAGTGGCCATCAAAAGAACAGAATCAGAATCAGAAATCCTTCCAGCAAATTCATAGAGGTCCGAAAAGGGAGGGTTATCCTCTATATCCAAAAGAGCATTTTTGCTCACTCTTTTTAGATCATACCCCAAACGATGAACGACATCTACATGAGCAGTGTCCTTATCTGTCCCCCAGGAATAGCTTATAAAAATTTGAGGATTTGTTTCAAGTCTGAATTGATCAGGCAATGCTACTTCTTCAAGATACCACCTAATATATTCCGTTCTAAGTTTGTGCTGCTCTTTAGCTTCTTTCATCCAAAGTTTGCGCTGCTCTTCAATTCTTTCCACCAAACTATTCGCATAAAAAGCCACGCCACCGGCCATAAGTGTCACGACAGATTTTTTAAAACTCCAAAAGCTCTTCTTTCCATTCTCTGACCCTTCTTTCCCAGGGCTCGAAACAGTAGAAAATTGTCGGCAAGACGGATAAAAACTCAATTTTGGTAAAGGGGGCACCTCAAGAGCTTGAGAACTGAAAGGTTTTGAAAGCTGTGAAAATCTTCTCACAGGAGGCAAGCTTCCAACATTCTGAAAAATTTCCACGCCTGCTCTTCTAAAAGATGCATAGCAAGCTGGAGACAACAGCTCAATAAAAGACCAAAACAAAATGAGTCCAACGAATCGACATCGACACTGTCCCCTTAGGTCAAAAAGAAAACAAAACTTTTTCATAATGTTCATTTTTTTCATAAGATTACATTGATTTTTTTGCCATGGAAAGGGGATTGTATTGAAATTTCTCATGCTCTGAAAGTGCAATCTGATTTGGGCGATATTTAACCTGTGAGTATGTCTCACTCGGATTTTCAACCCATTCCTCTGTCAGAAATGAATTCAGTTTGTTATACGGATTGCCAATTTCTTCTTCACAATAATTCCAATTGTTAGGGCAGTATTGATCTGCACTTTTTTTCTGAGAGGTCGACATAGAGAGTGAAGAAGAAAAAGGGAGGTCCAATGAAATCGCCCCCTTTTTTATCGAATCTTTTTGAGCAGATTGATCTCCATAGGTTTCTCCAAAAAATAAACCGCCCATAAAAAGAAAGATAACACTCCCTTTTTGAACATACTTCACAATTTTAACTCCCCTTTAAATTTCTTAATGAACCCAGAAAAAAGAATAGGCTAATTCAACTTTTTCAAAGCGTCAATCTACAAATTTCCACAAGAACTACAGCGTTCTGGCTTCGTTTATTTTTTTCTTCAAACGAGAAACAGCTTCTTCAATAACGCCTTCATCTAAATAAACGGGACGGTTATCTTTTGTTGTTCCTTGTAGCTTTCGAACCTTTCTGTCCGTTGACGGATTGCCTTCAATGAAGCTCGATGCAGATGATTTAAGACGTTCCGCATCCCATACATTAATGAGGCGCAATTTTCCGTGACCCTGTTTTCCTCTATTTTCAATATCATAAATGGCACCCACAATTATTAATTTACCCCTCTCGACAAGATCTCGAAATGATTCGGGACCTTTCTTATCTACTCCTACAGCCTCTAAACACCTATCAACCTGACGATGAATATTGTAGTAAATATTGCGATGGACCATTTCCTTGAAGGATTTTACTTTTTTCTTATCTTCAAAATCTTGCTTAGTCATGGACATTTGTTCAAGAACCTCAACAGTTTCAAGAGCTTTCTGTATGTCCTCATCTAAAACAGTTGGCTCTAGGTTGGTTCGAGCTGTGACAGCCCCGCAGTCATCATGTCCCATAATCATTAAGAGAGGCGTTTTTGCATATAAAATTCCATATTTTATACTTCCCCTGCTTGATTCATATTGACCGGACAAATTAGCCACTTTCAAAACGTTATTATCGGGCATTTCATCAAATGCATGTACATGCGCTCTTGAGTCAACACACATAACAGCCGTAAGGCGAGGGCTTTGATTATCGATAAATGCCTTAAAATGATTGGCATCCGTCATGTTAACAAAATTCTCATTATCCCGCGCCATACTCACAAGCATCGCAATCGCAGTATTTATCTCAGATGAATTTCCTTTTTGACAGCCCTCTTTGTTTTTACACGTATCTGCATAAACATTCATTGAAAGGAAAAGGAAGAAACAACCCCCCATCATCAGTTTTTTATGATTTATTATTTTTGTGAATTTTCTGATCATTGTTTCAGCCTACGCCTTTTCGTTTTATAGTTTATTTTTATGATCTTTAGTACATTTAGTTAATAAAATTTCTTTTATTGTGTCAATCTTACATAGGAATCTTTAAAGTAGCCCTGAGGCCCCCAAAGCTGCTTCTCGAAAGAATAACCTCTCCGCCATGAGCTCTTGCAATATCACGCGTAATTGTCAGCCCGAGCCCCACACCACCCGTACTCAAATTACGAGATTGCTCTAATCTCATAAAAGGCCTGAAGACGTTTTCATAATCACTTTCAGGGATTCCAGGACCATCATCATCTATATGAATAAGAAGAAAATTGTGCTTCTTCTCAAAAGAACCCCAAACATTTGTCGCATATCGCTGGGCATTTTCAAGGAGATTTGCGAGACACCTGCGCAAAGCATGGGGACGAACCTCAAGAAAAAGGGGCGAGTTCAAAGAGGGGTCAAGGGAAATATCAATTTTTTTTGATGTCCGATATATATCTCCAATAACATTTTCCATGAGGACAATAACATCGGTTAAGATCGGTTTTTCTTCTCCCTCCCCTTTTACAAAATCCAAGTATTCTTTAATCATAAACTCCATCTCTTGAATATCTTCTTGAAAATACTGCGTATCTTGAGATTCCGGCAAAAGAGCCAGTTGCAATTTCATGCGGGTTAAGGGCGTCTTTAGGTCATGAGAAATCCCTGCGAGCATTTCCGTGCGTTGGGTTATTTGACGCTGAATACGCTCTTTCATCAACAGAAAAGAATGCCCTGCTTTTCTGACTTCAAGAGCGCCTTGAGGACGAAACCCTGAGACATCTCGTCCTTTCCCAAGCTGTTCTGCAGCTTCTGCTAATTTCTGAATGGGCCGGACTTGATTTCGCATGAAAAGAAGAGAAATGGTTAAAAAGAGCGCGGACGCCCCAAAGGTTCCCAAGAGAACAAGCGGCGTTGTCTTACTCATCAGTCTTTTATAAGGTAAGGAAATTTCCAAAAGCCCGGTGGAAAGCTCAATATTAACAAAAATATTATCAGAGTCAGAGAGAAGGACAAAAGGAAAAAATAGTTTCTTGCTCAAATCTTTAAGCAAAATTTCATCTGCCCAAGGGTGTCTGTGCAACATTTTCTTTGAGTTTTTTAGGAGTTGTTTTTCAGGAACATATTGGACCGTCAAATTCAAAGTAGATAAAATCTTACGGTCTGCAGATGAAAACACTTTTAAAAGATCTTGAGATTCTAAAAGCTTCCCTTGAGAAAGAGCCTCTTGATAAATTTCAGTCGCGACGGAAATTTCAGAGGAAATAGCCCCAGCAAGAAGATGCGTCACAGAATTCAAATGCCTGTCTAAAAAAACATAAGTTGTAATGACCTGAACAAAAATAAGAGGCGTAAAAATAATAAGGAAAGCGCGTCCATAGAGAGATTTTGGGAGAATTCTTCGCGGATAAGAAAAAAGTGAAAATTTCATGGAATAAACACATATCCTTTATGGCGTATCGTTTGAAGATATCTTGGAAATTTTGGATCCTTCTCAATTTTACGCCTGAGTCTGACAATCTGAACATCAATGGACCGAGCGCTCGCGCCTAAAGAAACCTCTTCGGCAATACTTTCACGGGTGTGACATATTTTTGGCGTTTCCAAAAGACATCTTAAAATTTTGCGCTCGACTTCTGTGAGTGGAATGCTTTTTTTGTTTTCGGTTAACTGTAACGTCTCCAGATCAAATAAAAAATCTCCAAATATCATCGTTTTTGGGGGAGAAATTTTTAGATCCTTCTGCTCAACATGACGCCCCCGACGTAAGATAGAATGAACACGTAAAAGCAATTCTTTAGGTTCAAATGGTTTTGGTAAAAAATCATCGCCGCCTCTCTCAAACCCTTCCAATCGGTCGCTAATCTCTCCACGAGCACTTAAAAAAAGAACGGGAACTGTGTTTTTATGCTGACGCAGGGTCTCACAAAGCTCAAAGCCCGTTTGACCCGGCATCATAATATCTAAAATAACCAAATCAAACTTAATTTGAGTCATTAAATTCATCGCTTCTTCAGCATTTTGAGCCTGCGTCACGACAAAACCATTTTCTTGCAAATATTTAAAAAGAAGATCCCTGAGGCGTGCATCATCATCCACAACAAGAAGATGACCTGGGGTTAAGATCTCTTCTTTAGCAAGATTCTCAGAAAGGAAAAAAGAAAAAGAAGAGGACATTTTTTTAAAATTCAATGAAAAGGACGTTTGTAGGGACTGGTCAAAAGAACTTTTTGAAGAATATGCCCCTCCATGGCCTGTTCTACTTCTTTTTGATCCGCTCCCTCATCAAGAGAGAGCACATCATCAAGCGCAAACAGCTTAAATTCATAAAGATGTTCTTTATCTGGAGGACAAGCGCCGCCATATCCCAATTTTCCCCAACTATTTTTTCCGCTTTTGGTCCCCACAGGTAATTTTTTTATGTTCTCTTCAAGACCCGTTGAATTTGGGGGAAGATTAAACAGAACCCAATGGGTCCAAGTACCAACAGGCGCATCAGGGTCATCATGGATCAGAACAAGAGATTTTGCTGCTGCAGGAACCTCTCCAAAGGAGAGAGGGGGAGAAATGTCATCCCCATCACAGGTATAAATCCTCGGAAGAGGCTGTCCATTTTTAAAAGCTGTACTTGTCAAAATCATAGAGCCCTCAGCATAAGTTAGGCTGGTCATTCCTATCCAAATCCCCACAGAAATGTATTTCAGGAGCCAGCTCATTTTTTAAGTCCAATCCGTAATTTTATGTTTTTTTATACTCTCTTGAGAGTCAAACATTTAGTGCCTTTTTGATGAGATATTTTTATTACATATGAGTGTTAATGGTTTCTATTCATCCTGTGATTTTCCCTCCTCTTTTATGAGCTGCTTGATTTTTCCTCGTGTAAGTTCTGTAAGCTCAATAATCGCCTCAATATCCATTTTTTTCTTGATCATCCTTAGAGCAATTTCTTCTCTTTCCTCTTCTTTAGCCGTCATGATAGCATCCAGATCATCCATGAGCGCAATTTTTGACTTTTCATAGTCAAGACACTCTTGGGGCGTCCAGGTGTGCTTTTCCAATATTTCATAAGCACGCTTGACTTCTTCAGGAGCATCTTTTGGAGCCTCTTTCAAATGCGTTGCCTCTTTCATCGTATAAATCCAATAGTCCTCGACTGTTTCTAATTCTTTTTCTTTTTTATTAAATTTAGGCAATTCAATAAAAGCATACGACATATCATTTAAATAGCTTTGTTTTGTTTCTTTCTCAATATTCTCATGAAAACTTAGATAATTAATCTGAGAGGGAAAAATAGAATGATTCAACACACTCAAAAGCGTTATGGGCTTAAGTTCTAAATAATTCTCTTTGTTTCTCAGCTGATTCGAATAGAGATGAGATATATAATATTGAACACGTTGTATATAGTTTTGCATGTATTTATTTTGGACTTCAATAATATATTTAAACCCTCTTTCGTCTGTACATAAGACATCTAGAATTGATTTTTTAGACTCTGATGTTTTCGGAAGTTGTTCTGTTGGCAAAAATTCTACTGTTTGAATTTTCCTTCCGCCTTCAAGTCTCAAAGTTGCATTGAGAAAGCTTTTTGTAAGATCTGCATGATCGACGAATACTTTTTTAAAAGCCACATCATTCCTTGGATCAAAAAACCGAGGTTCAAACCCTGAATAATCTTCTGTCGACATATCTCTCTACCCCTTTAAATACATACATAGTCCAAGAAATATAAAAATTTTTAAGAAGCTTTCGCCCTTGTTGCATTATAATCTTTTTTTTAATCCATGGGTATAAAAATCTTTTATATCATGCCTTTTACCAAAACATAACATTTAGAATCTCTCCAAGAGTCTCTCCAAAAAAAATTAAAAATTTTTTTTTCACGCCACTCTACATGTCTTAAAATTTAGGTAGTGGATTTTTTCCGAAAGAGCCTCTTGATCTTGGGGTGTGCATGGGCGTATAAGAGGAAGTACTTTTATTAAGGAGTTTTCTGTGACACGTTTTATTTTTGTAACCGGTGGCGTCGTTTCATCCTTAGGAAAAGGAATTGCCGCCTCTTCCCTTGCCTCTCTTTTACAAGCACGTGGATTTACGGTAAGACTTCGTAAATTTGACCCCTATTTAAATGTCGACCCAGGAACCATGAGCCCCTACCAACATGGCGAGGTTTTTGTGACCGATGACGGCGCTGAAACAGATCTTGATCTGGGTCATTATGAGCGCTTTACAGGTGTTGACTGTAGACAAAGTGATAACATCACAACGGGACGTATCTATTCTTCGGTCATTGCGAAAGAACGTCGGGGCGAATATCTCGGGGCAACAGTACAAGTGATCCCCCACGTAACAGACGAAATCAAAGACTTTATAAAAGCAGACCTTGACCCAAACACCCCCCTTGATTTCTTAATTATTGAAATTGGAGGCACTGTGGGAGACATTGAAAGCCTGCCTTTTCTTGAAGCAATTCGTCAGTTCAGCAATGAGATTGGAAAATCACAAACCCTTTTTATTCACCTAACCCTTCTCCCCTACATTCAGACAGCCGGAGAAATTAAGACAAAACCTTCCCAACACTCTGTCAAAGAACTTTTAAGTATGGGAATTCAGCCAGATATTCTTCTCTGTCGATCCAACTTTCACATTCCAGACGATGCTCGAAAAAAATTAGCGCTCTTTTGTAATGTTAAGCCTGAATGTGTTATTTCAGCGAGCGATGTTGACTCTATTTATCAAGTTCCTCTCAATTATCATAAAGAAGGGTTTGATGACGAAGTTCTTAATTACTTTAAGATTAATCCCAATGATCATCCTCTTCATCTTGAACACTGGCAAGAAATTGATCAACGTATCCATCACCCAAAAAGCACCGTAAAAATAGCCATCGTGGGAAAATATTCTGGTTTTCCAGATGCCTATAAATCTCTTTTAGAAGCCCTTGTCCATGGTGGCATTGCAAATGAGACAAAAGTTTCGATCGAATGGGTAAAGTCTGAAGATCTTGAAACAGAGTCCCTCTCCCTTTCCGATCTTTTTAAAGAAACGGATGGTATTCTCGTTCCTGGAGGATTTGGAGAACGGGGCACGGAGGGAAAAATAAAAGCCATTGAATATGCACGTGTCCACGCTATTCCCTTCTTAGGCATCTGTTTTGGTCTTCAAATGGCTATTGTTGAAGCCGCACGGAACCTTTTAAAGTTGGAAGATGCAAATTCAACTGAATTTGGACAGTGTAAAAATCCAGTTGTCGCTCTTTTAACGGAATGGGAAAAAGACGGAACAAAAGAACTGAGAACTGGTCAAGATAATTTGGGAGGGACCATGCGTTTAGGTGCCTATCCTTGCAAACTTGCACAAGGATCCCTCATTTCGCGTATCTATAATGGTGCGTCTCTGATCGATGAGCGCCATCGTCACCGCTGGGAAGTAAACTCTCTTTATAAATCACAATTTGAGTCTGTTGGCATTCACTTTTCTGGAGAATCTCCCGATGGAAAACTTCCGGAAATTATAGAACGAAACGACCATCCTTTCTTTATTGGCGTTCAATTTCATCCTGAACTAAAATCAAGACCCTTTAACCCCCATCCTCTTTTTAAAGCTTTTATAAAAGCAGCCCTTACCTATAAATTAGATAAATCAGGAGACCTTAAGTGAACCAAGAAACCTTTACTGTCGGGAACGTTACTTTTTCTAATAAAAGCCCCTTAACGTTGATTGCAGGTCCCTGCGCCCTTGAAAGCAGAGAACACGCCCTTGAAATGGCTCACGCCCTTAAAGAAATAACAGATAAACTTAAGATGGGATTTGTTTTTAAGACTTCATTTGACAAAGCAAACCGAACAAGTGGATCAACGCCACGTGGTATTGGACTCGAGCAATCTCTCTCTATTTTTGAAGAAATTCGCAGTACCGTAGGATGTCCTGTTCTCACCGATGTTCATACAATTGACCAATGTTCTATTGTTGCAGAAGTTGTTGATATTCTTCAGATTCCTGCTTTTCTCTGCCGACAAACAGATCTTTTGGTTGCTGCCGCAAAAACAGGACGTGCTCTTAACATTAAAAAAGGACAATTCCTGGCACCTTGGGACATGAAAAATATTGTTCAAAAAGTCAGAAATGCAGGTAATAATCGTATTTTTGCCTGCGAACGCGGAACAAGTTTTGGATATAATACACTTATATCTGACATGCGCTCTCTCCCAATTTTAAAAGAAACCACAGGATGTCCAGTCGTATTTGATGCAACGCATTCCGTTCAACAACCCGGTGGGCTTGGCGAGAAAAGTGGTGGGGAACGTCATTTTGTTCCCATTCTTGCAAGGGCTGCCGTTGCCGTTGGCATCAGTACCGTTTTTTTAGAAACCCATCAAGATCCTGATAACGCACCAAGTGATGGTCCCAATATGGTTTTCTTAAAGGATATGCCTTCTCTCTTAACAACGCTCCAAAAAATTGATCAACTGATTAAAGAAGACCTTAAGCTTAGTTAAACGAGATAAGACAACTGTCGCGTAATTTATAAAAAAAGGACCTCTAAATGACTAAAATTATAGATGTTAAAGCACGGGAGATTTTAGATAGCCGCGGATTTCCAACACTTGAAATTGATGTTTTTTTAGACTCTGGCGCATTTGGAAGAGCTTCTATCCCCTCAGGATCTTCCACTGGAACCCATGAAGCTGTGGAGCTTCGTGATGGCGATAAGAATCGCTATAGAGGTAAAGGCGTAAGACGTGCCCTTGAAAATATTACTGGGATTATTCGACCTGCCGTGATCGGTCTTTCTGGACTCGATCAATTTCTCTTAGATCAAACACTTATTGATCTAGATGGCACCCCAAACAAGTCGCATTTAGGTGCAAATGCTATTCTTGGTGTGAGCTTAGCTTACGCCCATGCGGCTGCTAAATCCTTTGGGATCCCTTTATTTCAATATATCGGGGGGATCTATGCAAATCTCCTTCCTCTTCCCTTGATGAATATCATCAATGGGGGCGTTCACGCGGACAACCCAATCGATATTCAAGAATTTATGATTGTTCCTTGGGGTGCCAAAACGTTTTCTCAGGCTTTACGCATGGGTTCAGAAACTTTTCATAGCCTAAAAGAAATTCTTTCAGAAAATGGGCTCGTGACAAATGTGGGGGATGAAGGTGGTTTTGCTCCTTTTTTAAAGAGTTCAGATGAAGCCCTTGGATTTATTTTAAAAGCCATCGAGCGGGCCGGATATAAACCTGGCGAAGATATTGCCTTGGCCCTTGATGTTGCCTCGACAGAACTCTATAGAGAAGGTCGTTACCAATTAAAAGGAGAAGGTAAAGTCCTCAATCCAGAGGGTCTTATTTCCTATTACGAAGATCTTATTGCCCGTTATCCCATTGTTTCAATCGAAGACGGTATGGCAGAGGATGATTGGAAAGGATGGCGACTTCTAACAGAAGCCTTGGGTCAAAAAATTCAATTGGTGGGAGATGATATTTTTGTAACAAACCCCCTCAGACTCAAACAAGGAATTGAACATCACCTTGCAAATTCGATTCTCATTAAACCCAATCAAATAGGAACTCTAACAGAAACTTGGGAAGCAATCGACATTGCAAAACAAAATTCTTACACAACGATTCTCTCTCATCGGTCGGGAGAAACGGAAGATACAAGCATCGCAGATCTTTCTGTGGGATTCTCTTGTGGACAAATTAAAACAGGCTCACTCTCTCGAACAGATCGCATAGCAAAATACAATCAACTTTTACGTATTGAAGAAAAACTTGGAAAAACAGCTCGATTTTCGGGAAAATCCTATTTTCAACGTTTTCTTAATCCTTCTAAATAAAGCGAGAGTTTACCGATGCTCCATGACATCAAAGATTTTTTTGGGAATTCTTGGCCCTATTTATTTGCAGGATTTATTCTCGTTTATTTTATTTATCATCTTATTGGAGGAGAGCATGGACTCATTGCTTGGCGCCACTTAGATGCTGAGCTCATCACACATCAAAAAACGCTTACCGCTCTCAAAACGCAAGAGGACGCCTTAGAAACTTGGGTTAAACAAATGAAAAATCCCATAAATCCAGATTTATTGGAAGAACAAGCTGGAAAACGCCTTAATCTCCATCATGCGGAAGATCGCATTCTTCTCCTTCCACAAGAAGAGCCCTCTTTAGAAAAGAAACCGCTTTAAGCAGAGACCCAACCCCTTTTTAAAAAATTCTAAATTTTCTTAGTCAACACCCGTTGATCCAAATCCACCCGTTCCGCGACGAGATTCAGACGCATCTCCCTCCTCTAAAAGGCAGGACGTTACGGTAAAATTACATCTTTGAATGGGAGAAATGACCATTTGAGCACATCTCAATCCACGAGAAAGCTCAAATTCAGACGCTCCCAAATTTGCGAGAAGGACTTTTATTTCTCCGTAATAATCTGAGTCAATCGTTCCTGGCGCATTTAAAACAACAATCCCATGATTCAACGACAATCCTGACCTGCTTCGAATTTGCCCTTCGAACCCTTTTGGTATTTTCATGGAAAACCCGCAAGGAACTAAAAATCGTGCTCCAGGCTCTAAGAGGACGGAACCCTCAATAGCAGCTCTTAAATCAAATCCAGAACTTTCTTCTGTGGCATGTTCTGGAAGTGGGAGCCCCTCTCCATGAGAAAGAATTTCAAGCAAAATAGATAAATGAGACACTTGTCCCTCCTTTTTTATTTTTTAGTTTCTTTTTGTCGGCTAAACTTTCCAAAATTCCCAAACATTTGCTGCATAAGACTGGGATCTTGACCTAAGGTCTTTGTTTTACGCGTATTGGGCTCAATCTCAAAATCATGGGGCCTCTCGATCGGCGTGAAACTCTCAAGGATATCCTCGTCATTAAACGTTACCATAAAAATTTCTTTTTCCATAACATCTGGGTCAAAAAAGGCCACACGCTCCACCCTCTCTCCAATATAGTACCACACTTTTGGATTAAAAGGAGCAATGCTGGTAGGTGGACCGAGAATCTCAAGAACTTGAGCTTTGGTGGTTTCCCCTTTTTTAACTTTCGAAACAGTTTCAGCATCCGGTAGATTTCCATGAATTGTGGAAAACGGAGCACAACCTGTTAAAAAAGGAGCCGTACTGATAATAATGACGGGAATTAATCTTTTTAAATGACGCATCAAGCTTCTCTATTGTTTTATCAAAATTGTACGGAGTCTTAACCAAATTTAACCTACATGAAGATTTACCTTTTTAGAAGAAAATTTTCAATAATTATGAAGATCTTTTAAAAATCCTCCTATCTCTCTCATATTTGAGACTTTTATTCCTTTTTTCTCTGTCACAAATTTTTCTTCCAACAAAAATAATAATTTTTTATAAATTTTATTTTTTATAATCAAATCATTATTTAAATTTAATGTAATTAAAGTCTAAAAACATTGTATTACATAATTATTAATCCTATATAACATATATTACAGAAGTACATTTTAATTTTTTTAAAAAATATTTATTTTTTACGGGATCTATTTATTATGATTAAGTCATTAATTTCATTGTTATTTTTTAATGCATTTTTTTTATCCGCTGTATTTGGATGTCTTCTTGAAGAAGATGAATTAAATACTCAAGAATACTCTCATTTCTCAAGACCTCTTCCCCAAGAAGACAGTTTGGATGTTTCGTTTCTCACAGAAGGAACCAGTATAGATGCCAGTCGAGATGATGATGATGATGGTGCAGAAGAAAATCCTGAGACCACCTTCCGTTTAAATCTCCTCTTAAAAAAAGAACTTCTTTTTCAGCTCGCGGCCGAACATCAGTTTCAAGAAGATCGCTTTGCGGAGATTATCTCAGAAGTTTATACTCTCCCCGAAAATATAAAAATCCTTAAAGACAGTTTAGGAAAACTCTCTAAAGAAACACCTTTCGACGCAGTTAAAAAATTATTAAACCCCAAAAATGCTTGTGCCGTGAGCTCTCTTTTTGAAGACAAGAAGTCAAAGGGAACTCTTGTTTTTTTAAGACTGAGATTCAGTGCGATTATGAGTCAAATTATTGAAGGTCTCCCAAAAGGAGAAACGCTTCAAAGATTCAACGAACTTAAAAGAAACGGTCAGCTCCTTCTGGTCGATAAATTATTTATGTCTCAGCTTCTTCTTAAATTTTTAAAAGACCAAAGAGATATGGCCTATGAAACAGCCATTTTTTTAAATTATAAGCTCAGTTTATTAGACCAAAAGCATCAAAAAAAAATAAAGAACAAACCTCTTTATCGCGAAAACATTCTGAACCTTTCTCTCCATCTTTTAGAATTGAATAGACTCATTTCTCAAATTAATCTTAGCCCCCTTTCTGATCTATCACCCCCTCAAGTTATGAGTCCGGATTTTTGGGGAAATGAGAGAGCCTCTTATGATGCTATATTAAGAAACTGCTTAAATTCCAATCCACTCGATGAGGATACTATTTCTCAATTATACGCTCATTATACAGTGGAGGAACTTGCAAAGTGTAGAGATAGCTTCAATTATTTAGAAACTGCTGACGCAGAGTTTTTAGAGGTGCTTAAGGTTGCTCAAAAGCTTAAAAAAACCTATGATCATTTGAAATTAGTTCAAGATGCTTCCCCTGTAACATTTTTTGAAAGAGTCCCCTTCCGACCAACGTTACGTCCGCTTTCACGGGCACCAAGTTCAGACTTCGAAACGCCAGATCTTCCTTTAGATTTCGATCTTGAACTCCTCTCTTTTTCAGTGCCAAGGCCATCAGATAGTGCTCTCTTCAGTCTATCCTCTTTTTCCCCAACATCCTTTAGGCCGCTCAGTGCACCAGCTCCACGGGGCTCTTCTTTTCTAGAAAGTGGCCTATCTTCAGCCATTTTGTATTGAGAGAAAATTTAAAGCCATTTCTTTAAAAGAGGTATTTCAGAAACGATGTTTCATGCACTAACCTTCTGAAATATAACTTTTTATATTTTTTATAAGTTTAAAAAAAACTAAATATAAAAATCATAAATAGAAATCAACTATCTTTTCTAGAGACTTAATTATAGATTAATAAAATATTTAAATAAATTTACTATGTTATTTATATATATAACAAATATTTTCTACTTTTAATAAAAATATAATCAATATCTTATTTTATAAAAAATAAAAAAGGATTGACTTTTTTACCTTAAAGAACTTACCATATAAAGAAAGTTCATACATTATGCGCCTCTTATAATATATAAAAAAAATAAAAAGGAAGACATGTTGATGAAAAAAAAGATGTTCCCCCTCAAAAATTTTCTTGCGCCCTCTGTCGAAAAGGGTAAGCCCTCTCCCTGTTGTCATTCTTCCGGAAATCAAAGTCAGAACCTCGACGCAGAAAAATTAATGTCGATCCACTATACGTGCCCCATGCATACAAACATAAGACAACTCGGCCCCGGACTTTGTCCCATTTGCGGAATGGCCCTTGAGCCTGAAGATAATTTTGGAATACTGGACGATAATTCAGAACTCAAAGAGATGACCCAAAAGTTTTGGGTTGCTTGTATCTTTTCACTTCCTTTGCTCATTCTTACGATGGCTGGACATTTTATTCCCTTAGGATGGACTGAAACTTTTTCCACTCAATGGATAGAGTTGATCCTTTCAACCCCGGTGGTTTTTTGGTGCGGATGGCCATTTTTTCAACGCGCCTGGACATCAATTCGACAACGTTCTCTTAATATGTTTACGCTCATCGGAATGGGTGTTGGCACGGGATATAGTTACAGTCTTCTCGTGACGGTTCTTCATAGCCAACTTGAGTATCATTTTGGTTTAAGTGCACCGCTTGAAGTCTATTTTGAGCCCGCAGCTGTCATTATAGCGTTCGTTCTTCTTGGACAAATCGTTGAACTTAAAGCACGCTCCAAAACAAGTTTGGCAATTCAAAAACTTTTACAGCTCTCTCCTGCCACAGCGCGCATTGTCAGAAAAGATGGCACAGAAGATAACATCCCCTTAAGCATCGTCCAAATAGGAGATATTTTAAGAGTCCTTCCTGGAGATAAAATTCCAACAGATGGGATTATCGTTGAAGGACAGAGCTCGATCGATGAATCTATGATCACAGGAGAATCTCTTCCTCTTTTTAAATCTTTAGGCGCGCGTGTTCTGACCGGAACCTTGAATGGACTTGGTAGCTTTTTAATGCGCACGGAACACGTTGGAGAGGCCACCCTGCTTGCCCAAATTGTAAAATTAGTTTCAAAAGCGCAGAGAACACGCATTCCAATTCAACGTCTTGTGGATACCATTTCAAAGTATTTTATTTTTCTCGTTATTCTGACTGCTTTAACATCAGCCATTTTCTGGGGAATATGGGGTCCTGACCCTAAACTAGGCTATGCTCTTTTATCCGTTATTTCTATTTTAATTATCGCATGTCCTTGTGCACTCGGCCTTGCTACCCCGATGTCAATTATGGTGGGCGTCGGACGCGGCGCGCTTGAAGGGATCTTGATTAAAAATGCGGAAGCTCTTGAGTCTTTTGAAAAAGTAGACACCCTCGTTCTTGATAAAACAGGAACCTTAACCGTTGGAAAGCCTAAGTTAATCTCTGTGGTGCCCACCTTAAAATCGATAGAGAGATCAGAACTCCTTTCTTACGCCGCAAGCCTTGAAAAAAATAGCGAGCACCCCCTTGCCGATGCCATCTTAGAGAGCGCTAAACTCGAAGGCATTCCGTTGCTTCCGATCAAAAATTTTAAATCAACGCCAGGAAAAGGAATAACAGGACACGTTAAAAATAAGAAAATTTCTCTCGGAAATGCAGAGATGATTCAGTTTTTAAACATTGATCTTTCCGAGTTTCAAGAAAAAATCCATCATGAGCAACAAAAAGGTCACACCGTTATATTTTTAGCCATTGATGACACTCTCGGAGGATTTTTATCCGTTGCAGATACGCTTAAGAGCAATACCTTAGATATTATAAGAACACTTGAAAATGAGGGTCTCAATATCATTATGCTCACAGGAGACCATGCTGTAACTGCAAACGCGATTGCAAAAGAAGCCGGCATTAAAACCGTTAAAGCAGAGGTTCTTCCAACTCAAAAATATGATTTTATCTTAGAACTTCAAAAGAATGGAAAAATAGTTGCCATGGCAGGCGATGGGATCAATGACGCCCCTGCGTTGGCACAAGCAAATGTTGGGATTGCCATGGGGACTGGAAGCGATATTGCCATTGAAAGCGCTGATATTACGCTCATCTCCGGAAATTTAAGAGGACTTATAAAAGCAAGACGGTTAAGTAAAGAAATGATTCTGAATATTCGTCAAAACTTATTTTTGGCTTTTATTTACAATGGACTTGCCGTTCCAATCGCAGCGGGCGCCTTATACCCTGTCTTCGGTCTTCTTTTAAATCCTAAGATCGCAAGCATTGCCATGGGGTTAAGTTCTGTTTCCGTTATTCTAAATGCACTACGTCTTTCAAAATCAAATTCAAAATAAATACAAATATAAAAAATTAACAAATCAATTAAGAATTACGTTTTTTAATCTTATTTTTTTATCTTCTAATCAATAATTAAATATAGTTTTTTCATACTATCATTATTCTCAGTAGATATTTTTTAAAAGATATATTATATTAAAAAAAACACTTAAAAACGAAACTCTATATCAGGGAAAGATCATCATATGCTTGCTTTAGAATCAGCGCTTAAGTTACTTGTTTTAATTGCTTTTTGGTATATCGTTACATCCTTTCTAAAAAAGAAGAAGCGGGCCAAAAAAATACAATCCTAACTCCTTCCTCTAAATTCATCGTTTCTTTGAGTCTCTTGAGTTTTCTCTTGAAGGGTATTGTTATACCCTTACCTTAGTCATCGAAAAGCCCCAGTTCATCCAAAATGGCTGTGATTTCATCCTCAGGGAGTTCAGGAAAACTATTCTTAAGTGCAGCTCTCATTTCATCTTCGGTTGGAAAGTGCTTGAGATCTTTGCGCAGCTTTGAATAAAGCTCTCCAGCAATTTTTACAAATTCAGAGTCATTTTGAAGAACACCCATTTTTTTTAAGATAATTTTAATTTGTTCTTCTGTAAGATCCCTAAGTTGATTTTGAACACCTCTTATCAAATTAGCCGCAGAGGGCTGAGCTTGAGCTTGACCATTGGAAGTTAATAACCGTGAAACAATAATGCCTGCATTGCGATACACTCCGACGCTTGGCTCCCATTTAAGTGCTTTTTGAATAATACGCTCCCAAGTTTCTTGAGAATGACGGACAAGGCTTTTGATCAAAGTTGTCATTTTTGTATCTGAGACCTCTTTAAATTCGTCTGCACTCCGAAATAATCTCTCTTCAATCGCATGCCATGTTTCTCGCGACATATCAACACCTGCTAAAATCATCGATGCTGTTATTCTTTGAGGAGGACTTCCAAACCCAAAAACAATATTGGCAGCATTTTGGCGCCTTTGATGTTCCATGCTCTGAATTTGGTCTAAAATATAAACGCAAGCCTGCTCTTTTTGATCGCCAACGCCATTTCCTGCAACTATTTTTGCCAAATCAAGACATATTTCAGGAGAGATTTCAGAGGCTCTAACGAGTCTGAGTAAGACTTGACAGGAACGGACTTTATGATCTTCAGTTGACCTTCCTCCTATCAAGTTTGGAGCCAATTTGCGACGTACCTCAAGAGACGTATGAGGGTTTTCAGCAAGGGAAAGAAGAAATGAACGCACGAGCTCCTTTTCATTTTCAGGACCTTCACCAAATCTTTTCAATATTTCTTCTGTTAGAATTGGTTCAAGCATCTTTTCTAGCATCTCTTGGGGTTGATCTCGGAGAGTTTGAATGAGAGAGCTTATTTTTTCAGGGGAGAGATCTCTCAATTCACCCGCTTTAGAAGACAAGAGGTGTTGTAAGGATTCTTTTTGCCGAAGGTCAATATCATTCAAAGGAGGAAGCACCATAAGAGCTGTTACTCTTTGAGAGAAAGTTCCCACACGAACAACACGCTCGGCAGCATCGGTTTGCTCATCGCGTGGTATTTGAGAAATACTTCCTAAAATGAGAGCGCACGCAGCCTCGCTTTGAGAAGGGCCCCCGGAATCAATGACTCTTTTTGCAAAATTGACACGCATTAAAGCTGAGATACGAACATTCCGAATCAAACTTAAAACAACCGTGCAGCCATCATTCTTATAAGGTTGGAGGATATGCTCATCAAGAAGAGCATCGGCAAAATTGAGACGTGTATCAGAGGAAATTTCTGAATTTTGAGCAACGGAAAGAAGCGTCTGACAGGCATTTTGTCGTTCCTGTGCAGTTCCCCTTAAAATAAGACCCTTCATTGACGCGATGCTCGTATCTTGAATCGTGTTTTCCCATGTGTCTTGGGATTCAGAGTCAAGCCTTTGAATGAGAGCGATCATTCTTTCATTTGGAATTTCTTTCAATTCACTGACTTTGGAAAACAAGAATTTCCTTAAAGATTCGTGCTGTCCAGGCTCAATATCACTCAAAGGAGGAAGCATCATAAGAGCTATTACTCTTTGAGAGAAAGTTCCCATGCGAACAACACACCCAGCAGCTTCAGATTGTTGATCCAGAGGCATTTGAGAAATATTATCTAAAATGAAACCACACGCAGCCTCGCTTTGAGAATGAACTTCAGAATCAATGATTCTTTTTGCAAAATGGACACACGCTAATGGAGGAACACATCCCTTTCCAATCAAACTCAAAATAACCGTAGACGCCTCATTTCTATAAATTCGGTCTACAAGCGGATGAAGAAGAACATCGGCAAAATTGAGGCGTTTTTCGTCAGAAAATTCAGAATTTTGAGCAACGGAAAGAAGCCTAGTACAAGCATATTTTCGTTCCTGTTGACTCCCTCTTGAAATAAAATTCTTCATTGTCTCAATCACAGTATCTTGAATGGTGTTTTCCCATGTGTCTTGGGATTCAGAGGCAAGCCTTTGAATAAGAGCGGTTATTTTTGCAATTGGAACCTCTTCCAATTGAGAAGCATGGGACTCTAGTGCTGCTCCTATGCCTGACCAATGTTCTGTTGAAACTTCTGATAAAACCATTAAAGCCCTTAATTTTAGACGAGAGTCTCCTGAAGCAAGTAACATTGTTGTAGCCACTTGACGTTCTGCTGGAATCATCTCAGGAAGTTTCTTAAGAAGAACAGAATAGGCATGTTCTTTTAGAGAAGGATCTCTCCCTTGTAAAACAGTTTGGACAATCCTTATACATATACTTGAAGGCGTTTGAACTTCTTCACTTATGTCGAGCAAGCTTGCAGAGGCTCTGGCTTTCTGAGCAGTCGAGAACCCTCTATCTTCAATACTACTTATTAAGAGATTCATGCGTGTTTCAAGAAGGAAACGGGGGTTTTCAGCAAAGGAGAGAAAATCATCACATGCCTTTTCTCTTTGGTCTGCACGACCTTCTGAAATGATTTTTCTCAAGGCCTCTATTTTTTTGCGTGTCAATGTTGTTTCAATGATTTCAGGCCATACCTCTTTAGGATGAACAGCTAAAGCCCTGATACATTCTTGCTGCGCCGCGTTTGGAAGAGATGAAAACTCAGCCTCTCTCTCAAATAATGCCCCCTCCATGAAGGACCTTAGATCCTTGGGAGCACCTGCCATAATAATACGCGCCCGGAGTCTTAGATTTGTCGAAGCGGTATCAAAATTAAGCACTGCTTGAATAATCTGTCCTTGTGCTTGTGCTGAAAATTTCCCCGAGTCAGTCACATAAGAGAGAAGGACAGACCACAAAGTGTCCTTTGTCATTGGAGAAAGAGATTCTTCTCGAATACGGGTATTTTCGATAAAAATTCCTTGATCTTGCCATATGTGATTTTTAATTTGAGCTACCGTTTCAGGTGTCAACAGACTTAAAAGAACATCTGCTGCGGCCTCTCTTTGACTTGGCAAACAATCATTAATCAAAATAACAGCCGTATCGATACGGTTTGCAAGAGAAAGATGTTCCTTTGAAATAAGATCTAGTAAGTAAAGTCCCGCGCGTTCTTTTTGTGAAGGAGTTGCGTGTTGGAGGAGATCGAAGGCGATCTTTCTCCCACCCCCCCAAGAAAAAACATCATCAGAGTTTAAAGTCTCAGAAACTAAAAAAACTGTATTCAAAAAATCACCCACACGTTCTTTTTGATCTTCTGATTCTCCCTGCTGAATCAAAAACAAAGCGATATCTTTCTGTGCGGATAAAACACGTGCGCGTTCTACTTCTTCCTTTGATTTTCCCTCTGAATCATACCAGAAATCACGAGACACTGATACAATTTCAGGATCCGTCATCAAGGAAAAGAGAATATCTCCTGCTCCAGCTGGCATTTCGGAGCTCTTACAATCTCGGGTCAAAAACACTGCAGAATCCCGACGATCGGCGAGAGAAGTCTCTGAATGAACAAGAACACTCCATAAGATCCTACGTGCCCGACTTCCTATAAGATCTGTTTTGCCCCTATCGTAAAAAGAAAGAAGCCTCTTTGAAACGTCCAGACGCTTTTTCAAAGGTGCTTCAGGACGCTCAAGAACCGTAAGAAGCGCATCATAAGCAGATTTTTGGAGATCGATCTGTCCAGAATAATTACTTCCAGATGAAATTTCAGTCATCTCGGATACTGCGGCCAAACGCTTTTCGAAAGAAAATCCATTTTCAAAGTTCTGAACAGCGTCCAATAAACGTAACTGCATCTTAACAACTTGAGGATAAGTCTCGAAATCACCTTTGCGAGAAGACCAACGAAGATCTCTCACGATCTCATTAAAATCCTGAAGAGAGAGAGCTGGATTTTTAAAGATGCTTTCTAAATGATGACTTGCTTGTGTCTGATCTTTAGGCACTCCATAAACAAGAGCGCGTACAAGAGGACGCGTTTGATCCTGAAGAGCGATATCTCTTGTAAAACCCCTAATTATGGAAAGTGTAAAAGAGATTCCTTCCATTTTCTGCTCTGGACTCCCATTGGAAACAACCCGTCCCGCTATTTTTAAACGCTCTGTTGAAGAAAGAGTTGAGTGCGAATCTCTCAGAACGGATAAGAAAATAGAACAGGCATATTCTGCTTGATGTTGTGGAGCAGAATCATGATAGCCATCGCAGCTCATCAAACTCTCGGCAATCTTTAAACGATCTTCTAGAGATGTTTCAGAAGTGTCAAAAGCCTTCAATACCTCAAAAGCCATCTGTTTTTGAGCTTCATTCCCCTTCCAAAGAACCTTTGTTGCTTGAGGAACGCGGTCTTCGAGAGAAAGTGCAGCATCCTGAGAAATCGTTAATAAAATTGAATACGCGGCTATTAATTGCGCTTGTGTTCCACCATCATAGAAAATTCGATTTATCATCTCGAGACGATCTTTTAAGAGAAGGGAAGTCCATAGAGGCTCACATGCAAGAGCAATCAAAAGAGAAATACCCTGTTTCTTTTCAGGTATATTTCCAGCACTGTAGGTAAAATGTTTCACCGCGTCACATCTCTCTTTAAAAGAAGCCCAAAGACTCTCATCTTGTAGAAGAATAATCCAAAGAGCAGCAGCTTCTTTTTTTTGAGAGGGCGTTCCATTCCTAAGAATTTCTTGTATCAAATTGATCCGACCTGAAATAGAAGAGAACGCTTCAGGATGATCTCTCGCAATTGAGAGGAGACGCACACCTGCCTCTTCTTTTTGAAGAGGAAGACCATGTTTAAAGACATCCGTTAGAAAAACGAGCTGATTTCCAAAAGAGACACCCTTTGTCTCAGCGCGGCTCCTCATAACGTCACACGCTGCTTCTATTTGCTTTTCTGTTCCAAATTGAGCAACGGTATTTAAAGCTGCTCTTTGAAGTTCACTTGAAAAATTAGAATTCTGTGGAATTGACAATAATTTTTTACCCGCTTCTTCTTTTTGCGCGTCTGACCCATTTTGAAGAAGATCTTGAAGCCTAGACCTATAAGGATACCAATTTTTCGATTCAGGAGTGAAGTCCTCTCTCAACAGGAGAGCTCCTGCACGTTCTTTTTGTTCTGGTGTCCCCTTTTTAACAATTTCTTGTGCAACTTTTAGACGCTCTTCATCTGAAAATTGGGACTGAGGGTCTTCAATGCGGGGGAGTAAAAACGCACACGCACGGTTTTTTTGATCAGGCAATCCCCCCCTCCTCCAATCGTCTCCAAGAAGGAAAAGAGCACTATCCAATCGATCTGAAGAAAGCGTTTCAGAATTCTCCATAAGTGAGACTAAAAAAACCCCCGCAGATTCTTTTTGAGCTATCTCTGTTTCAAAGGTTAATATGTTAACAAGAAACTGTGCAATCTTTCTCCCCTCTAACGGAGGAGTGCTCGAGTTCTTTAAAAGATCTAGTAAATAGGAAGCTGCAGACTTTCTTTGACTTTCTTGTCTTGCTGCACCACCATGAAGATCTAAAAGAAATTCTGCAATCTCTCTTCGGTCTGATGGATCTGTGCTCGTATTCTCCACGAGAGCCAATAAGCGCGAATAGGCAAGGCCTCGAGATTCTCCGACAACATGCCATCTACAGAAATCTTTCAAAAGGTTCTTACGATCGTTTAGAGAGAAATCAGGGAGTTCAAGGATAGAATCTAATACCCCATAGGCACGTCTGATATAAACTGTCCCATCCCGAGAATTATGAATAATCTTAAAGGCAGCATCCCTGCGAAATCCAAGAGGAAGAGAAGAAGAAGGCTTCTCAAGAATTATCAATAAATCTTCTTGTATTTGTTTTTTTTGATCTAAGTGATCTGGATCACACTCTCTGAAAAAAGAGTCAACCCATTGATTCCAATTCTCAAAAGATAATAAATGCATTATAGGACTCTCCAAGAGTCTTAACAAAAAAGTCCTTCTTTGCGCGAGGGTCCCATGGTAACGAAGATTACTTTCAATCTCCTGCAGGAGAGATAAAGAAAGAGAGTGGCTCTTAAGTAAAACGCGACTCATCGAATCTTTCTGACCATCCGTCCCATTTTTTATAACATAGTCAGCAATAGATCCACGGCCTTGGTCATCAGATTTTTCATAGAAAGAAAATAAAACATCACATACTTGTTCTTTTTGTGATTGATCTTCCAATCTCTCAAAAATATCTCCTATTCTCAAACAAACCCCTAGCAAAACATCAGGTTTTTTAAGCGCTGATAATAAAACCTTTCTTGTATATTCTTTCAGGACTGGGTTTTCACTCCAAATAATTATACTTGCAATGTCGATACGGTCCTCTTCATCTAAAGCTTGAGAACTTTGAAGAAAAGAGAATAAGCCCTCATGCAATTTGGCACGTAGTGGCATCGAAAGTTTCCAGTAAAGCTCCTCAATAACTTCTTTATATACTTTATAAGAAATTTTATGGCTCTTAAGAAGAGAAACCAGAATGTCACACATCTTTTCTTGACTATTATTCATATCTCGTGAGTTTATCATTTGATGAAGCGTCTCTAAACGTTCCTCAAGAGAAAGTCCTTCATTGCTTTCCAGATGTGACAGTAGAATAATGTCTACTTTTTCTTTTTGATCTTGTGTTCCGTGCCAACGGAATTGTTCTCTTATTCTTTTAAGCTCGTCAAGGCTCATCGCCTTATAATTTGACCCTAAAAGAGATAGTAAAATAACCGCGGCACGTTCACGATAGGAATCAGGACCTTGTCTAAAAATTTCCCCCATTGTCTCACAACGCTCTTTCAAAGAAGAGGCGTCTGTAGAAGTCCCCACAAGATCTCCCAAAGCCGAAACAAATTTCATTTCTGTATCAAGCATCTTGCGAAAAGCGCCAAATTTTAAAATTTCGAGACGTTCTTGAAATTTGACCTCATGATTATAAAATTCCCATAAAAGAGAGGAGACTTCTTCTCTTTGCGCGACTGTACCCTGACGCGTAACCGTTTCTAAAAGTTCAAAACATTTATCTAAATTCATTGTCTTACTTTTAGAAAAAACTAATAAAGCACGGCAGGCCAGCTCTCTTTGGTCTATTCTCCCTTGAGAGGCAATTGCCTTTAGAATTTCCAAACGCTTTTCGGGGGCAACTTTCTCATCTTCAGAAAGTTGCAATAAGGTAGCACATGCCTTTTCTTTTTTGTCTTGGAGACCGTTATATGCAATCGTTAACAAAATTGTGATACGCCCCTTAAAATCACAAGCCTCATCTGCAAGAAGTCCCTCTAAAAGATTACAGGCCTTGGTTTTTTGGTGATCTACTCCGCGACAAACCACCATTTGAAGAGCTTCAATAGCATCTTTTCGGGACGTTTTTGGATGCGCAGATTTAGAAAGCAAAAGAGAACAAACTCCTTCATTTTGATCCTAAATTCCCGAAGCATTTATAACTAGATTCCCCAAAATCCCTTAAATAATATGGTTTTTTTCTCATTTTGAGCTTGCTTTTTATCTTTTTCATAG
>NCGZ01000017.1 GCA_002257235.1 Alphaproteobacteria bacterium 16-39-46
TTTTCACGATTTTCAACAAAAAATCACTATTTTTTTATTCGAGGGGGGGGAATCGCTATCCACTACAGACTCATTACCCGGCGATATGGAGAGGATACATCATTTTCAAACTTCTTTTCTGTCTCTGATAAAAAAACGATAAATAGAAATCTTCGTTTCAGCGTTGTTCCTACTTCTCATAAAGATCCAATTCTTTCGTCGGGTACGTCGTCAATTGCAAAAACCTCATTTTCCAAAATCTTGCTAATTCATTCAACTTTGTTGCACAAATAAAAATAAAGGTTAATCCCTCTTAACGGTCATGCAAGGAGTTTGGCATTCCTAATTTGGCAAACTGATTTAGAGTATTAATTTTGAGAGCAACTCCAGTTTTCTGATTTTCCATAATACGCGAAGACAAATTTCCGGCACAAATCGTTTTAAATCTAAATTTCAGGATCTCTAAAACGGATCGGGTATGATAATCACATTCTATTTTCCACTGTTTTCACGCCTCCTCTAAATTCCTAACTTTCTCTCAAGAGATTTTATGCATTCTATGCCCTTATCGTCATAATTATACAAACGGCCTCGTTTCTCCCTTTTATCATGGTTGATCCAACTTTCGTTGATTCCATCTTCGATCCATACTGTTATCTTGCCTCGACTAATTAAGATCTTGTTATACTCGGCTTCAGTTGTCTCTTCTTCCTTTCCCTTCGGTTTTGTTTTCTTTTCAGATTTAAAACGACAAATTTTCAGAAGATTATGAAACGTCTCTCATTTTATTTGTGCAACAAAGCCACTTTTTCCTAAGGAAAAAAGCATCATGCATCCTGAATCTGACGCATTTCAACGCCCGATTCAATACTTGCAGGGGAATCTGTTCCCGTCCCTCTTAATCTGTTCAACAACGGATCTTTAACATGTTTTTTGAGCCAATGCTTTACCCCTGATGGAGGAGAAGGAGGACTCGGGACGATATCCCTCTCCAACAAAAGTGCTGTAAGTCCAGATCCTGTTCCCGGGCGCGTCATAACCTCTTCGTTCGGAAGCCCCTCATCAAAGTGATCAAACTCTCCAGAGCCATCTTCTGCCTTCTCATCGGTCCCCTCTTTTTTTCCTGTGTTTTTATGCTTAGGATTAGGTTTCAGAGGAATATCTTTAGAAGTACTCCCTCTCTGAGAAACAAACGATCCCCCTTCTGCCTCTCCTCTCGTGAAAACAGCCTCTGCAGCGCCTCTAGAGTCATCACTCTCTGATCCACTTTCTCTATCTTCTGTATCCACCTTAAATAAGTCCTTAAAATCTTTATCCAAGAGATTTTTGAGATCAACGACATAATTCCCTCGGAGAGTCTTAAGCCAATCATCCGTGACCTTTAAGAGATCCGCAACTGCTTGTCTTTTAGCGTCAATTCCACCGTCCGATTTATGAAGCCAGTTCATCAGCTTTGTGACATATGACTGAAGCACTTCTTCTGACAAAACATGACTTCCCGCTCCCATAACAGCCATCGCAGGCGCCAGTGTCCACCACTGTTGAGCAAGAGGTATCCCAGCATAATACATGGCAGTGCCCCCTACAAGAGCTCCGGGCATTTCTTGATAGGTATGAGAACACCAATTCAGAAAGCTTGCCACCATACGAACGCGTGAATAAGTAACTTCAGCCGTTTCAATATGAGGAGAATTTTGAACAGGGTTGTAGTTCATCGCAAAACTTGCCAATCTTCCTGAAATAGAAGCAGCCACAACAGTTAAGCAGGGAACATAGAAGGTTGTGATGAGTACGGCTGAAGTATCTGCAACAGCATTTGATAAATAATAGGGGGTAAAGCCATCATCATCCTGAACGGGGCGATCAAGCGTACTCGTTATATATTTCCAAGCCCATCCAATCGCATAGGCAGAAAGCCCTCCAAGCACAACACCTCCTGCTTGAGCCGCTCTATACCACAAAGGTGGATGTCCGTACCAGCGCGACTCTCTTAAATGTTCTGGAAAATGGGCACCTTCTTTATCAAAGTCGTAGAGTATCTTTACTGTTGCCAGCGTCAATGTTCTTTGGAGGACTAAAATATTCTTTTTTAAGGCATCGATAGAAGATTGGATCGTTTGTTGATGTTCTATGCTATGCGTATTTGATAGTTGCGCTCGAAGATTTTTAATCCCTGTTTTCCAAAGATTCATTTGATTTTTGCCGCCTTCGTGCAGCTCATGAATCTCATCAAAGAGTCTCTCGGTCTCTCCTTCTGGAACTTTATCAGCAATAATTTTGCGAAGCCCATTGGCAAGAGATTGACGCAGAAGATTTCTTTCTTCCTCACCGGGTCTTGGAACACCCCTCCATTTATAGATTTTCTCTTCTGTCCATCTAAAGATGGCTGTCCATTTTGTTTTTGCAAAATGATAAGTTACGATAAGTTTGTAAACACCAAAAAAAGGTCCCGTTACACCTGCAAAAGCTTCAAAAGAAGCGCCATATCCTGTATTTGTTGTCACAAACGCAAATAACCCTTTAAATCCAAAAATAGCACTCGTTATCAACGTCATCCCTGCAAGAGTAATTTTCTTTGCAATTCCTTGTTCCTCTTCCGCCTTTGGCTTGTACTTGGAAGACGTGCTGACCATATTTTTCATCCGCTCGTCCATCTGGGGCCAGCCCCCTACTAGAATAAGTCCTCCTGCAGAAATTCCTGCAATTAGCAATTGTGTTGAAGGAAGCCCGGAATATGTTCCAGATGGCATCTTAAATAGAACACTTACTAAATCATCAAACATATAAAGCTCTGCAAGAGCCGCAGCAGCTCCTGCGGTAATCAAGCCAGCTCCAATGGGAACCCCGTATTTTTGAATTTTGGAAAGTTCTGGATCGAGCCCCATATTTACTGCGCTTAGAGCCTCAAATACTCCTTTTTCGTCTAATGAGAGATCTTCTGTTTGAATTTTTTTGCAATACGCTAAAAAGGTCTCTAGATACTCATTTTTAGAAAGCTGAACCCCTCGAGTGTGAGCATTACCACTCTCTTTATCTACCAAACTGTCCAAAGATTCTTGAGAAGATGCTGGGCTTTGTTTTAACAAAGGTCTCATCTCTCCCTGAATTTCAGAATCCTCCATTGCTCTCAAGACTGGGCTTAAAGAGAGATTCATAAATGAAATTAATATAACATAGGAAAAGAATTTAAATAAAAAATTGTTCTTCATGAGAAACCAAAAAAATAGATAATCATACAAAAGTTAAGCAAAGAAAAAATGAGATTAAATGCCACGTTTGCCCTGAGCACGGTTTGGATCAATCACCACAACCACCCCATTTTTCTCCGCACTCACAAAACTCCCTCCTTCAAACACGGGGGGGATGACCTTTTGGCCTTGATCGTTCTCGAGGAACTCTGTCTCGAACTTTAGGGTGTTTGCTTCTGTCTCAAAAATAGGATTTGAAAACTTCAGGGCAAAGAAATGATTCTCTCCGCTTTGATCATGGGCCTCAAAGTTTCCATTGGGGGGCGTTTTTAAGAAAGTGTCCGTTCCTTGTGTCCAGACCTTTGTTGCAAAGTCTTCCCCAGAGATTTCTGAGTCTTTTCCTTTAATACTCACCACTATGACTTTATCAACGCCTTGAAGAGATGTTCGATAGGGGAATGTTTGTGTTTGTCCTGCCCTACTTCCCTCTGAAGCCTCTCCCTTCTTCATCGTAACTCCTGTTGGCGTGAGGAGATAATTGACGCGGTCAGTCAGAGGGTATGGAACTTCTCGATTTTGATCTTCTTTCTTAAATCCTGCATAGCTTAAAGCCATTAAAACACCACTGGAATTGGACGTTTGAGAAGCCTGTGACGTCACTTTCTCAGCTTTATAAGCATTTACGATGCCTTCGAAATTCCCCTCATCTTGATGGAAGGCAAACTTAAGGCGATCTGGCGTTGATCCTTCTTTAATCTCTTTGCATTTTAAAATAGCCGTCCCTTTATTGGTTGAGAGGATAAAGGTCAAATTTTCAGGAAGAAGCTTTTGCATAAGTCCCACAGCTTTGGACGTCGTGTCCATTGCAACCCGGATTCCAGGTCTATTTGAAACAAGCTCTGGGGCCCCGGCTGTTGTGATTTCGGTGAAGCCATCTTCTCCTTGCTCGATATCAAAGACAGCCATCTTGATATCAAAAACCACCATACTCTCTTGTTTGGCAGCTTCTACAGAAGCCGTTTTAGGTTCTTCTTCGATAAACATCCTCCCCACGTAGATACAGATGACAGCAAAAACAACAACGCTCAGGAGTTTAAAAATGGATCCGCGGACTGTATTTGGGTTTTTTTCATCTTCCATCGTGAATACCTTTGCTTCTTTTGAGGAATATTTATGTATTGGAACGCGAGAGGAGTGTAGACTTAGGGAATATTTTTTTGATTTCTCTAAAATCTACTGTAAACAATATTTTAAAAAAAACCAAATGCTTTTTTTATAGTGTTTGAAGGACTTAAAAGAGAATGGGTCAATCAGCTCTTCGTTTTATATTTTCCCTTAAAAGAGTTCTTTTCGAATTTCCAAAAAGCATCCTTAAGAATTATTTGTATGCGAATTTATTTTTTCATAAAAATGTATGATTCTCCTCCTTATAAGATTTATGAAAAAACTTCTCAATCTACTCGTTCAGAATCATCCATTAAAAAAAGTTTTCATCTTCAGAATCTAACCCTTCAAATGCACCCATTCTATAAAAGGCTGCATTTGGAGAATCTACCCTTTCAGATTGTACCCTTTCAGATTGTACCCTTTCAGAATCCACCCTATCAAATGCACCCATATCGAAAACAAAAAAGTTTTCATCTTCAGATTCACTTAAGTCAAATGTTTCGCCTGGCTTACATTCTGCTTTTTTGAACCATTCAATGGCTTTCTCTTTATTTTTCGGTGTGAGAGGGCTCCCTTTTTTATAAAGTCTTCCAAGATCAACTTGAGCGTTTCTTATCCCTTTTTCTGCAAGCATTTCGAGAGCAGTAAGGGCTCTTGCACTTCCCGTTTCTATCATTCTGCTTAAGGAACTTACGTTTTCTGCTTTTGTATACCAATCAACAGCCTTCTCCTCATTTTTCGGTGTTATAGCGCTCTCACCGTTCTCATAAAGTTGTCCAAGCTGCTGTTGGGCAATTTTATTTTCTTTCTTTCCGAGCATTTCTAAAGCGTTAAGAGCCATTTGACTCCCTTTTTTTATCATCTCACGAAGAGAGAACACACTTTCCGCTCTCGTATACCAATCAACGACCGTCGCCTCATCTTTTGGCATACCAAAATACGCGTATCTCGACAATCCAACAAGCATTTTTGAGGCATTTTTATTTCCTTTTTCTGCCAGCATCTCCAAAGCTTTAAGGGCGTTCGTACTTTCCATCATGACCATTCTCTTTAGACCATTTCCGTTTTCTGCCTTTAAATACCAACCAACGGCCTTCTCCTCATCTTCCGGCGTTATAGGGCTCTCACCGTGTTCATAAAGATCTCCAAGCACTATTTGGACATTTTTTATTCCTTTTTCTGCAAGCATTTCCAAAGCTTGAAGCGCTCTTGTACTTTCCCTCATAACCATTCTCTTTAAATGACCTCCCCTTTTTGCTCTTGTAAACAAATCAACAGCTTTCTCTTCATTTTTCGGGGTTAGAGAGTTTCCTCCATTTTCATAAAGTTGTCCAAGCGCGCTTTGAGCCTTATCATTTCCATTTTCTGAAAGCGTTTCTAAAGCTTGAAATGCTCTTGTGCTTTCTTTCATGACCATTCTCTTTAGACCGTTTCCGCTTTTTGCCCCTATAAACCAATCAACAGCCTTTTCTTCATCTTTCGGTATTATCGGGGTCCCACCCTGTTCATAAAGTTTTCCAAGAACTTCTTGCGCACTCCTAACTTTTTTTTCTGCAAGTGTTTTGAGAGCTTCAAGAGCACCTAAACTTCCCTTCTTTGTCATTCTTACAAGATGATCGTTACTCAGGGCTCTTACCCTTTTTACATACCACGCAATGGCTTTTATTTCATCTTTCGGTGTTATCGGGCCACCGCATTCATAAAGTTGTCCAAGCACACTTTGAGCCTTATCACTTCCATTTTCTGCAAGCATTTCCAAAGCTTGAAGAGCTCTTGTACTTTCTTTCATAACCATTCTCTTTAGACTCTTTTCACTTTTCGCCTTTGCAAACCAATCAATGGCCTTTCCTTCATCTTTCGGCGTTAAACTGCTTCCTTGTTCATAAAGTCGTCCAAGCACACTTTGAGCCTTATCACTTCCATTTTCTGCAAGCATTTCCAGAGCTTGAAGAGCTCTTGTACTTTCTTTCATAACCATTCTCTTTAAATGCCGCACACTTTTCGCCCTTGTAAACCAATCAACGGCCTTCTCTTCATCTTTCGGGGCTACAGAGCTTCCTTGTTCATATAGTTCTCCAAGCACCTTTTGCTCCTGATTGTTTCCATTTTCTGCAAGCGTTTCTATAGCCTTAAGCGCTTTTGTACTTCCTCCCTTTACCATTTTGATGAGACAAACGACAGATTCCCCTTTGACATACCAATCAACGGCCGTCTCTTCATCTTTCGGTGTTAAAGTACTTCCTTTTTCATATAGCTCTCCAAGAACTTCTTGCGCCTTCTTAATTCCTTTTTCTGCAAGTATTCTCATGGCTTCAAGAGCAACGACACTTCCCCTCCTTACCATATTGATGAGAGAATAATTATTGAAGCTCAATCCCTTTATATGCCACTCAACGGCTTTTACTTCATTTTTCGGCGTTATCGGGCCCCCGTATTCATATAATTCACCCAGCGCATTTCGAGCGCCCCGAGTCCCTTTTTTTGCAAGCGTTTCAAGTGCTTTAAGCGCTCTTGGGCTTCCCGCTGCGCTTCTCCCTACGCTTCTTGCGCTAAGCTCTCTTGGCCCCCCCATAACCATTCTCTCTAGATAAAAAATTTGTTTCCCTTTAACGTACCAATCAATGGCCTTCTCTTCATCTTTGGGTGTAATAGGGCTTCCACCGTGTTCATAAAATTCTCCAAGTGTGCTTTGAGCATTATGATTCCCTTTTTCTGCAAGTGTTTCCAGTGCATTAAGCGCGACGACACTTCCCTTTACGATCATTCTCTTTAGATCATTAATTTGTCTCCCTTTAACATACCAACCAGCAGCCTTTTCGTCATCTTTTGGCGTTATAGGGCTCCCACCGTGTTCATAAAGCTCTCCAAGTTCTTTTTGATCATATTTATTTCCATTTTCTGCAAGCATTTCAAAAGCTTTAAGCGCAACGACACTTCCCTTTAGGATCATCCGCTTTAGATTAGAAGTTAGATAATAAACTTGTTTCTCCTTAGCATACCAATCAACCGCCTTCTCGTCATCTTTCGGTGTTAAAGTGCTCCCTTCTTCATAAAGCTCTCCAAGCTCTTTTTGAGCATCACGATTCCCATTTTCGGCAAGCGTTTCTAAAACTTTAAGGGCTCTTGTACTATCCCTCAGAACCATTCTCTTTAGATGATATCCATTTTCTGACCTTATAAACCAATCAACCGCCTTCTCGTCATCTTTCGGCGTTAAATTACTTCCTTTTTCATAAAGCTCTCCAAGCTGTATTTGAGTCGATTTATCCCCTTTTTCTGCAAACGTTTCGAGGGCTTTAAGAGCGGCTGCACTTCCCTTTACGACCATCCCTTTTAATTTTTCCACTTGATTCCCTTTGACATACCAATCAATGGCCTTCTCTTCATCTTTCGGTGTTAAATAGCTTCCGGATTCATAAAGCTCTCCAAGCCATTTTTGAGCATCATGATTCCCCTTTTCACCAAGTGTTTCAAGTGCTTTAAGCGCAACGGTACTTCCTCTTTCGATCATTCCCTTTAGATAAAGAACTTCTTCTCCCTTGACATACAAATCAAAAGCTTTGTCTTCATCTTTCGGTGTTAATTTACTCCCCTCTTCATAAAGCTCTCCAAGCACTCTTTCAGCATAAGGGTTTTCTTTTTTTGCACGTGATTTGAGCCCTGGAATTTGTACTTGGTCATTATAACTCTCCTTTTCGGCAAGCATTTTGAGAGCTTTAAGAGCGGCTGTACTTCCATTTATGATCAGCCTCTTTAGATGATCAAATTGCTTCCCCTTGACAAACAAATCAAAGGCTTTATCTTCGTCTTTCGGGGTTAAACCGCTCCCTTCTTCATAAAGCTCTCCAAACGCTGTTGGAGCATATCCCATCCCTTTTTCTACAAGCATTTTGAGAGCATTAAATGCGGCGACACTTCCCCTCACAATCATCCCTTTTAACTTATAAATTTGATTCCCTTTGACATACCAATCAACGGCCTTCTTTTCATCTTTCGGAGTTATAGGGCTCCCACCCTGTTCGTAAAGTTCTCCAAGCGCTGTTTGAGCATCCAGAGTTCCATCTTCTGCAAGCGTTTCAAGAGATTTAAGAGCAACGACACTTCCCTTTACGATCATCTTCTTTAATTTGGAAATTTGTTTCCCTTTGGCATACCAACCAACGGCCTTCTCTTCATCTTTGGGTGTTATAGGGCTCCCACCATATTCATAAAACTCTCCAAGTGTTCTTTGATCATCTTGAGTGCCTTTTTCGGCAAGCGTTTCGAAAGCTTTAAGCGCAACGACAACTCCCTTTATAATCATTCTCTTGAGGTCATCAACTTGTCTCCCTTTGAAATACCAACCAACGGCCTTCTCTTCATCCTTCAGGGGAGTTGGACTCCCACCCTGCTCATAAAGCTCTCCAAGCGCTTTTTGATAGTCTCTAGTTCCATTTTCAGCAAGCGCTTCGAAAGCTTTAAGCGCTCTTGTGCTGCCCATTTTTATCATTCTCTTGAGATCATCAACCTGCTTCCCTTTGACATACCAATCAACGGCTCTCTCTTCATCTTTCGGTGTGAGAGGGGTCCCTTTTTCATAAAGCTCACCAAGCATTTTTTGTGCGCCTGCTCCCTCATGGGTCTTTTTTTCTGCAATTGTTTCGAGAACTTTAAGCGCTCTCATATTTTTCTTTTTTACCATTTTTTTAAGAGGACATACAAATTCCACTTTCTCACACAATTCTAGGGCTTTCATGTCATCTTGAGGGGTGAGTGACCCCCCGAGTTCATAAAGAACTCCAAAAGCGAATTGAGCTCCTATATTACCGTTCTCTGCAAACGTTTCTAAAGCTTTGAGAGCCTTTGTACTCCCCTTTTTTACCATTCTCATAAGGTTAAAAAAACCGAAGTCTTCTATACCTTTGGTACCGCAGGCTTGTATAACTTTGGCGTAGAAGTCTATAGCTTTCGCTTCATCTTGAGCGGTTAAAGAACTTCCGTCTTCATAAATCTCTCCAAGTAATACCTGAGCGTCTCCATTTCCATTTTCTGCAAGTGTTTCTAAAGCCTTAAGGGCATTTGTACTTCCGAGCTTTACCATCCTCTTAAGAGAATGGAATACCTCCCCTCTTGCATACAACGCTATGGCTTTTGTTTCATCTTGAGGAATCATCGTTCCTCCTTCTTCATAAAGGCCTCCAAGCACTTCAGAGATTTTAAACATTTCATGGGTCGATTTGAATTTTTCATATAAACGCATCTCTAAAGCCTTAAGTGCGCTTATGCTTCCCCTCTTTGCCATCCTTCCAAGAGAAAAATCAGAATTTGCCTTTTTATACCACTCAACAGCTTTTATCTCATCATCAGAAGTCTGACCTGCCTTTTCTTCATAAAATTCTCCAAGCGCGAAGGGGCTCCCTCTCGTATCCAATTCCTCCAAAGCTTGAAGAGCCTTTGTGTTTCCTTTCCTCATCATTCTGATGAGGTCTTTTGCAAAACCTGATTTTATGTACCACGCGGTAGCTTTCTCATCATCTTGCGGTGTAAGACGCCCCCCGCGTTCATAAAGTTTTCCAAGGGATGTTGAGACTGTACTCCATCTTTCTGATAACATTTCGAGTGCCTTAAAAGCATCTGTATTTCCTTTTTTTGCCATCCTTACCAGACTCTTCAGAGCGATAGGATGATCCAAGAATTTCAAGGCCTTCACATACGAATCCACAGCTTTTTTATCATCTTGAGGTGTAATGCTCCCACCAAGTTCATAAAGCCTTCCAAGATCTATTTGAGCCATTAGATTATACTTTTCTGCGAGGTCCTCTAAAGCTTTAAGCGCTTCTGTATTTCCTCTCTTTACCATTCTGACAAGTCTATTTAGGCTGGCATCATCGCTTGCTTTTACATACAAAAAAATGGCTTTTGACGCATCTTGAGGCGTAAGATCCCCTCCCTTTTCATAAAGTTCTCCAAGGGCTGCTTGAGCCTCTTTATTCTCTTTTTCGGAAAGATCTTTTAACGCCTTTAAAGCAAGATTACTTTTCCGCGCCACCATTCTTACAAGATCATCTACTCCCTCCGCTTTTGCATACCAATTTACCGCCCCTGCTTCATCTTGAGGTGTATATTCTCCATCTTCACAAAGCCTCCCCATAGCTAACTGAGCCTTTTTATGCCCCTCCTCTGCTAATGTCTTTAAAGTTTCAATAACTTTGAGAGAATCTACCGTCCCTTTTTTCATCATTCTCACAAGATTTTTTACAGATTGGGCCCTTGAATAAAAGTCTAGAGCTTTTGTGTCATCTTGAGCCGTCAGAAGCCCTCCTTCTTCATAAAGTCTTCCCTGTATTTTTTTGAAAAAATTGGGCTCATCTATACCCAACTCTTCTATATTTTCTATAAGCCTCAGAACTTTTCTATTTCCCCCTTTCGCCATTCTTGTGAAACTCTCTAACACAAGATCTTCACGTATCAACCTTGTGATGTTGAAAAAAGCCTTATATTCGTCCTGTGGGACAAGACTTGACCCTTCTTCATAAAGTGTTGCCAGAGCAAATCTACCATTTGAATTGTATTTTTCTGCGAGTCTCTCCACAGATCTAAGAGCTTTTAGACTTCCTTTTTTTACCATTCTGATAAGACCCTCTCGGCCTTTATCATTCTCTTTTATTGTTGCATCTTCTTCATACCATTCTGCTGCCTTTGTATCGTCTTGCGGCGTAAGCACGCCACCCGCTTCATATAATTGTCCTAAAGCTGTTTGTGCACTTGAACACCCTTCTTCTGCAAGTTCTTCTAAAACTTTAAGAGCCTCTTCACGTTCTCTCTTCACCATCCTTATAAGATTCTCGAGACCGTTTTGATTGTTTTTTTCTGTCGCCTCTGCATATAATTCAATTGCCTTTGCTTCATTTCGAGGCGTGAGAGTTGTTCCTTCTTCATACAATGCTCCAAGGATAACTTGAGCCTCGAGGTCTCCGTCTTCCATGAGCTCTTCTAAAGCCTTAAGAGCCATTGTACTTCCTTTTTTCGTCATCCTTGAAAGATTCTCTGCGGACCTTGCTTTTACATACCAATTAAGAGCTTTTACATCATCTTGAGGGGTGAGAATTCCGCCTTCTTCATAGAGTTTACCAAGAGCTGTTTGAGCCTCTCGATATCCTTCTTCTGCAAATTCATTCAAAACTTTAAAGGCTCCTGTACTATTTCTCTTTACGATCCTCACAAGTTTTTCCAGGCTTTCGACTTGCTTTCTTGCTGTCACTCTTAAAGAGAGGATAAAATCTGCATTGTTCAACTCTGCTTCTTCTTCCTCACATTCAAAGAGTTCCCTTGCTTTTTTAAAATCTCCACTCTTGAGGGCTGATTTATACGAACCCTGAAAATCTTCTTCATGAGTACATAAGGGAATAGGATCTCCTTTAAAAAGGCTTCTCATCAAATAAAACATGTTTGTATGAAACTGAGCAGCGTCTGTAAAAGTAAAAGGTAAATAAAGAGGACCTTTAGGAGGCGTTACCCCTTGTTCAATCACCATATAAATGATTTTTTTATTTTTCTCTTTGGCTTGGGTCCATTCTGCATACACTCCCGTCGAAGGATCAGACATCTTTTTCTCATAAGTTTTGGTATAAATTACTAAAAGGATGTCTGCCCAATTGACATCTTCTTTCATTCGATCTGATAAAATATCTCCCAATTTATAACCTGTTATGTCATTCCTAAACATGATTTTTAAATCTTTTAGATAGGTCTCCAAGAGCTTTATAAGAAATTGATTTTTCCCAGTGTATATTCCTCCATCTTCATACGCATGAGAAAAAAATACTCTTGGCTGCTCTACTATTCCTGTATAGTTTGAGGAAGTTTCATCCGTTAGCTCTTTATGAATCTTTTTCAAAAAAATATGTAGAAAATTATTTTTAGATTTGTAATAGGGTTCCAAGGCATCATAAATATGAAGTGGCGTTCCAGACCTTAAAGGCGTCCCTGAGGAAAATGCTCCTTCGTCTTCCATCGCATGTGCATACGTCAAAAAGAAAGCAAAAATTATCTTTCCAAAAATCAATCGTAAAAGGTTTTTTTTCATCAAAGATGCCTTTCTGAAAGAAAGAACCCTTCCTGAAATAGATTATTCCCAAGAGCCTCTCTCATGTCTGCTGGTTAAAATTTTAGAATTCTTATTTCTAGGTCTATCTCGCGAACTGGCACAACAAACTTTGCAAAAACCCTCCTTTTTTTAAATAACAGCCAACTCGATAACAAAAAAAATATAATTTTTTCATGTGATTTATCTTTATCCTATTTATTATTTTAAATATTAATACATAATTTTTTTTCAATGAATAGATAGAATTTCAGTTTTTTAAATAAATTTATGTTAACTTTATTATAATATTTTATAATTTAACTGTTAATTTTTATGTTAAAAGCCTTATTTATTATCCTTAAAACCCTCTAAAATTTTAGCCCATGCTTTAACTTTTTCTTGAGAATTTTAAAATCTTCTGTTGAAGGTAAACTTAAAGAGTTCACTTAAGAATTTTTCTCTGTTTTCCAAATTTATAGGATTAAAACGCTTTCTTCTCAATTTGAAGAAAACAAAGTTTTTAAGGACGCCTGGATTTTTTTGAAAATATCTTGAATGATATACTTAAAAGAACTATATTAAAATATACCTATTGAAAGGTTAAGGATAAAAAGTAACTGGAAGGTTTTGTATTGGAGTCCTGATGATTGTTTTCTCCTGTTGAACACTGGCTTGATAAAAGAACAGTCGATCAGATTAAGAAAATCGCAATTACTTGAAAAATGTGGGAATGAACTTCGACTGCCCCATAGTAAGGCTCTCGGAAATGGATTATTTGAACTTCGAGAAAGAGCCTATGGATATCGAATTTATTACACATTTACGCACAATCATACCATTTTTTTGCTCCAAGGAGGTGACAAGAAAACCCAACATCAAGATATTAAAATTGAACGAGAAAGACTTGATAAAATCGACCTGAAATGAAAATCTTTTCGTCCATTCATCCAAGAAAGGAAAAAAAATGAAATTAAAAAATTTTAACGACTACCTTAAAAAAAGACTCAATTCAGAAGAAATCAAAGAAATTGAAAACCAAGCAGAGATGGAATTTGAATTCCTCAAAGCTCTCCAAGAAGATGTTGCTCAGATTGTTGGAGACTATATGCTCAAAAACAAAATTGGATTTAATGAACTTGTTCGGCGCCTCAATACAACACCTGCTCAAGTTTCTAAAGTTCAAAAAGGATCTGCAAATCTTACTTTATCGAGCTTAGCTCATATAGCCGCACTTTTTAATAAAAAACCCCATATCGTTTTTGAAGATTTCCAAAAAACGTAACCCCTTAAAAATTCAGGGGGATTTTTTTTGTATCGCCCCTTCAAGGGCGTTCAGTTACGCGCACTTTGCGACACTAAAACTGTACAGTCTTTGGGGGGCATTTCACACTTGAATGGGAGGGACCTTAATTTGAGTCAGGCTTCGTCAACTGTAAATTGTTATTATTATACGCAATTGCCCAAGGACGAGACATAATTAATGACCGATTGTACGAGACCAATTTTAGAGAATAGGACGAATGACTTTCTATTCAATCATCCCATGAAAATCAGAGACAGATAAAATAGCAAAAGAGGATTGAAAATCAAGTAAGACTTTATCTCCTGTAACCAAAAAATCTGCGTTACTTTTTATTAAAGTTTCTAGGATCGGAGCGTCATGAGGGTCCTTTTCTACTTTTACAGATACTTTATTAAAAGAAACAGTCTCTGTAAAAAAAGAGAGTGACTCTAAATAGAAATCGATTTCCTCCCTATTCCAGCCTATTTTTTTAAAAATTTTTGGATACAATAGAACTCTTCTTATTTCATCTAAGATGGGTTTAGAAGTAACGATTATAAATTTTCCTTCTTTCCATTTTTTAATAATATCTCCCGCCTTACTTTGAGGTAACATAAGACCTGAAATCCAAACATTTGTATCAAGAACAATTTTCATCGTTATGCTTTCTTGGTACTTTCAAGAGCCTCTTCAATCTCTGCTTCGGCAACTTCAAGAGCCGTGTCTTTATAAGCAGTTGCAAGATGCATGCTTAATTTATCAAATTTGTCTTTTAATGTTTTTATTTTTTCAAACAGATTTATATCTATAATAGCCGCCATAGGCTTGCCTGCTTTTTTTATTAAAACAGAATCATGGCGATATTTGACCTCGTTTAAAATTTCTCCAAAGTTTTTTCTGACGTTCATTGCTGTGATTTCTCTAATCATATAAATAGATCCTTCTTGTATTAAGAGCTAAAATTATCATCTCGTCTCAATTGCTATAATTAGTATAATTGCTACAATTGGTTAAGTCTATCGTTATTTCTATAACTCTTGGACCAACAGATGGATGTTGTCTAATGCTCTGAAAAAATGAGTTTTTATTATTAAATACCGATCTGCACGGAATCTTGACAGTCCAGAATTTTGAGCCCACTCCATCTTTTCATATGGAGTCCGTTTTTCTTCTCTATTTTTTTTCCAAAGCCTCAATCATAGAGGACTTGTCTTACCAATTCTCAGAATAGTAACTCAGAGATTCGTATCAAGGGTGTCCAATCTTTGGGACGCACTTCAATTTCTGGATTACTCATGAAAACATTTACTTAAGACAAAATGTAGAGTAGAAACAAAGAGGGGTAAAATAATAACATCTCATTTGAAGAACTTCTTTTTTTTAAATATTTTTTGGATGTTTTAAATTTTAGGCTTGGATTTCAGAGCGTCGGAATATGTGAAAACCACTGAAGACTGAAAAGGATTTTGTCATGACAAAACGTACTGCTTTCATCGTATTTCTCTGTGTTTTGATGCACGTAAGTGATGTGTTTGGTGGATTTCAAGTGTGTTACCACAAAAGTAAGCATGGAGAATGCCTAGAAATTTCATTAAATAAAGGATTTTCAAGGACCTTGTCTACATTTACTTGGGGAGACAATCTTGAAACTGTTTTGCCTCAAGATAAGACAAGAACGCCCTATCGGTTGCGCATTGATTTAGAAGGGTTTGATGGAACCCAAATCAATAATATTGGATGGTTTTTAAGCAAATTATCTCAATGTTCTAACCATCATATTTTAGATAATCTCAAAATTTTGATCTTAGATAATGGCACGAGTTACAAATTTAATCGCTTGTTTTTTGGTCTTCAGGAATTTTCCAAGCACGTGGAAAGCGCTTCTATTATCTATCGCCATAAGGGGACCCAAACCCCAAAGGCAGCCTTAGAGGGCTTTGAGGTCATTGAAAAGGGAATGGCTCGACGCGTTGAAAAAGAAGGTAAAGAGATCTCTCTCAGCCCTCTCGAAAAACCAAAGGAAGCGTCAGAAGAGGACGAAGAAATTGTTGATGATCTGAGGACATTGAAAGAACAAGTATTAAGGCGCGAACAAATCCTTGAGGAAGAAGATCTTACTCAAAAATGGACAGATCTAAAACTGCACCACAGCCTCCCGGATTGGATGAATGACAGAGAACCGTTTTTAGGGATTAAAAAACAAGAAGATATTCTTGATATTCACTCAGATGATCTTCCTGAAATTTTATTAAAATCAGAGACAGATAAACATAAATTTTTGAGTGTGAGAGGCGCTTCTTCTGAAGATATAGAGGGTATTATTTCGGTGTGTCAAAAAGAGAATATCTCATACCTTAGAATTACAAATTCTTCTTGTCGTCCTGAAATATTAGAACAGCTCGTAACTCTGCTCACTCATAAAAAGATGCTTATTGATGTGGAAGAAGCCTTTGTAGACACTTCTGGAACAGAGTCGTTAGACTTAGTAAAACGTTTTTTAACGGAAGCCAAAAAAATAGATAAGTTGCACTTCTTTACATTTTCTTTTCCCAATTCTTTAGCGAGCGATATAGATCCAGAGACCCGCAAAACTTGGGGTGCAGCAGATCTCACAAATCGGCACATACATATTCTGACACATGCTGGAGATGCGTAAATTTTACTTTTAAGGAATGTGGTGTGAAAAAATTTCTATTTCTTCTTCTTTTGGGGTCATTTATTTCTTTTATTCCGATCCTGGGATGCAAAGGTGGTGAGGAATGTGACCATTTCAAATGTGGATATAGAAGATACCCTCAGGCGCATTCTACCCTCGAGATTAAGACCCAATCTGGAAATATACTCCATACCCATCAAGAGATTTTTTTCTCTTTAGGAGATCTGGGAGAGAATCTTAGAACAATTTTGCAATCTGCACCGGATCCTGCGTTCAGCAATACATTAGAGGATAACAGCTTAAATTTTGCCTCTTTTGGGTTTGTTTTTTTTGATGAACTCGGAAATAAAATAAATGAGAATCCTTATTTTTTTGGAACAGTAGAAAGTGTTTCAGAGGCACCTATCGAAAAACCATTCTTCTTTTTTAGTGGGAGAAAAAAAAGAGAGTGTCGTCTTGGTGATCTGTTAGATATGCAAGGGGCTATCTCTGGGTGGGATGCTCTTTCAGAGGATGCTCCCTCAACAAAAGATGGGAAGGAATATCAAGGAGTGGTGGAGATCGAAAAATCAACTAAATCATCGAACAGTTATCTTGAGCAAAGATTTGGGATAAAAATGACGATTCCTTTAAAGCAAATTAAAGAGGCACTGATACAAAAAATTGACCAGGATCCTTTTTTTGATCATCTCTATAAACGATGGAATTCAATAAAGGAAGAGCAGCAAGCTCAAGGTGTTTGTGAGAGGTTTTCTTGCACCTTAGAGCTCTCTGTTATAGACATCGATAAAAAACATCATATTCCCAAAGAGACAGAGCACGAAAAGGAAGGTGCAGAGAAAAATTTTACACATAGTGAGCAGTATGCTTTGTATAAAATGGCACAAAACGATAATCTTAAGAAATTTATTGAACGATGCAAAAAAAGAATAGGGGGAAAGAAGATTAAGAGCTATGCTCTCTTGATATATACGAGAAACGTTATGTGTATTCGCTGTGCTCAATCAATTGTTTTTGACTTTAAACAGGCTAGTGAACCAAGATCTTTATGTGATGTGATTAACGAGGTGTTGGGAGGACCAAAGCCAGGGGTTTTTATTGCCTCTTGTGAGCGCCCTTACTTAAGCACCATTCATTCAGGACAGTCGGACGCCTTTGAGACACATCTCAAAGAGAAAAAACAAACTAAAAAGAAAGAAAATATTATTCTTGATTACGTTCAAGAAAATCCTCAACATGATGCTGTTATTTATCATGTTCTTCCGCCTCTAAAAACAGGGGTAAGTCAGCAAATCATGCAAAAATTAAAAAAAATGGCGTCAGCTGAGCAAGAAAAACAAAAGAGATCGATTTTTAGGATGCTTACATCTAAGTATTATGAGCAACAAGGACGCTACCAGTTAGCAAAAAAAATAGTTTCCATTTGTAAAAAAGATTTATCTATCCCAGATAATATTGCCTTAAGGCAAGCTGTTGAGTTTTTTGTAAAGGATAATGACGTAAAGCTTTCCAAAAGAGATCGAATTAAAAGGCTTATGCAACACTATGGGGTAATGGTCCTAAGTTAACTATTTTCCCTAGAGCCGTTTTGGATAAAGGGGAAAGTGTCATCTTTACTTTTCAATGATGTTTTCCCGAGAAAGGCCAGCTTCTTGAAAATAAATCGCATAAAAATTCCTTAAAGCGGGATAGAATCTATTTTCTTCTCTTCCATGAGGAAGATGAGGCATCCGAAAGAGAAGATAAGGCTCAGATGCCTTTGACTTCGGATTCAAATTTGGAAGAATAAGAGGGGGGCGTGCAAAATGACGCGCTTTGAGAAGGACGGGATGAAGTGACACATCTTTTCCCAAAAAAGCCTCTGTTTCTCGAAATATCTCTGATTGAAAAGCATTAAAATCTGACAAATCTAAGTTTGGATCCCACAGAGAATGTCCCCCCATAACCGAGAAGAAACGAAAAGCTTTTCTCGTCAATTTAACCCGTAGAGAAGATGACGCCTCTCCTGATCCTCCTTGAAAATTCCGAGATTTTTCTTTCGGAGCCTTTTGATAGGACGTCCACCAAGGATCCAAATTTTCGTTTAAATCTGCTGCTGCCTCACCCTGCACTGCTTCTTCCGAAGTTCTATCTTCTTGGGCTGCACCTTGGGCTGCACCTATACTGTGCTCGAGACTTTTAACGGATTCTGAAACCATCTCCAGCTCTGAAGACGCCTCTTCCCCTTCACGTGCCGTGCGTTCATCCTCTGCTTCCGGTAACTGAGCTTGGCTTGCATCATTTTTACTTTTGTTTTTTACAGCGTTTTTCTTCTTTTTCAGAAGTGCTTTTCGTTCTTTTTCTGCGTCGTTCTTAAGTTTACCAATGATCCTTTCAAATTTTGCCATTCTCTCTATTGAAACTTCTTTTAGATGCCAAAAAAATTGATCTCTTATACCATCAAAATATTTAGACATTTTAGGATCCAAGTCAACCCGAGCTTCTTTTTTCAGATATTGCTCCGCTTTTTGAGGAGAGGTGATCTCATAAACCTTTTCTCCAAGTCGTAAGTAATTTGAATGCGCTTTCTTAGAAAAATCACAAAAGCGGCCATACATAGGATCGTCACGTGATCTCTCTCTGTCATTCCCTTCTTCTAAAATTTCATAAAGTTGAACAACCTCAGAAAAGTCTGCCAAAAGAACTTCTGATAACGTCGCGGTGAAGTCAAAAGAGGACGATGCCAACTCATCCATACATTCTTTAAAATTAAAGATCTGAGTCTTGGAATAATGAGTTTCTTTTTGAATAGAATCTTTAACAGACATACAAAATTTTGTAGCATAAAGTTTTTCATTATCAGTCACTCTTCCTCCAGAAAGGACAAATGCTCCCCCCTCTCGTGTAAAATCAAACCCATAGTATTTAGTGTGAAAAGCTTCAGTTTGACCAAACAAATCCGAAAAGGTCTGAAGAAATGATATCTGAGTTTTTAACAAATACCCTTCAATCTCGTTCAAAATTATTCCGTAACCACCCTTTAAAAAAAGGGAAGAAACGTTCTCTTTTTGATGTTCAAAACCCTTTTTAAACATAAAAAACATATTTTCTAGATTCTCAAAAAACAGAGCGTCCATAAAAAGCTGTCGATAGAGAGCATCCTCAAAAATTCTTTTTTTCTGCTCAGATGTTTCTATATTAAAATCTTTTCCCATCAAAAATTGAATACTTGCTTCTTTTAGACGCTCTAGAGGTGGAAAAACGTCACCCGTTTTCATTGCATCCCGCATTACAACAGCATGATTCTTTGTTCCCTTCAAAATAAAAAGGGTTTTGTTTATTCTCTCTAATTCTTCGTCAGTTTGACATGCATTCGAAAAAATTGGGAAACATACGACGATAAAAATCATAAAAAAAAGACTTCGTTTTTTAAACATAGAAAAATCCTAGAAAATGGTTAATGATTTAAAAAAAATAACACCCTTTTAAACATTTTTTGAATTGAGCCTGAATGTCTTTTTTCATATCCAAGGGCTCCTCAAAAATATATAGAAACAATCCACCTTGTTTTCAAGTTTTTTTAATCTTTAAAGAAATCCTCACATAACTTTTAATGAGAAGATTTGTCTGTTTCTCGGATTATAATATTATCCTTTCTTTTAAAGCGCGACTAAGAAAAGATAATGCTGTATCTTTTCTTTATGAAACTCTTTAAGAAAAGTTACATATGACCCAAAGACTTGGAAAATATATTACTCAGAAAGTTTTCGGAGAGCCCTTTAAAGCTTTTTTTCTTCCCCTTTTGCCTCCAAATCCCCTTCTCAAAATAAAGGACCAGAAATCCCCAGCTGCTGTTTTAATTCTTCCACATTGGGATTCGCAGGGTCACTCGGATCTCTTTGATTCAATCCTTCAAACTGGAGAAGAAGTGCTTGAAGAGCTTCTTGTTCTTCTTTTTTCTGAGCCGCTTTACGCGGAGATTTTCCGTTTAAAGCAGGAAGCGGCGTGTCCAACCATTCGTCCCAATGCTTCCGCATGAGACTACGGATCATTTCTTGAACCTCTGGCAATTCATTGAAGTCGTCGATTTCCTTGCTTTTTTGAGATTTCGACGTTTCTTTCGCATTTTTTTCAAGAGACGTTATAACGGTTCTTTGATACTGCGCGCTGGTTTTTAAGTATTGAGATACGAGAGTTTGAATCTTTTGAGCTCGTTCTCTTGAGTTCACCTCAACAATAAGAGATCCTTTTTCAAGCGTGATTGATCCTAAAATTGTGTTATTCCAAGACTTATGGAGCTTATTTCCAGACATGATCCATGGAAATTTAAGGCGCTCTATTTGACCTTGTCTGTTTCTTTCAGCTGCAGATAAAAAGTCTTTCTTGTCTTCCTTAACGCTCAAGACTATAAGCTTTTCAAAAGCCTCTTGAATATCCATCTCAAGGCTAAAATAAACCTTCGAGAGCTCAAGTGTCTCCCCATCGGTATTCTTGAAGACAGGCACCTTAAATTGTTCGGCCAAGAAACTTAAAAATAAACGCCTCAACTGAATCGCATTCTCACGCAGAACTTCTGGCGTAAGCGGTTTTTGTTTCGTCATTTTCTCAAGCTCTTTTCGAGCATTGGTCAGTTCCGCATAGGCATTATGCGGCGTAATATAAGGGGATGTCCCTAAAAAAATCTCTTGCCCGTCCAAAGAAACAATACGAGAGTAGATAATATCGCCTTTTTTTAAAAATTGGGTTGCAATTTTTTCCTTAACACGATGATCCGTTTGGAGAAAAATATCCCGAAGGAGAATGCTTTTTCCTGGAGCAACCTCTAAAATGGTATAAAAACTATAGGGACTTTCACATGCCGCTTGGAGAAATTTTCTCTGATAAGCCGTCAACAACGTTCCTTTATCTTGAAGATATTGCATCCCAATTGTTTGAGAGACCACATGATTCCCTCCCTGTGTCCATGTAAATAAAAACCAAGGCAGAAACATAGCATCTGAGCGAGAATTAAACTCCTCTGGCAAATCCTCATCGAGCAAGAAATCTTCCCAAGCTTCTTCTAAAATTTCTTTGGAAAATTTTTGGAATGCATAGGGAAGCAAGATATCATCAATAACTTCTCTTTCTGTTGATCTCATTTTTGCCCAGTTAAAATCAAGAACATTAGAAGACTCAGAGGACGTTTCTTGAGGAAGACAACATTTTTTATATTTTTTGCCACTTCCACAGATGCACGGATCATTACGCCCTATTTTTTTGATCGACGCCATTTAATATCCTCCTTTGAAAAATCTGGTGATTGAATCTACGTGTTTAACATATATTGGGTATGATATAGGTTTATTGAAAAAACTTTAAAAAGTCTATCACAACATGTTGAATCCTTTAAGAATGATAATTTTTACTGGGAATTCCTTGATAAAGGCGATAGATTTTCTTGCCTTCCCTCTCTCAAAATAACTTAAGGTTTTTTAACTCTGACTGGAAAGCAGAATGCCTGGGAAATTCTTCTTTGATTATGTTGAAAAACTTGAAAGCCTTCTGTTTGTAAGAGAGGGCACTCAAAACCTCGACACAAGCTCCTGTTAGAAGAGCAGCCCGACCATAAGCGCCCCGATGTTGATTGCCCACAATATCACGAATCCTTTTTTGAGAGGCCTTCAAACACCAAAGGATCATCTTAACGTCAATATCCCCCCTGTGTAAAAAGAGATCGCTGTAGATTTTCTGGACATCTTCCAGGGGAAAAATCTGAAAATCACTTTCTTCCCATCCTTTCTCACATGTTTTTTCGAGAGTTTCTCTCCATAACCTTTTAAGGGAAGAAGGAAGATTTTCTGAAATCTGTTTTGTTGCCCGCGCAAAACAATACGCCACAAAAAGAGGTTGAGGATTGTCCCTTAACTGCCATCCTAGTGAGCCTCCAAGCTGTGCCAACTGAAATGCTTTATTCTCCTCGTTTGAGATCAGGTAGGCATGGACCAGCACAGATTGTGAAGGACATGACGGCACGTCAATCAGATCTTTTTCCCATCCCGAACTTCTATCTTTAAAGGGATTTTTCATATGACTATTAATCACTTCAGAGGCTTTTTTCAGGAGGGCTGTTCTTTCTAATTCCTCGCTTTGATGGTAAAGTTTTAAGAATTTTGTCAAATCGGGTTTGAACGCGAAGGAAACCCAAAGACCCTCTTTTTGGATTTTTTCATCTTTGAGATTTTGGCCACACACACGCATCAAATCTCCAATAAAAGCGCGTATCGATATGTTACCAGGTAATTCTTTAAGAGCGATTCTTATCGCATTTAAGGCCTCCTGAAACTTCTTTTCCTCAAGAAGCGCCTGGATCCAATCCACAAAAATACGTGGAATCGATATTTTTGAGTGTTATGGTTGACGACCAAATCCCCTCCAATGTGTGCAGAGGGTAAAACAATCACGAGGGAGGCAATCATTCCCTCTAATTTCTCAGAATCTTGATGCTCTTTAAAAAAATGTCCGGGACCATACACAAGCATGTTATGCAAATGTGCTGTAAGTTCAGCATCTTCCGAGAGTCCCAAAGCATCCCTCATCTTTTTTAACATATGAGAGAACGATGTTTCATTATAGTTGATCTTGAGTTTTTCCGCAGAAATCTCTTGGCTATCACGAATTTTTTTATCAAGGAGTGTTTTCTCTCTCAACCCAAACTTGGCCTCTGAAGAAGCCGCCTGTAGCTGTTGAATGATCCTATTATCAAGCGGAAATAAAATCTTGCCAACGCCTTCAACTTCTATCTGCAGATCTTTACATTTTAACGCCTCTTCATGACAAAAATTTATATCCTTCGAAGAACAACCATTTTCCTTTTCAAGGGCATTAATGATTTGTGAATACATAGAGTCCTCATAATTTAACACTGAGTAAATAAAAACAGGCGGATTATTTTGAAATTACCTTTTGATTTTAAGATAAAAACAAGAAGCAATGACGTATTTTCAAAGCTCTTAATACATCTGGAAAATTTCTGCTACAAAATTGTTGCATCGCAAAAGATTGATTTCTCAATTTTCTCTTTAAACAAAACAAATATTTGGCATTTAAAAAAAATTTCCCCTATAGTTTTGTCATTTATCATTATTTCCTTTTGAAAAATTATCAACCTTTTCTTATTAAATCTAAAAATAGCTTACAAAAACCTTGCCCCAATTTAAGTATGAAAACCAAAGAATTTATGGTAGATTTCTCTAAATACTAAGGATCACATTATGACAGAACTCCAAAATAAGACATACACTATCAAAATTGGAACAGATGATTTTAAAAAACTCATCACGGAAAGTACACTCTATGTGGACAAAACGATTTTGCTTAAAACCGATGACGAAGAACACTCAAAAAAACGGCATATTTTCGCTCAATTGAAGATTGGAGAACGGTTAGATATCATAGAGGGACATTGTGGAAAATATCCGGTCATTTTTATCAGTTTTAAAGATACAAAAGCCAAGACCTTTAAGGAAATGCAAGAAAACATCGCTGATCTTCTTCAAGAGCTTTATAAAGCTCATCGTTATTTGCTTGAAAGCCCAGAACTTGATGACATTGATAAAGATGAATTTAAGAATTATATCCGAGGCCCCCTCACAACCCCTATGATTCTTAAGTCTCTAAAAACGTTGAGTCATTTTCTTTTTAAACACTTTGGTCAAAAAGTTTTCATTCTGATCGATGAATATGATACGCCATTGAATGATTGGTATGCCCTGCAGTTGGCACGAGATACTTTTTCTGTCCAAGAAGAGACATACTTTCAAGATGTGTTAGAGCTCTTCAAAGGAATTTTC
>NCGZ01000018.1 GCA_002257235.1 Alphaproteobacteria bacterium 16-39-46
TCACGATTTTCAACAAAAAATCACTATTTTTTTATTCGAGGGGGGGGGAATCGCTATCCACTACAGACTCATTACCCGGCGATATGGAGAGGATACGATTAGCCTATTGTTATATTACGAAAGACTTAATTGAAGCCTTTTTAAAAGCTGAAGATAAGGATAAGGGGGCAGTTGTAATATGGGGGCATTTTGGGGACATGGGGAGGGTGATAGATGCTTTTTTAAGGCATGAGAATTTGGGTGGTCGTGGAGGTCTTTTCCTATTTACACCCTATTCGAACCCTAAATCCCTATAAGCATCTTAAAGAAATCAAATGAGAGAAATTCGAGCATATTCCTTCACAATTTCCCATGATTTCTTAACTAAATTGTGCTTAAGGAAATATGCCAAACCGGTTCTTTATTAAAAATATTTAGAACTATTGGAAATTGTTATTGAGAAAAATCTGTGGGTAACTTCTTTAAAAAGTTATCCACAGATTAAAGCTGTATTAATCTCTACGCACCATGGCCCGTTTCTCCCGTCTTAAAGTGCTTGCGACACAGAGCAATATAACGATCATTTCCGCCAATTTCAATCTGCTCTCCGTGACGCACAGCCTTTCCACTTTCATCCATACGAAGGTTCATGGTTGCTTTTCGTCCACATTGGCAAACCGTTTTAATTTCGACCAAATTTTCAGCAAGGGTCAGAAGATACTTGCTTCCCTCAAAAGGCTCTCCCTGAAAATCAGACCTTAGCCCATACGTTAAAACTGGAATATCAAAAGTATCCACGACATCTCCAAGTTCAAAAACTTGTTTTTTTGTTAAAAAATGAGCTTCATCCACCAAAATACAACTTATTTTCTGGGCAGATTCTGCTTCTTGGATTCTTTTTTGAACATACTCAAAAAAATTAAAGTCTTTATCAAAGGGAAGCGCCTTTGAATTAAGTCCAATGCGTGAGGTAATATATCCTACCTCATAACGATCGTCGAGAGATGGCGAAAACAAGATCGTCTCCATGCCGCGTTCATTATAGTTATAACTTGACTGTAAAAGCGTTGTTGTTTTTCCAGCATTCATTGCGGAATAATAAAAATACATTTTAGCCATTTTGTTTTTTCACCTCAAAAATGTTCAAACCATGTCACGTTTTTTTGCTAAAAAATTTGACATTATTTTTTAAGAGAAGAGATACCCCCTTGAAAAGCTTTCTCTTTCTCGCACTCATCTAAAACCATTGGTGCCGTGAGACCCTCAAAAATTGTCAGTTTTTCACAAAACCCTCACAACATGGACATCCGTAAGGGGTCTTTTTCCAGAAATGGAGTGTGTTGCTTGCCTTAAAGCCGTGCGAACACCCTCGATAATGGGTTGATCTTCTTCTCGCATTGCTTCCGCAAGTCCGTTGTAGGTTCGGAGAATAGAACGTTCAATCTCCTTATCAAGACGTTTTGAACGCTCAGGCGTCTCTTCCTCATCAACAACACCAAAAAGACTCCATTTAGGATCTTCCAAAAGCTCATTATAACGATCCAAAACAAGGGTCACAACTGCTGTCCCTTGAGAGGCCATTTTACGACGCTCTTTCAAGAGATTACTTCCCATTGAAACAAATAAAGTACCATCCAATCCGAGCCTTCCTGCAGGAACATGATCCACAATCTGAGCTGAGTCAGGCGTGAGCCGTATGAGAGATCCATTGGAAGGGATTACAACCTCCTGAACACCACACGCCTCAGCCAATCGCTCATGCTCTTTTAAGTGTCGCGCCTCTCCATGAACAGGAATTGCAAATTTTGGACGTACCCATCGATACATTTCCTTGAGCTCTTCTTGTGCAGGATGCCCTGAGACGTGAATAGGATTCTCTCCCGTCGGATGCTTCACAATCACGTCACATCCTCTCATAACAAGAGCATTTTGCATGGCTCCAATGGTTTTTTCATTTCCTGGAATGACGCGAGACGAAAAAATAACTGTGTCTCCCTCCTCAAGGCTAAAATCAGGATGCTGATTCCAGGCAAGCTTAGAAAGGGCTGCCCGAGCCTCCCCTTGGCTTCCGGTTGATAAAACCACAACTTGATCGCGCGGCAGAAGGGAAGCCTCTTTTGGCGTCAAAAAGAAAGAGTCTCCATTTTTCCCTTTATCAATTTTACTTTTCTTGTTATAGCCACCTCCCGACACAAGCTCCGGAAATCCTTTTAAGTAACCACATTCTTGAGCCACCTCAATAAATCGGAACATCGACCTTCCCAAAAGACAAACCTTCCTATCAATATTCCTTGAAACCGTTAATATGGTCTCAAGACGGGCAACATTCGATGAGAAACAAGAGACCACAACAACGCCGGCCCTATCCTTCATAACATCCAAAAGCCCTTTTCGAACATCTTCTTCGGAACCTGATACGCCCTGTTCAAACACATTGGTCGAGTCACAAATCATGGCAAGAACACCTTGATCGCCCAATTCACGCAATGCTTTTTCATCAGAAACTTCGCCCACGAGAGGAGACGGATCTATTTTCCAGTCTCCCGTATGCAGTATCCGTCCAACAGGGGTTTCAATCACAATGGCGTTGGGCTCTGGAATCGAATGTGTTAACGTGATCAATTGAATTTTGAATGGACCAATCTGAGTCTTTCCACAGAGCGGAATTTCAATGATTTTTGCTTCCTTTTCAAGACCCACATCCTGAAGTTTCCTGCGGATAAGAGCCGCTGTAAAGGGGGTTGCATAAAGAGGCACTTTTAAGTATTTCCAAAGGTAGGGAAGAGCTCCAATATGATCTTCATGCCCATGGGTTAGAAGAATTCCGAGCAAGTCTTTCTGCCTTTCAACTATAAATTGAGGATCTGGTAAAATAACTTCAATTCCGAGATCTTGAGAAAAAGTAACCCCAAAATCAACCATAAGCCACTTTTCTTCATACCCATAAAGATTGAGATTCATTCCAATTTCACCCGCGCCCCCTAAAGGCAAAAAATAAAGTTCTTTTGAAAGCGCTTGGTCTCGATGTCCTTTTTTCGTCGTCATATTTATTCCTTTTGAGCATTCATACCAGTATAGACATGCCATAATCCCTCTAAAATTAGATCAGGAAAAATGCCATCAAACACATCAGTCACATCTTTGAAAAGAGAACTTAGTCCTCCTGTCGCAATAACACGGGGCCTTTTTGTAAGACCACGTGTTGTCATAAATTCATCTAATAATCGTTGAATAAGCCCCTCAAAAAGGCCAACATACCCCCAAAAAACACCTGACTGCATCTGAGGAATTGTCCATGTTCCAATAACCTGCTCAGGCTTTGAGAGAGGAAGTTTTGGCAAAAGAGCCCCTGCTTCAGAAAGAGCATGCGCTGTCACAGACGCTCCTGGAGCAATACAACCTCCCAAGTGGTTGCCATTCTCATCTATAAAGTCAAATGTTGTTGCCGTTCCAAAATCAACCACCAAAAGCGACTCTTTAAACCTTCTATTGGCGCCCACAAAATTTACCAATCGATCATCTCCCACAGCCTCTTTACGATCCACCAGAGATGTCACAGGAAGATCAACATCCTTCTCTCCAATAACATACAATGTTTCATTAAAATACCGCTGGATGAAATTTTTTAAAATCTGATTCACACCGGGGACAACAGAGCACAAAAGAAATCCTTTAAAATCAGACCTCTCTAAAGAGGCTTCCGTGATCAAGGGAAGAAGCACGCCAGCATATTCATCTTCTGTTCTTAATGCATTATTTTGAAGCCGCCATTTGTGCCGAACCATACCTGGTTCGGCAAGAATTGCAAATGTTGTATTTGTATTTCCCGCATCAATTGCAAAAAGCATTTTTACCCCCCCTTTTAAATAAAAAAATATCAACCATTCCACATCCACTCTTAAAAAAATTTCTCGTTTATCTAGACAACCGGACGTCAACGTCCCAATAACATCTTCATAAGAATAGAAACATACAAAAGAACAGGCTCCGCATAGATACAAAAGAAAACTGTCCCTCCCAAGGACAAAAACAAGGGAATAAAGAAAGAGAGTGGCGTTACAACTTCTAAAGAAACCTCAGCATCCTCAAAATAAAGATCTTTTACAATCCTTAAATAGTACACTGCTGCAACCACACTTGACAGCCCCCCCAAAATTGCGATTCCCACAAATCCCGTCTCGATAAGACTCAAAAGAAGATATAATTTTGAAAAAAATCCAATAAGCGGCGGCAACCCGGCAAAAGAAATCATCAAGATGGCCAATGAAAAAGACATCCCCGGATGCGTTTTAGAGAGCCCTTTTAAATCGGAAAGATCTTTAACAATTCCGATGCGTGAAAACCCTGGAGGATACCTCAAGGCACCAAGACTCGCAAAAAATCCAATCCCCATAATAATGTAGGACAATAAATAAACAAGCGCAGCATGCATCCCACTATAATTTCCAAGAGAAATTCCAAGGACAACAAACCCCATATGAGAAATACCGGTATAGGCCAAAAAACGTTTTATATTTGACTGCCCAAAAGCACCAAACGTCCCCACAATGATTGATAAAAGAGAGGCTCCCATGATCATTGGCGGAAAAACTTTAAGAACACTTGATGCCACAAAAACCGTGGTCTCTGAAAATAATAAAGCCCAAAGACGCAATATCACAGAGAGAATAACAACCTTAGGCGCAAAAGCGAGGAACGCCACAATAGGGAGAGGAGACCCTTCATAAACATCCGGAGCCCACATATGAAAAGGAACAATTGAGACCTTAAATAAAAAAGAGACCATGATAAATAAGAGTCCGACGCCAGCTCCAAAGAGAGCATAGGGGATCCCAGAAGAAGATTCAAGTGTCGAGGCCCCCAAGACATTTCCGATATCTTGGAAGTTGAGGCTCCCCACCGCTCCATAAAGAAGAGATGCCCCAAAAAGAAATATCCCAGATGCGACGACACCTAGAATAAAATATTTAATCGCAGCTTCATTATTTTTTAAAGAATCCTTTTTAAACGACACAAGAACATAAAATGCAATATTTTGAAGCTCCATACCTAAATAAAACGACAGAAAATCATTCGATCCAATCACCATAAACATCCCCAAAAGTGCCATGAGAATGAATACATAGAGCTCAACTCCTATAACTTTTTCTGATTTTAAAGAAGAAAACGAAAATGAATAGATACAAATCGTTATGCTTAAAACAAGAACCTTCACAAAAATCGTATACGTATCAGAGATAAACAATCTATTAAAAATATATAAAGGCTCCAAATTTTGCAACAACACCAAAATTCCAACCATTCCAAGCACGCCAAACATTACTTTTCCAAATAAAACGCTTCCTTGCGTCTCTTTTTTAAGAAAAACAGCCCCTCCCAAAAAAATTAGAATCAACCCCCCAAGCGTCAGCTCAGGAATAAAACAGAGTAAATCCCTTAAAATAGTTCCCATTAAAATTCCCTTCGATCTTTTGTGGATGGGACAACTTTAAAAGCACAAAATCTGGCCCACAATCTTATAAGCATTTAGATTTACACCTTTTTAAAGTTCACGTTCGTTAAAAACGATTGAGTTTTTCATTTTAAAAATTGGCACCAAAGCGTCTTGTTGACGCCCATAGTATTCCAATATTTTAGAAATTGGTTGATGTAGAGCACCTATAAAACTATTAGGATAAAGTCCCATCCAAAACATACATCCTACAAAAAAGAAGAGAAGGCTTCCCTCTCGCATTGATAAATCTTTCAGCTTTTGAAATCTTATTTTTTCAACAGGCCCAAACACAACCTTCCTGTAGAGACCCAGCATATAGACTGCCGACAAAATAATCCCGAATCCCGCCCCAACAACCATAAGTGGAGACACCTGGAAAGTGCCAAGAATAACAAGAAACTCCCCTACAAATCCAGCCGTACCTGGAAGACCAATCGCCCCCAAGATAAGAGACATAAAAAAGACGCTAAAAAGGGGCATAAAAGAGACAATACCGCCATAAGCCTCTATATCTCTTGAGTGAACCCGCTCATAGAGAATCCCCACACATAAGAAAAGGCCCGAAGAAAGAACGCCATGACTTAACATTTGGAGAATAGATCCATTTAATCCTTCTCGCTGAAACGTAAAAATTCCGAGCGTGACAAATCCCATATGGGCAATTGACGAATAAGCAATAAGTTTTTTTATATCACGTTGAACAAGAGCCACAAGAGAGGCATAAACAATTCCAATAATACTTAAACCACACACGTAAGGCGCAAATCGATAAGACGCCTCCGGGAAAAAAGGGAGAGAAATTCTTAAAAATCCATACCCACCCATCTTTAACAGAATACCAGCAAGAATCATTGACCCCACCGTCGGAGCCTCAACATGGGCCTCTGGCAGCCAGGTATGAAATGGAAACATTGGAAGTTTAATCGCAAATGACGCAAAAAAAGCGAGCCATAACCATACTTGAAGACTGCTCTCAAAAGGATAAAGGGCCAAGTCAGGGATGCTGGTCGTTCCTGTTTTGAAGTATAGAAACAGGATGGCAATAAACATAAAAATAGACCCTGTTAAGGTATAAAAGAAAAACTTAAAAGCTGCATAAATACGTCTTTCACCTCCCCAAATGCCGATAATCAAAAACATTGGAATAAGCGTTCCTTCAAAAAAGATATAAAAAAGAAGAAGATCTAAAACACAAAACGCCCCTAAAATAAATGTTTCTAAGACAAGTAAAAAAATTAAAAATTCTTTTTGCTGATGTTTAATACTCTCCCAGCTTCCTAAAATACAAAGTGGTATCAAAGATGTTGTTAAGAGAACGAAAAATAATGAAATCCCGTCAATTCCTAAAGAATATCGGATGTTCAATCCAGGAAGCCACTCTTTATTTTCAACAAATTGATAGGAGCCTAAAGACGGATCAAACTGTCCCCAAATAAGAAGCGAAAACATAAAAGTACATCCCGCAATAAAAAGAGCTGTATTTTTTATATTTTTCTCTGTTTTTCCTGGCGTTTGAGGAATTAAAAAAACAAAAACAGCCCCAAAAAAAGGTAAAAAAATGAGAAGAGAAAGAAGGGGAAACCCGTCAAAAATATCCATTAAATACTCATTCTATCATCTATTTCTATCATCTATGTCTTCTTTTTGGAAACAGGGCTTGACTGCATCCTGTTTGTCCAAAACACAACTTCCTTGAAAATAGGCTTTTGAACTTTCAAAAACATCTTTAAAAGAAAGATTAGAAAACTGTAAGAGCCCCCACGTCGAGGCCATCATCAAACCAATCACCATAACAAACGTATAGTGTGGAATAAATCCAGTTTGGAGCTTTTTGACACTCTCAGAAAACCAATAAATGGCTTTTGCAACCCCATTAAGCCCCCCATCAATACCATGCCTGTCTCCCTGTTTCCAAAAAAAATTTCCACATGACCAGAGAGGTTTCACAAAAAAAACTTCATAAAGCTCGTCAAAGAACCATTTATTATAAATGAAAAGATAAAGCTCATAAAATTGCTTTTTGAGCTTTCCCGGAATTGTTGTTTTCCAAATATAAAAAACAAAAGCTAAAAACAGACCGATCAGTGCCATAATTTGCGGAAATACATGAACGATAAAAGCATTTTTTTCATTTAAAAAGTGCAAAGAGGATAAAATAACCTCTTCAAAATGAGTATTAAAAGAATTTCCCCAAAAAAGATGTTTATTCTCAATAAAAAGCCCATACCCAACATACCCTCCTAAAATAGCACCTAAACTTAAAATCAAAAGAGGAACAATCATAACAGGAGGAGACTCATGAAGATGCGCCATAACCCGCTCATCGGCACGCGCCTTTCCATGAAAAACAAGAAATAAAAGTCTTCCTGAATAAAAAGCCGTGAATAAGACTGAAAGAAGCCCCGCCCAAAAAGCCAAACTTCCCAACACGCCAGAGGATCCCCAAGCAATCTCTAGAATTGTCTCTTTAGAGTAATATCCGGAAAAGAAAGGAATGCCCATAAGAGCCAAAGATCCAACCCACATTAACGCATATGTAACAGGGATAAGCTTTGCAGCACCTCCCATTTTCCAGAGATTTTGTTCATTCGAAAAAGCATGAATCACGGATCCAGCCCCTAAAAATAGAAGTGCCTTAAAAAAAGCATGCGTACACAAATGAAACATTGACCCGGCATAACCCAACAATCCTGCAGAAAAAAACATATATCCCACCTGGGAGCACGTGGAGTAGGCAATAACACGTTTAATATCATTTTGTGTCATAGCAACCATACTTCCAAAAAAAGCCGTCAGAGCGCCAATTAGAATCAGGACGGAACGTGCAAAGGGAGCTCCCTCAAAAAGAGCTGAACATCTGAGGATTAAAAAAACACCGGCTGTCACCATCGTTGCAGCATGAATAAGGGCAGAAACGGGCGTTGGACCTTCCATGGCATCAGCAAGCCATGTATGAAACCCAATTTGAGCGGACTTCCCCATGGCTGCAATACACAACAATAAGCAAAAAACTTCAAGAACGGAGACACTCCCTCCAAAACCTGAAAAAACAGTCGATTTCAAAAGAGAAAAATTATCTATAATAACAGGAAGTTCAAAAGATCCCACCACGGCATAAATCAGACCCAAAGCAACAATAAAGGCTAAGTCCGCCACACGATTCATGATAAATGCTTTTTGAGCCGCTAAATTCGCCTCCGGCTTTGCATACCAGAACCCAATCAAGAGATACGACAGAAGCCCAACACCTTCCCACCCTAAAAAAAGTTGTACCAAGTTAGAGGACACAACGAGAAACAGCATAAAAAAAGTAAATAAACTTAAATAAGTCATAAACCTTGAAATACCAGGATCCCGCGCCATATATCCGATCGAATAAAGATGTACCAAAGCGGAGATGAATGTAACAATCCCCATCATAACGACAGCAAGTGTATCTATAGAAAGAGAAAAAACAACCTGCAATGATCCCATATCAATCCAAGAAAAAAGAGGAAGGACAATTACAGTGTGATCAAGCCCAACTTTTTTAAATAAAAAAAAGGCACAGAGTGCTGATAAAAAAACAAACCCCGTTGTTATAATTTGGCAGAGACGCATCGACATAATCGGCCAAAGACACCCGAATAATCCCGCGATACACCCCCCTAACAACGGAGAAAAAGTTGCCATTACAGCATAAAACGTCATAAAGTCTTCAACCTTTTAACTTTTCCATATCTTGGACAGATACAGTGCCTTGATTACGAAAAAATGCAACCAAAATAGCAAGACCAATTGCAGTTTCAGCGGCACCTACGGTCAGAACAAAAAAAACAAAAACCTGCCCCATTAAATCAAACAAAAACGCAGAAAATGCAATAAAATTAAGGCTCACCGCTAATAAAATCACTTCAACGGCCATTAGCATTAAAATCACATTTGTCCGATTTAAACAGATTCCCATGATTCCAATGATAAAAAGAAGCCCTCCAACACATAAATAATGTGAAAGCCCTATGGTTAGTAACTGATTCATGTCATCCCTCTTTTAAACAAATGCCTTCGTTATCGTCAGCCATCTAGACTCCTTTTCTGATATCAACGTGACATATTTTGATACGATTTTTCTTCTTTTCTAAAACCTGATCTGACATCTTTTGACGATATCTTTCTTTGGGCGCCCTCTTTGTCAAAACAATGGCCCCCACCATAGCACCTAACAAAATAAATCCTGCAATTTCAAAAAGAACAGCATAATGCGTATAAAGAATATTTCCAATGGCTGTCGTATTTGAAATTTGCACGCGAGAGGGCAGCTGATCTAGGGTAGAGGCAACGGGGACAAAACTCCATCCACCTAAAATAAATACCATTTCACTTCCAAAGAAAATTCCAATTAAGACAGGGATTCGTTTATACCATTTGATCTCTTTTTTTAAAACTTCTCTTTGAGGCTTTATCATCATCACCACAAATAAAAATAAAACAGCAACGGCCCCGACATAAACAATTACAAAAATCATAGCCAGGAGTTCTGACCCCAATAAAACAAAAAGACCGGCCCCATTTAAAAACATGAAAATCAACCACAAGGCTGAGTGAACAGGCGCGCGCGCGATAAGTGTTAAAAAAGCTGATAAGAGCGTCAACCCCGCAAAAAGATAAAACATCATTCCGAAAATTACCATTGATCTTTCCCTATCACATTATCAGCCTTGTTCATCATTTCAGCTATGACCTATAGATACTGGATTTGAATACAGTATTTCAAACTCTTTTTAAAAACATGATAGAGAACGATGATTTTCATGAAGTGCTCTTCGACGCATCTCTTGAACAACTTCCTCTCTTGGTACCCGTTACAAGATTAATCTCTCTTTGCGATTCATAGTAATAGCTCATCTATGAAAAAACAAATACTGCTTTATTTAAAAGCCACTGCAACGTCTTTTCCAGAAAAAGCAATTCCGATTTTAAAAGTGGACACGACATTCTTATAAGCTTTGATCTTAGCCGCATAATTCTTAAGCTCTATTTGCTCTAAGGCATTCTGAGAAAGAAGACGTAAATCTGTCTCGAACTTTCCAAATTTAAACTCCAAAACCAAAGCATTCTGATATCTTGCCGTGGACAAAGGAATGAGCAGAAGATCAGCGCGTCCCAATCCAGACTCTCTTTCAGCGTCTACAAAGTACTGAGAAGAAACAGCCGAGATAAGACCCATGATAAACCCATTATAAAAAAGTTCTGCATTCTTAGGGCCCGTCGCAAAGAAGCTTGCTGACGTTTCAAGGTAATCTTTAAGCTTCTGCATAAAAATTTCGACATTTCCTTTGAGAAGATCATTTAGAAAGGCATTGTAGTCCTTAACGTCAATGTTAAATTTTTGGGAGATCCACTTTTGAATAGATCCAGAAAATATGCTTCTTACTTCACGATTCGGTATTTTAACATCACAATTATAGGTCGTATCTTCATTTTCACTGCTTCTTTCCACTGTTAAATAACCTGAAAAGAGCAAGAGATTATAAAGCGCATTGGGAGACGATTTAATATCCGCAAAGACCATTTTAGGGTCTGCAACCATATCAACACTTCCCCCCTCAATAAGAATTTGCATCTCTTCCTGAAACTTATCCAGAACAAGGGCTTGTTCGATGAGAGCAGTGCTCGCCGTTCCCACCCAATAGGCTTTAAACGCGCCTTTATTATTCAAGCAATTCATAATAGACCAGGGGTTATAAATCGTGAGTCCACCGATGTTGTATCCATTGTACCAAGATTTTAAAGTCTGAGCTGTTTTTGGATTTTGATCCAGCCCAGATTTATGGAGAAGAGAATTGACTTCTTTTTCTGTAAACCCAAAATGCGCTGCATAATTTTCATCTAAAATCGAATCCTCTCCAAAATTATTAACTCCTGAAAAAAGATTTGCTTTGGCGACCCGTAAAATTCCTGTGACAACTCCTTTTTCAAGAAAATTATTTCCTTTGAGCGTGCTACCAAAAATGCCTTTAAACAACCTTAAAACACTCTGAAAGTAGGTATCTTCTGCATCAGAAATCGTCTCTCGTGCCAGTTGAAGAGCATACCAATCATTGAGCGGCGTATCATATTCATCAATCAAAATGAAAACTTTTTGACCAAAATGCGTATAGATCATCTCACTTAAATAGAAAAGACTATTTTCTAATTCAGCACGATCAAATGATTTTGTCATAAATTTTTTAAAAAGATCTTTTTGCCACTCTGAAAGCTTAGCACTCTGAAGAAGATATTCATGTCTTGTATAAAGTCCATAAATAAGATCTCTGACCTTCATTTCGATCAGCTCAAAGCTCTCTCCTTTAATTTCTTTAAAAGAAACAGAGATTACCGGAAATTTCCCTAAGTATTTTTGAAGAATATCGGGATATTCTCCAATCTTCAGATGAGAAAAGATGTTTTGTCTTTTTGAACGCTCTTCTTCATCAATCTCTCCTGTGCTTTTAACAGGGATCCCAAAAAAATACTGAAGCATGGTCATATTCAGGGTTTTCCCCCATCGTCGTGGACGCGTGATGAGAAGAACATCATAAGCATCCCCTACAACTGTTTTGAGAAGAAGTGTTTTATCGACATAGAGCGTGCTCTCTGTGATGAGTTTTTTAAAATCATCTGTTCCAATTTTGATCGTGTAAATCTTATTTTGAAGTTCTGTCATCGTTTAATCCTTGATATAGACAGAGTCTACCATAAATCTCTTTCTTTTTTATATATTAAAATTTGATATCTACACTTGAAAAACCCATCATCGATCATGGCGCCCCATTTCAAGATTCTGAGCGATAACCTCTTCCCAAATATCTCCGTTTGCAAGTAATTTTTCTTTATCGTAAATAAGAGCCTCATGAGAAAATGTTGCAAATTCAAAATTTGGACCTTCAACAATCGCATCCACCGGACAGGCTTCTTCACAAAGACCACAATAGATACATTTGGTCATATCAATGTTATAAATTGAAGCCCGACGCGACCCATCTTCTCGCGTCTCTGATTCAATGACAATCGCTTGAGCCGGACAAATGGCCTCACACAATTTACAGGCAATACATCGCTCCTCCCCATTAGGATAACGTCTGAGAGCATGCTCCCCCCGAAATCTCGGACTGATAGCCCCTTTTTCAAAGGGGTAGTCAAGCGTCACCTTTGGCTTAAACATATAACGCAGTGTAACCCCTAGACCTTTCAAAAGATCTTTGAGCCCAAACGCCGCCAAAAAAAACTTCACCTCTTTAAAATTCATAGAGAACCGCTTTCTTTTAAGAAAACAACGAATGCTGCGGTAAGTACTACCCATATCAAAGAGAAAGGGAGAAAGAATTTCCATCCCAAACGCATCAGCTGATCATAACGATATCTTGGAAATGTTGCCCGAACCCAAACAAAAACAAAGAGAAGAATAAGAACTTTCATCCCAAACCACGCCCCATCAGGAAGCCACGTAAAAGGCCGACACTCAAAGGGGGGGAGCCATCCCCCCAGAAAAAAAATCGTCCCAAGAACGCTCATTAAAATCATATTGGCATATTCCCCTAAAAAAAAGAGCGCAAAAGGCATGGATGAATACTCCACATTATATCCTGAAACAAGCTCCGTTTCAGCTTCTGGAAGATCAAAGGGGGCTCGATTTGTTTCCGCAAAGGCTGACACCATAAAAATGAAGAACATCGGAAAAAGAGGAACGACAAACCAAAATTTTTGTTGTGCTAAAACGATTTCTTGGAGGTTCATAGATCCCGCACAAAGCACAACCGTTACAATCACGAATCCTAAAGAAACCTCATAGGAAATCATTTGTGCGGCCGACCTCAAAGCTCCCAAAAAAGCATATCTTGACTGACTTGCCCACCCTGCAATAATGAGTCCATAAACACTTAAAGAAGACACAGCAAAGACATAGAGAACTCCAACATTAATATTAGAAATACTTTGTTTAAAACCAAAAGGGATAACAGCCCAAACTGAAAGTGCCAATGTAAATGTAAAAATAGGCGCCAGAAGAAATAAAAATTTATTGGCACGGTGCGGGATAATAATTTCCTTATGCAATAATTTTAGGCCATCGGCAAAGGGTTGTAAAATTCCAAAAGGACCCACCACATTCGGACCACGTCTCAATTGAATCGCAGCAATGACTTTGCGTTCAAAAAGCGTTAAAAAAGCCACCCCCAAAAGAAGAGGAAGGATAACCATCAAAATCTTAAAGATCATTTCCCCAAAAAAAAGAAGATCTCTGCCGCAAAAACTCTGAATTTCTTGATAAAAAAAAGAAAAAAAATTCTTCATTTTTCTTTCCTTTTCAAAGTAAAAGTTTCAGTCGCACGTGCCATCATGGGAGATGCACGGGTAATAGAATCTGTCATGTAATAATTGGAGATAAAAGGGACAAATGCCTCCGATGACAATTGTTGAGGGGAAAGACCTTTCAGAAAAGCTTCAATGGCCGGTATCACTTTTTGAGCCTCAATATTACGTCGATTTTGATCTCTTAAAAAAGGATATTGCTCAAAAAGGTGTTCTCTTAAATCAATCAAAGAATCATATCTTAATTTTAAACGAAGATGTTCAGAAAGAGCCTTTATAATTGCCCAGTCTTCTTTTGCCTCTCCGGGTGGAAAAAGAGCTTGAGACACACATTGGACCCTCCCTTCCGTATTAACATACGTCGCATTCTTTTCTGTAAATGCACTTCCTGGCAGAATCACATCGGCTCTTTGAGCTGCAAAGTCTCCATGATGTCCTTGATACACAACAAAACAGTTTGTCGAGTTAACCCTTTTTTCATGATTTTCATCTGCCCCTAAGAGGTATAGAAATTTTAAATTTCCCTTTTCTGCCTCTTGATACATTTTTTGCGCCGTCCACCCCTCTTTTTGTGGAATAAATCCCACATCAAGGGCTCCAACCCGACTTGCAGCCGTGTGTAAAATATTATATCCAATCCAATCGTCTCGAAAGGCCCCATATTTTTGAGCAATTTTTAAGGCATACGCTTGAAGTGCCATCCCGTCAGTTCTCTTCAAAGCACCGCTCCCCAAAATAACCATAGGCTTTTTTGCTTTTTTAAAAATGGATGCCCATGGCGTCTTCCCTTCCAACAACGCTTCAAGACCTGCGGGAGTTTCACTTATAAACGTATATGGATACGTTAAGTCTGCCTTGTGACCCACCATTCCCACATCAAAATTTCCCTGAAGATATCGTTTTCGAAGGCGAACATTTAAGAGCGTAGCTTCAAGGCGTGGATTTGTACCGATAAGCAAACAGGCATCAGCTTCCTCTATCCCTGGAATCCCCGTATTAAAAAGATAAAGTGACCTCAAGTCCGTGAAAGGTCTTGAGCCGTCCTCACAGCAATCCAAATGAGGGCTTTTTAACGCAAGCATGAGTTCTTTAAGAGCAAAAATCGACTCAACGTCTGCTAAATTTCCCACAATGGCGCCTCTTTCAGAAGGAGCACACAGGGAAAGCTCTTTTTCAATTTTTTTAAATGCCTCCGTCCAAGAAGCTGGCACCAGACGTCCCTTATGCCTTATATAGGGCTGATCGAGACGTTGATACCTTAATCCATCATAAAAAAAACGTGTTTTATCTGAAATCCACGCTTCATTTATATCATCATTTAAACGTGGTAAAATGCGCATCACTTCAGGTCCGAGCGTGTCAATCCGAATATTAGACCCAACCGCATCTAAACAATCAATGGATTCTGTTTTTTTAAGCTCCCACGAACGGCTTTTAAACGCATAAGGTTTTGATGTTAAGGCTCCGACAGGACAAACATCAATCAAATTTCCTGAAAGCTCAGAAGAAATTGCTCTCTCAACCCCTATTGATATTTCACTCAACTCTCCCCGGCCAATAACACCGAGTTCTGGAACACCCGCAATTTCGTCTGCAAATCGAACACACCGCGTACAAAGGATGCAACGCGTCATGTCCGTTTTAATAAAAGGACCAAGCTCTTTATCTGAAACTGCCCTTTTATTTTCTTGAAACCGCCCTGAAAGCGCGCCATACGCATAGGTAATATCTTGGAGATCACACTCGCCCCCTTGATCACAAATAGGACAATCCAAAGGATGGTTAATTAAAAGAAACTCAAGCGTTCCTTTCCGAGCCTCTTCGACAAAGGCGGTGTTCGTATGGATAACCAGTCCCTGAGACGCAGGATAAGCGCAAGATGCAATGGGTTTTGAACACCCTTCCATCTCCACCAAACACATACGACAATTGCCCGCAATGGAAAGTTTAGGATGATAACAAAACACAGGAATTTCAATACTGGCCTTGTGGCAAGCATCCAAAACCGTTGATCCTTCCTCTACCTCAATAGGACGACCATTAACCAGAAGTGTCATCATGAGCTTCTTTTTTCCTTCCCATGATTTTTAAACTCATCAAAACGTTTTTCGATGGTTGGTCTAAAGTGCCTTATAAGACCTTGAACAGGCCACGCAGCAGCATCGCCAAGACCGCAAATGGTGTGTCCTTCAATCGCATGGCTGATCTCTTCGAGAAGATTAATATCGGAAGCATTTCCGTCTCCTTTTGAAAACCGTTCAAGCATGCGCCACATCCATCCTGTTCCCTCGCGACAAGGTGTGCATTGTCCACAGCTTTCATGCATATAAAATTTTGAGAGACGCGCAATCGCCTTAATAATATCCGTGGAGCGGTCCATGACAATTACCCCTCCCGTCCCAAGTCCACTTTGGACATCTCTGAGATCATCAAAATCCATTCGTACAGTATCACAAATAGATTTTGGAATAAGAGGAACAGAGGAGCCGCCAGGAATAACAGCCAGGAGATTATCCCATCCGCCCCGAACGCCTTTTGCATGACGTTCTATAAGCGTACGAAGCGGGATTCCCATTTCTTCTTCAACAGTACAAGGAAAATTAACGTGCCCTGAAATACAAAAAATCTTTGTCCCGGTATTGTTAGGTCGCCCAAGGCTTGAAAACCATGTTGCCCCTCTTCTTAAAATAGTCGGTACCACAGCAAGAGTTTCCACATTATTCACAAGCGTTGGACACCCATAAAGACCCATCTGAGCCGGAAAAGGAGGTTTTAAACGCGGAAATCCTTTCCGTCCTTCAAGGCTTTCAATCAACGCCGTCTCTTCACCACAAATATAAGCCCCTGCGCCCCGATGAACATAAAGATCAAACGTATACCCCGTCTGTGCGGCATTTTTTCCTAAAAATCCTGCCTCATAAGCCTCCCTAAGAGCTGCCTCTAGAATACAAGCCTCTCTATAATACTCCCCACGAATATAAATATACCCAACAGATGCTTCAATTGCAAATCCTGCCAAGAGAGCTCCCTCAATGAGTTTATGAGGTTCATACCGCATAATGTCACGATCTTTTGCCGTTCCCGGCTCACTTTCATCTGCATTGACCACAAGATAGGAGGGCAGTCCTGTTTTCTTTACAAAAGACCATTTTTTTTCAGTTGGAAACCCCGCTCCTCCCCGCCCACGAAGACCTGAGGCTTTTATTTCTTCAAAAATCCACGGACGACCCTTTTCCATCAGTTTTTTTGGAGTTTTCCAATCGCCCCGTTTTTGAGAAGCCGCTAAAGAAATACCTTCACTGCCGTCAAGATTTTTAAAAATGCGATTTTCGGGGGATAGACTCATGACTTCTCTTTTTTTGCACTGAGTTGATTTAAAAGATCCTCTACCTTTTTGGGCGTAAGATTCTCATAATAATCATCATTTATTTGAAGGGCAGGAGCTCCAACACAGGCCCCCAAACATTCGACTTCTTCTAACGTAAAAAGACCGTCCCTCGTTGTCTCTCCATAAGAAATTCCAAGTCCTTTCTGAAAAGCTTCATATATTTTCTGAGAATGGCGCAACCAGCAAGGCGTTGTGGTACAAATTTGCACAAGGTTTTTACCGCGTGGATTAAGACGAAACATCGAATAAAATCCAACAACTTCATAAAGCTTAACAAGCGGCATCTTAAGACGCCCTGAAATGTAAACAAGTGACTCAGGGGACAGCCATCCTCCAATTTGTCGTTGCGCCAAGTCTAACAATGCTAAAACCGCACTTGCTTCTCTCCCAAGAGGGTAATGAGAAATGGCCTCTTTAGCGCGTTCCTCATTCTCCTTTGTAAAAGAGAAAGGAGAAGAAGAGCACCTATTGTCAAAATCATTTTTTGAACAAGCCATCACCGGTCGATCTCCCCAAAAACAATGTCCAAAGATCCAATAATGGCAGTAAGATCTGCAATCATATGACCCTTACTCAAAAAGTTTGTCGCCTGCAGTGCTGCAAAGCCAGGAGCTCTAATTTTACACCGATAGGGCTTATTTGTCCCATCTGAAATCAGAAAAACCCCAAATTCCCCCTTCGGGGCTTCGACAACAGTATAAGTCTCACCAGGAAGGACATGATACCCTTCACTATAGAGCTTAAAATGCTGAATCATCGACGCCATATCGACTTTCATATCAGCTCTTTTGGGGGGCGTAATCTTATGATTTTCAACCATGACTGGCCCCTCTGGCATCTCTTGGACACATTGGTCTATGATTCTAAGGCTTTGGCGCATTTCTTCCATACGCACAAGATATCGATCATAACAATCTCCCTTTTCACCAATGGGGACATCAAAGATCATGCTCTCATAAACATCATAAGGTTGCGATTTTCTAAGATCCCAGGGAACCCCTGAGGCTCTTAAATTTGGACCTGAAAATCCCCACTGAAGGGCATCTGTTCCATTGATGCATCCAATATCGACGGTGCGTCCTTTAAAAATGCGATTTTCTGTTAAAACGTTTTCTGTATCTTCTAAAAATTTAGGAAATTTTTTGACAAAATCTAAAATATCCTCGAGAAGACCCTTTGGAAGATCGAGACTCACGCCTCCTGGTCTAAAATAATTGGCATGAAAACGTGCGCCCGAAACCCGTTCATAAAAACCCAACAAAATCTCACGTTCTTCAAATCCCCATAAGAAAGGAGTCATGGCGCCCACATCAAGCGCAAAGGTTGTCACATTTAAAATATGGTTTAAAATGCGCGTGATCTCAGAAAAGAGAACGCGAATATATTGAGCTCTCAAAGGCGCAGAAATTCCAAGAAGCTTTTCAACAGCAAGGGCAAATGCATGCTCTTGACACATGGGAGACACATAGTCCAGGCGATCAAAATAGGGAATGGCCTGTGTGTATGTTTTATGCTCAATAAGTTTTTCCGTTCCGCGATGTAGAAATCCGATATGAGGATCCGCACGCTCAATCACTTCCCCATCAAGCTCCAATACAAGACGTAAAACGCCATGGGCTGCAGGATGCTGAGGGCCAAAATTAAGCGTATACTGTTCATTGTTTTTGAGGGGAAGTGCCGAAGAGGGTGTTTCTGTCATTTCAGTTCTCTCTCAGCGGATGCCTGCGCGAGAGGACCTTCCCAAGGACTTAAAAAATCAAAATCTCGATACGCTTGGTCCAATTTAACGGGCTCATAAACAACACGTTTTTGTACTTCGTCATAACGGACCTCTAAAAACCCAGTCAGCGGAAAATCTTTTCGAAGAGGATGATTCTCAAATCCATAATCCGTTAAGATACGTCTTAAATCTGGATGCCCTCCAAAAGGAACCCCATACAAATCCCAAACTTCTCTCTCCCACCAATTGGCCGAAGGATAAAATTCTGTTAGCGAAGGAACAATTTCGTTTTCAAAAACACCCACTTTAAGACGAACACGTAAGTTATGCTTTAAACTTAAAAACTGATAAACAACATCAAATCGTCGTTCACGCTCCGGGTAATCAACGCCAGCAATATCCATAAGACATTGACACAAACAGTTTGGATTTTCTTTTAAAAAAACAACAGAGCTCAAGAGGCTTTCTGCTGTAACACGAACACTGAGCTCCTCTTTTTCAAAGGAAGATTCAAGTATATTTTGCCCCCAATTTTCCTGGAGAGACGCAAGAAGCGTTTGATATTGAGAATTTTTAGAGTCCACAGTTAGGCGTCCTTTTGATCTGCAGGCACTGTTTCTCTATTATTTTCTTTTTTAAACAGCTTTTTTAAAAAACTTTTTTTAAGAACAGACGCCTCAAAAGAAAGCGGCTTTACCAGACTCGGACCTTGCAAAATCTTTTTTTGAAGCTGTAAAATACCATAAAGAAGAGCCTCCGCTGTTGGCGGGCATCCAGGTACGTACACATCGACGGGAACAATGCGATCACATCCTCTCACAACAGAATAGGAATAGTGATAGTATCCTCCACCATTCGCACAAGATCCCATAGAAATCACCCATCTGGGCTCTGCCATCTGATCATACACCCGGCGCAATGCAGGGGCCATCTTGTTACAGAGCGTCCCGGCTACGATCATCACATCTGATTGACGGGGACTCGGTCTAAACACAACCCCAAAACGATCTAAATCATAACGGCTTGCTGCCGTTTGCATCATCTCAACGGCACAGCACGCAAGCCCAAAGGTCATGGGCCATAAGGAACCACTCTGCGCCCATGCTGCAAGCTTATCCAACTGTGTTATAAAATACCCTTTATTTGACACCTCTTGAGCAAACGCTTGCATCAATTCATCAGGTGAAAGCGTACGCGGATCTAGAACAGAGTTATCACACGGAGGAATCATTCAAAAAACCATCTATTAGAGGACTATTCCCAATCCAAAGCTCCTTTTTTCCACTCGTAAAGGAACCCTACTGTTAAAATGCCTAAAAAAACCATCATGGACACAAAACCAAAAACACCTATCTCCCCTAAAGAAATAGCCCATGGAAATAAAAAAGCAACCTCTATATCAAAAATTATAAAAAGAATTGCAACCAGATAAAACCTAACATCAAACTTATGAGACATATCGTCAAAGGGATCAAACCCACACTCATAAGGGGTCAGCTTCTCAGGATAAGGGTTTTGTTTGGCACGCAGAAACGCCAAAAGCACCATAAAACTTGAAATAAAAAGAGAAATCCCAAAAAAAACAACGAGGCAAAAGTATTCCCTCAGGAGCGTTTGCATAGTGCAGAGCCTCTTAACAAAGTTAATAACACTCTAAAACCACCACATTTATGATAAAATCATGTGCCTTAGAGACGTTTTTTCTCGAGGCTCATCCTACAAGGAACTTCTTAAAAATTCAAGGAGGATTGGATCTGATTAAGACAGAAAGAGAAGAAAGCAAAATGTGATTTAAAATCAATGAATATTCATAACCTTAAAAAGTACTTTCTTGCACATAATCGTAAAAAGTTAATTATGTGCAAAATTTTTACCCACTAGTTATTTGCACATAAATTATATTTGTTAATTATGTGCAAAGAAATTAAAATCTGAAAGATCCTAAAATGACCAGCACTCCCTTTATTGGACGTAAAGAAGAACTCAAATTTTATCCTTGAGAAAAAAAGTGCAAGCCTCACGGTTATCAGAGGGAGAAGACGCATTGGAAAAAGCCGATTGATTAAAAAATTTTCAAAAAGACTGACTTTCATTCGCTTTACAAGCCTTACGCCCACAACCAACAGACATAACAGCGCAGTCTGAACATGATATATTTTCGACCCAATTAGGCAGGTAGTTTAATATTCCTGGAGTCTATTCAAAAGATTGGATGGATCTTTTCTTACTTCTTGCAAATCAAACACGCCAAGGACGTGTTATTATTTTATTTGACGAAATTTCATGGATGGGATTTAGAGCTTAAGAAAAACCCAGACTTAATTCTATTTTTGTGTGGGTCTGTTCCAACTTGGATTGAAAAAAATATTTTGAAAATATTCTTGATTTTGGAGAATTACTAAGGTGAAAGAGTGGCGGGAGTGACGGGACTTGAACCCGCGGCCTCCGGCGTGACAGGCCGGCGCTCTAACCAACTGAGCTACACCCCCTTAAAAACTTTAAGGAAAAATCTTATAAAAGACTGATATTGCGTATCCTGTCCAACCCCCTTCTGTCAAGTGTTTTTCGAATCTTTGTGTAAAAACAAGACAGGTCAAGAAAAATTAATAGAGTTGTGTTCATCTTCTTTTAAGATGCACGGTTCCCAAGAATAAACATAACTGCTTGAGGAAGCCGAGATTATGCCTATTGTCTTCAATCTAAGCCATGTGAGTGTCTTGTCCCTGCAAATAACCTAACTCTATGACAAAAACCCAATCAAGCTTATTTCCCGTAATAACGTTTGCATCTCTTCAGAGAAAAAGATCCCGCATAAATTCAATTTTTTATTTTTCTCTCAACTTTTTACTTATAACTCTTTCCTATCTTCATATCTCTTTGCATGTGACTTCGCGTCTTCAGGGTTCTTACATTGCGTATCGCTTTCTCCTGAACGGCGGGGAACAAGAACCCCATTACAGTTTTCTTGATGTTGCGTTGTTGTCCCATCGACTCTGCAATCAGGAGATCCTTGATAAACTGAGATACGATTAAGTTGTTTTCCTCCGTCTAATTTAAAACAATATGTAAGATAAGAGCATTCTCCTGAAAATTCAGATAATCTCGTATCTTTGCACGACAAGGAGGCACTCCCTGGAAGAGGCAAACTCTTTTCTTTCCCGGCAGGATCAGGACATTTGTCATGTGGAAGGAGAAAACGACTAAATTCCTCTTTAACAGAAGTGGCTTTTTTTTCTGTTTTTTCGAGCAGCGTTTGTATCCGCTCAAAATCATTTTTATAACTCGAAAACTCTCTTTCTGCGGCTCTTAGCCTATGTTGTGCAACCTCAAAGTTTTTTTGTGCTTCTTCAAGGGCGCCTTTCGCGTCTTTAAAACGACCTCCAATTTCTTCCACGTGCCCCCGATAATAACGAATGTCTTCTCGACTCTCCCTATACTTAGTTTGAAGATCTTTTGTGCAAGAGCTCACTAATTTTCCATCTATATCATCGACATGAAATAAGGGGTGATTTCCCAAAGAAGGCGTCGTCATGAAACTTTCTCCCGCCCCGCAAACATAAGAACAGTAAGAGGTCGAAGAAGAGGATGGATTGAGCTCACATAAAGCAGTTCCACTCAATGTTATTGGACACGTTTCTGCGTCAACTAATTGAGTAAAACAAGAAAACATTACGATTAAGCCTATAAAACTTACCCCCGTCGCTTTTCGAAATATGGGAAGAGAAATTCTTTCTTCTGAGGTAATAACTTTAGGAATTGGCTTTACAAGGTTAGGGAGTGGATCTAAAGGTTTCAAGAATTTTTGATTCGTCGCGTTACTTCTTTTCTTCTTTTTACTAAATTCTTCAAAAGTTTTTTTGTATCCTCTCCATATCGCCGGGTAATGAGTCTGTAGTGGATAGCGATTCCCCCCCCTCGAATAAAAAAATAGTGATTTTTTGTTGAAAATCG
>NCGZ01000019.1 GCA_002257235.1 Alphaproteobacteria bacterium 16-39-46
AACCCATTGATTTTCAATAGGTTTTTATAAAGTTGCTGTCAGTTTTTAGAAAAAAGGGAGGATTTTGCTACATCAAATATCGTAATGAAAATCCATGTTAAGAGTTTTTTTGTCTAAGGGTAATCAAACCCAAATCTTTTATACTTAAGAGTATTTCTTTAAACATTCGAGCAAAAGGTCATAAAATCCTTCAATATCCACACTACGGATCACTTTAACATTTGTCTCATTATTGTTTGAGTTATACCAATCAACCAACGTTCGTCCCATCGTCATCTGACCTGAAATCTCAACGTCAACAGGACATTCTCGGCCTTGGAACAATTCCGGCTTTAAGAGATACGCCGTCACAGTCGCATCATGAATATGGCCACCTTCTATTTCATAACGGTTCATATCATAGGCTCCCGAGAATGAGAGGATATCAAAAACAGCTTGTGATTGCTTGTTCCCAATGCTCTGAATCGCTTTTAGACGTGCTGGTGTTGTGACCAGCTGATGCGTTACATCCAAGCCCATCATCGTCAATTTAATTTTGCTTGATAAAACGACATGGGCAGCATGAGGATCCATAAAGAAGTTAAATTCCGCTGCAGGCGTTATGTTCCCCTCTGTAATCGATCCTCCCATAAAAATAATCTCATCAATTTTTGAAACAATTTTAGGTTCTTTCACAAGAGCCATTGCAATGTTTGTCTGAGGGCCAGTCACAGCTAAGGTAATTTTTTCAGAGCTCTGCAAGAGCGTTCGAATGATAAAATCAACAGCATGCTCAGATTCTAAAGCCCTTTTTGGCTCTGGGAAACTAACCCCCGCGAGGCCCGTTTTACCATGAATTTGTTCGACACTTAAATATTCATGTTTTACTAAAGGTCGATCACATCCGGCAAATACCGGAATATCTTCGCGCCCCGCAAGTTCCGCAATCTTAAGCCCATTGAGGGAGGTATACTTCAGGGGAACATTACCTCCCACCGTCGTCACTCCTAAAATGTTTAAGCGTTCCGGATGTGCAAAAGCCATTAACAAGGCAACAGCATCATCCGTCCCTGGATCGCAATCAAAAATAAGAGCACGTGGCTTCATCATTTATCCTAAACTAACCAACTAAATCTTTGATAATTTCTGCTCTGACATTTTAGCCTGAGCCTCTTCCTCTGACTGTGCCACAACAAGTGTCAACGGAACAACAACTTCAGGATGTAAAATAAGGTCACATTCAGAAATTCCAATTTCCTTGATTGGTGCCTTCAAAACAATCTGAGATTTTTTTATCTCAATTCCCTTTTTCATTAAAATCACGCTAATGTCACGTGGCGTCACGGAACCATAGAGATGCCCGCTATCCCCCGCTTGACGAATCAGGGTAATGGACAGTCCTTGAATTTTTAGAGCAGCGTCTTCAGCCTCTGATTTTTTGGTCAGGTTAACTGCTTCAAGCTGCCCTTTTTGTTTTTCAAAAATAGCCATATTCTCAGGCGTTACCCGAAGAGCCTTCTTCTTGGGCAACAAAAAGTTACGCGCATATCCTGGCTTAACCTCAACAACTGATCCAATTTGTCCCAAACTTGGAACACGTTCTAAAAGAATAACCTTCATTTTTCATTCACTCCTTATGTTAAACGATATAATTTCTCGATTTTTAAATGGCTTGCTCAAAAAGAAATTACGTTAAGACTCTCTCTTTTAAGTTCATAAAATGATCTAAAATTCCAAGTCCTGCAACTCCTAAAAACCAAGGTAGCATGATTATCATGCTGCCATAAAAAAAACCGAACGCAATTCTTTGATGTACGACTTGCTTTTTAAACCATTTCTGAATGACCAAATGAGCAAGAGAACATCCTTGAAAAACAAACCCCATAATCACGAGAAGAGACGCATTTTTACCCAGATAGGATATATCTCCGCCCATAAAAATCATTCCAACAGAGCCCACCAATAAAAAAGGATACCAGACAGGAAGCATCATGTTTCCCATCTGAAAGGGGGGCCTCAATCCAAAGTTTGTCCTTTTTAAAAGCGATAAAGCAATCATAGCATTGATAAATAGAGTCAAAATCCAAGAAATCAAAAGAAAAGAAAGCCCATAATTCACAATAAATGAGATGCCTTCTTTACTCAGCTGGGATTGCAGAGATGCATTTTTTAGGAACTCTTGAACATAAAAAAAGATAAGTTCTTCAAAAGACATTAAATCAACTTGGTGAGAAACAGAAAGACTTTTTAGAAAAAAAATCTTTATGCCCATGACCAGTCCCCCTAAAAAAACAAGCCCCATTATTAAGAGAAAAACAACAAATCTTCCTTCTGGATAAAAAAAGACAGTCCCTTTCACCTTACGCACCAAGAGACTCTGACGAACCGCTGCAACAATAAAGCTCATCGTTATGAGAGGAATAAAAATATTTCCACGAAGTCCATCAATAAAACAAATGGTGACGGCCGAAATCATCACTCCTCCGACACCGAGCGTAAACCCACTTAAAAAAACAGGAAGAAGCGCCATGCTGGAAAAAATAAGCCCAAGAAGAGGATGCAGAAGTGGACTCAACGACAAGAAACAACTTAAAAGCCCCGCTCCGACAGCAAGAACAGCCCTTCCCTTCCACGATGAAAAAAGAAAAGCCTCGATATAAGAGGGTATATTGGGTTGCGTGCCCATTAAAAATTCCTGCATCCTTAGAATAAAGAGAAAAGCGCTCTTTAAACTCTTTATTACTGAACAACATAAGGCATAAGTGCTAGAAATCGCGATCTCTTAATCGCAATTGCAAGCTCACGTTGTTTCTTCTGAGAAACAGCGGTTATGCGGCTAGGGATAATTTTACCGCGCTCAGAAACAAACTTCTGAAGCATCCGAACATCTTTATAATCAATTGGAAGCGCATTGCCTCCTGAGAATGGACAGGTCTTCCTTCTGCGAAAAAAGGGCCTCTTTACACCGGCACGTGCAACGGTAAATTCCTCTGGAATACCCTCTATTGCCGGGCCCGGACGCCCATAAGACCGCTGACCTCTATCAGCGCCTCTATCAGCGCCTCTATCAGAATAAGTTGTCATAAAATACTATTCCTTTCATCTTTATAAAATATGTCTCGAAGACTTTATTCAGAAACAAAATCTTCTGATGGGAGGTCGTCAAGGACGATTTCCTCAACAATGCTGTCATCAAGAAGAGATTCACTTGGACGTGCGCGATATCCATCTTGGGGACGATAATTTGAACCAGATGAAGACCCTTCTTCCTTTTCAGGACGATATCGCATCTGAACTGATGGTCCCTCTTCAAATTTATCAACACGCACCGTTAAAAATCTCAACATATCCTCATCTAATCTCATATTTCTTTCCATTTCTGCAACCACTTCAGGAGTTGCTTCAATGTTCATCAGATGATAATAGCCTTTTCTATTTTTTTTGATACGATAAGCAAGTTGACGAAGCCCCCAGTGTTCAACTTTGGTTACTTTTCCACCGTTGTTCTGAAGAAGCTCTGAAAACTTTTGAGCCAATCCCTCACTTTGAGATTGGGTAAGATCTTGACGTGCAAGAAAAACACATTCGTATAATGGCATATAACTCTCCTCATGGCTTGCTCTTCCTAGAAATTTCTCTAGGACCTAGCCGGATTATCCGGCAAGGAGTTAAAATCCCCTTAAGACAGAGAGACAACCTTCTTTTTTAAGAAGGTCTTCACTGTGTCAAAAAGGTCTGTTCTTTATATACAGGGTTTTTCTTTAATTCAAGAAAAATTCTTGTCTAAAAATATTATTTAGAGAACTCTTTAAATCTAAGATCGTACTTTTGATCAGGAGTTTCTCGAAAAAGGGCGTAAAAATCTTCATTATTAAGGACTTTTCTTCTTTTAATCTTTCGAAAATAACTCTCTCTCTTGAAATTTTTTTGTTCAAATTCAAACCTAGCCCTCTATTTTTCTAAATATCTCGTTTCCCCAAATACTTCTCGACAATGGTGACCACTTTTTCTTCATTCATAAGATCGAGAATATCCCTATTTATAATACGCACTAAATCACTTGGTTCTTGAACGATAAAACTATAATAACGAACGCCAAACCCTGCAGATAAAAATTTAATATCTGGAAGAGCATGTGTGTTTAAGAAGTATCTCAAATCGGGTTCGTAGTACAAGAGCGCTTTGGCTTTTCCGTCCTCGAGAGCTGTGAGTCCCTCCTCAAAAGTGTCAACGACCTTATGCGAGAGAGACCTATTTTTGAGTAGATTTTGACCAAATGTGCCCCGCACACAAAAAATACTTCCCAAACGCTTTAAATCACTTATTTCTTGGATTTGTGACGACATTTTTCCCACCGTCAGTTCCGATGCAATAGAGGCAATCAAAATATTCATCGCAAGCAAAGAAACAAACATACAAATCGCAGCGACGATTCTTCCCCAAAATGTTTTGGTTTCACCTTCATCTATATTTGCTGACGTTACAATCCCCGTAGACCACCAGAGACCATGTCCTAACCCTTTCCAAAAACCTTTGTGATAAAGTGGATTTCTTTTATGTTCAAAAACCCAAAATGTTGTAGCTTGGAGAAAAAGGCATCCAAGAAGAGCCATTGTTATCATTAAAAAATCCCAAGAGACTAGATAGTTAAAAAGAATGCCAAAATTTCCTTCTTTTAAATAAGCAACCCCAATTCCAGCAACATAAACAGGAATGCTATATTGAAAATTCATCCCTGGTTTTCGGGGAAAATCAGGAATTCTTCCGAGTAAAAGATCATATTTTCCCGTCGATACTCCCTTGATGCCGACGTCTTGTGTTACGGGAGAATACTTGAAAGAAAGTCCATTTTTATGAGCGATCACCTCCCATAGATCAATGCTAATTCCTTGGTATGCTCCCGTCTTTTCGTCCCGAAAAGCAAAAGGCGCTTCCTCATAGACCCCGACGTTTATAACTTTATTAAGAAGAGACTCAGGAACCTTTTCATTAAGAGTGTCCAATTCCTCAACCTGCTCACTCAGAAGCACAGGAGGGACATCCTGAGATTTTGCAAAGTCACTATATAAAATACCCAAGACACCAAAACTCAAAAGAACCAAAACCCGCGTCATCCCCATTCAAACTCTCCTTTGTTATTTTTGTTTCAGAAAGAATTTATCAAGTGTAATCCAATTAAAATATTACTCAAGGGTTAAGATTCTTTAAACTGTTATTTTTATCCCAATTTAAAACTTCTCTTCTTTTTTACATCCAGATTTTTTGAAAAATAACCCCTTAATTATTTAAGATAGAAGTCTCATTTCCCAGATATTTTCTTAAAATCGCACTAATTCCTTCTGCATTCATTAGATCTAAAATATCTCGATTTATAACACGCAGAAAAGGACTTTCCTCTTGCACGATCATGCTATAATACCGCACCCCAAAGGCAGATGACATGAATTTAATATTTGGGATGGGGTCCTGATGGAGAGCATATTTTAAAATAGGTTCTGAAAAGAGAAGGGCTTGAGCCTTACCATTTTTTAAGGAGGCGAGACCATCTTTTAAAGTTCCAACAACCCGATGCGGAATATAACGTTTGCTTAAAAGCTGTTGTCCAAATGTGTTTTGAACACAAAGAACGCCTTCTAATCGCTTTAAATCAGAAATTTCTTGAATTTTTGAGGAAAGTTTTCCCATTGTCAACTCTGAGATGATCGATGCAATTAAAATATTCATTACAATCAATGAAGCGACCAGACAAAAACCAGCAACAATTCGTCCCTTGAGCGTTTTTGTTTCGCCATCAACGACGTTTTCTGACGTTACGACACCCGTCGACCACCATAAACCGAGTCCAATACCACTCCAAAAACCTCTTTTATATTCTGGATTTTTTTTGCGCTCTAGCATCCAAAATATAATTGCTTGAAGAAAAAGACATGCGAGCAAAATGAGGACGAAGACGAAAAAACCCCATGATCCGATGACATTAAAAATAATTTCAAAGCTACTTTTCGCGACATAAGCAATCCCAATTCCAGAGACATAAAAAGGGATCGAATACTCAAATTTCATGCCTGGCTTTCGTGGAAAATCAGGGATTCTGCCGAGAAGCAAATCATATTCCCCTGTCGATACCCTTTTAATCCCTTCTTCTTGTGTTACAGGAAAATATTTGAAAGAAAGCCCATTTTTATGAGCAATCACTTCCCAAAGATCAATGCTGATTCCTTGGTAAGATCCCATCTTTTCATCGCGAAAAACAAATGGGGCTTCCTCATAAACACCCACTTTTAGAGTTTTATTAAGAAGATCCTCGGGCAAATATTCCTTAACGTCCTCAAGACGCTCAACCTGCTCAGAGAGAATCCCAGACTGGTCTTCATGAGACTTTACAGGAACATTGAACAAACCATTAAGGACAACCACACTCAAAACGATTAGAAAACGCCCCAACACAATCAAAATCTCCTTTTTTCTATTTTTTGAGAGAAATCTTATGGATTATAGCATACTTAAAACCCTATTCCATTCTTAACTTTCTCTCTCAAGTGTTACTTCCATCATGCTTTCAAGCTCGCGCCACTCGCCTTTGGAAAGCCCACTCGTTTCTTGAGTAATTTTTTCCCCCTTAAGAATTTTTTTAAGAACTTTTAAAGCATCTCTTGAGAGAGGAACGCCTTCAAGGCGATACTTCATAAAGGCATCAAACGTAAACGGAACCCATCGTTTTAAAATTTCAATCATTTTTTGAGCATACACACGAATTTCATACTGAGCATGCTGGTCTCCCCTTAAACTTAAAAAGTGCATAAAATTATGAAGATCAATTTTCCAATAAAATTGTGTATAGCAATTAACCGGGAGATTCATCCGAGCCAACTCTCGAGACAGTCCGTGACGATTGGGATCAAGTGGCGTTCCATCGTCACGTTCATTGAGCATCTCTTCATAATGATCATAACAACGCGCTGAATCTTCTTTAAGAATCTGGAGAACACGTGCCGCTTCTTCCCCCTCTAAAACGTCTTCGCGCCCTTGTTTATTTTGAAGAGACTGGCTTGCAAGTTGCAGAGGATCAGGGATGTAAAATTCTCGATCTAAAATTGAATACCGTGCGGAATACTCATTCACGCTTGCTGTCCGATGCCGCAGCCAATGCCGAGCAATGAAAATTGGCATTTTAACATGAAACTTGATTTCACACATCTCAAAAGGCGTTGAGTGCCGATGACGAATGAGATAATTAATCAATCCCCGGTCTTCGCTCACTTTTTTCGTGCCACGGCCATATGAAACACGCGCTGCCTGCACAATAGCACTATCGTTCCCCATATAATCGATAAGACGAATAAATCCGTGGTCAAGAACTGGGATAATTTCAAAAAGAATTTCTTCCAATTCAAAAACCGTCGGGCGCCTTGTCTGAAAAGTTTCTAGGCGGTGCTCTTGTATCTCTTCTTCATATGATGTCATCTTCTTAAACTCATTCCTTTCATTTTTAAAAATTCTACTATTCGCTCCGCATATCCTGACCACTTCCAAAATACTTGAGTAAAATACTCCGGACCTCTTGCATATTTAAAAGCATTAAAATCTCTTGGTTTAGAAAATATAAAATATCACTGCCACGTGGAACCATAAAACTATAATATTGATTAACGATTCCCGCCGGAATAAATTTAATATTCGGATTCGGATGATTATTCATCTCATATTTTAAGGCTGGTTCATTATAAACCAGGGCTTGAGCGTCATTATGATTTAAAGAACTTAACCCTTCTTTTAGGGAAGGGACAACCTTACAAGAAATAAAGTGTTCGTCCAAAAACCGCTTGGATTCCGTTCCATCAAGACAAACAACTTTCAAATGCCGAAGAGCTGATAATTCTTGAATATGGGCTGATAATTCACCCACGGTCAATTTTGAGGCAATTGAACCTGTAAAAATATTAACCAGTATAAGCGCCACAAACATCCAAAAAACGGCAATGACTCTTCCCCACATAGATTTTGTACTGACATCTCCTGCCTCATTTAAAGCAGCGATTCCTGCCGACCACCATAAACCGTTCCCAATCCCTGTCCAAAAACCTCCTTTATAATGTGGATTTATTTTTCTCTCGAAAATCCAGAGCGTGAAAGTTTGGACTATAATAAAGATAAGAAGAATAAGAATGACTTTAAAAAAATTCCAAGAAATAAAATAATCCATAACAACTTTAATGGGATCACTTTTTAAAGCAGCAACGCCAAGTCCAGAAACATAAAAGGGCACCGTATATTCAAATTCATGCCCTTTCTCTTGAACAAAATCTGGGATTCCTCCCAACAAAATGTCATACTTCCTTTCAGAAATACCTTTGATTCCCTCTTCTTTGGTAACAGGGAAATACTTAAAAGAAATTCCATTTTTTCGTGCAATAAATTCCCATACATCAATGCTTATCCCCTGATAAGACTCACCTCCGTTCTTCAAGAAAGCAAAAGGAGCCATCTCGCAAACAGCAACTTTTAGAATTTTGTGAGTCACTTCACTGGGGAGAGCCCCTTTTGCAAAATGCTGTATCTTTTCATGAACCTCAGAAGGATCTTTTGCAGAACATATACCCGAAATATTAAGAACGAGGATCATTAAAATTAATAAAATACGCCTAAGCATCAAAAATCCTTTATCATTTTTCTTCATTAAAAACCGATAGAAACACTCACATTCTTGAATGATCTCCAGCATCCTACAATATTTTTAAGACACCAGCAAGAGCACGAGGATCCTTTCCTAGAGACGCATATCCGTGACGTTGCCAAAATATTTAGACAAAATATATTTAATTTCTTGCCCATTCAAGAGCTTCAAAATGGCTTGATTGAGAGAGTATAAAAGCGTGCTCTCTCGCGGAACTTTAATGCTGTAATACTGACTGACAATACCAGCATGAATAAATTGAATACCCGGCAGAGACTTTGTATTTAAAATATACTTCAACATAGGCTCAGAATAGATGAGCGCGTTTCCTGGCGTCTTTTGTAAAACATCAAATCCCTCCTCTAAAGAATTAACGCTTTTATACTTAATAAAATGACTCCTTAGGAATTCTTTGGAAGAGATCTGATTAAGACAAAGAACATTTAATTTACGAAGATCTTCTACGCTTTGAATATTTGTCGATAATTTTCCAATCGTCAATTCGGAAACAATTGACGCTGTAAAAATATTAACCATTACCAACGCCAACAACATCCAAAAAACAGCAATGCATCTTCCCCATAAAGACTTTGTACTTACATCTCCTGCTTCGTTTAAAACGGCTATACCAGCAGACCACCATAAACCATTTCCAATTCCTTTCCAAAAACTATCCTTATAATGTGGATTTACCTTATGTTCAAAAAACCAAAGCGTTAACGTCTGTAACACAATAAATAATGTAAAGCCGATGACCACTTTCAAAAAGTCCCATGAGACAAAATAACCTAAAATTATTTTAAAAAAACTCTCTTTTGAAACAGCTACCCCAAGCCCTGCAGAATAAAAAGGAAGCGTATAATCAAATCGCGCACTATCATCTTGAACAAAATCGGGAATAGCCCCCAAAAGAACATCAAACTTTCCCTCAGAAATACCCTTCATCCCTTCTTCTTTCGTAACAAGCATATATTTGAAAGAAAGACCATCCTCGCGTGCAATAGCCTCCCATACATCAATGCTTATCCCTGTAAAAAGATTCGTGACCTCGGACCGAAAAACAAAAGGAACCTCTTCATAGATAGCAACAGTTAATACCTTCTGACGAATTTCATCTGGTATAACATTTTTTGTAAAATGCATGACCTCCGTGGCAGGTAAAAAAGAATCCGTTACGATATTTTTCACTTTAAGAGGAGGGAGAGAATCTTTTACACAGTTCCCAGCTGAAAAACCAAAAATAACACTCCCAAGAAGTACTAAAACCCGAACAAACATTCATCTACTCATTTTTTATTTTATTTTCAAAAAGTTATTAGAAAGTTTCTTAAAAAGTTCTGTTTTTTTTCTAAACACACTGTTATTTGATATTTAAAAAGAAGCTTCCCTTCATCAAGCTTAAATTTTTCTTATTTTTTACAGTCTTTCATTTTAGAAACTTCTTTCAATCTACTTTAAAATCCCCCCAAATTCCATTCTTTTTTCATTCAAAATAATAATTATCAGATTTTCTTCTTCAAGCCGACATTTCTACCTTGCCCAGTTAGAATATATCACTTTGCACTTCCAATCAAAAATGGACCCTTTCCAAACAAATCTGAATGGATTATATTTCACAGATGAAGAGATTCCGTCTCACACACAAAAAAATAGAGAGGACACTCTCACCCACCACATCAGGAAAGAATTTTTCTCACACTCGGGAGAATTAAAGTTAAAATTTTAAAGATCTCTATAAACCTTAGGGAAATTGACCTAATATAACTTTAAAGAAAAAAATAATCTCTCTTCACTTCCCCTATCTCGACACTTAAGTTAAGAGTATTTTTCCATCATGACTTTTTTAATTAAAAACCCTCCCCCTTTAAAGAAACCCTTCAGAGTTCTCTCCTCTTGTGGACAGTTCTTTTATTTTCTTTTATGGAGTATTTTATCCCTTATTATTCTTTGGTTTTTAGGGTTTTTGTCTTTTTTGGGGTATCTCTCTTTTTTAAAGGAGCCTGTTTCTCCTTATGCAAAAACAGATGTCCTTGTGGTTTTAACAGGCGGAAAAGGTCGCATTATAACAGGTCTTTCTCTGTTAAATGAAGATGCCGCCACCCACCTTTTCATTTCAGGCGTTAAAAAAAATGTCACAAGTCCAGAGATCATATTAGAAGCCACTAAAAAATCAGACCCCTCTCTCACAACTCCAAAAGACCCCTCTAAAATGCAGCTTGGGCATCTCGCAAAAAACACGCAGGGAAATGCGCAAGAGGTGGCCCTGTGGGTAAATCATCAAAATATGCTGAATGCCTCAAAGGGCCTTCCTCCTTTAAAGTCCATACGTCTTGTTACATCCGTTTACCACTTGCCCCGCAGCCTATTGGAATTTAAAAGAACATTACCCAATATTACTTTGATTCCGCATCCGGTATTTTCATCTCCCTTTCATAAAATCCAGTGGTGGACAACAAAATCAGCTCTAAAACTTTCTTTTTCAGAGTATGTTAAATTCAATATCGCCCTTTTTCGAATTTTTTATGAGGTGACAACCCCTTTTCTTAAAAAGAAATAATCTTGGGACACTGGTAAAAAACCCTTGATTTTAAAGAGATATCATGAGAGTAAAGACACATCATCTATATCTGTAATAGGAACCCTTTACAAGATACGTACTTAACTCTATTCTCTAATTTTCTGCGTCCTCACCCATAACTTTGTAAGCTGAACCATGACATTTTATCAAACTTCTATGCTCTATCTCCGTTCTTTGATTTTTAATGTTTGTGCATTTTTTATAACACTCTTCATGAGCATCATCTTTCTTCCATTTCTAGTCCTTCCCATGAGACACATGATGTGGATTCCAAAAATTTGGGTGTCTCTTATTTTTTTTCTTCTTAAACACATTACACATCTCACATTTGAAGTGCGGGGAGTCGTCCCTCAAACCCCCTGCTTGATTGCCTCCAAGCATCAGTCAACCTTTGAAACATTTGTCTTTCATAAAATTTTAAAAAATCCTGTTTATTTCTTAAAGAAAGAACTTCTTAATATCCCCGTCATTGGATGGTATTTTAGAAAAGGAGGCATGATCCCTCTTAACCGTAACAACCGAAAATTACCTTTTAAAAAACTCTGTCTTACGGCACTTCAAACCTTAAACTCAGGGACAAACATTATTCTCTTTCCAGAGGGCACCAGAACAGCTCCTGGTGAGAAAGTTCCCTATAAAACTGGCATTTCTCTTTTCTATCAAGCCTTAAATACAAACGTAACACCCGTTGCCTTGAACAGTGGCGTATTTTGGGGAAGAAGATCTTTTCTAAAAAAACCAGGGTGTGTTATTATTGAATTTCTACCCCCGATTTCTCCTGGTCTTGATCCTAAAGTATTTTTAACGCTCCTTGAAACACAAATAGAAGAAAAAAGTAAGGAACTCTTAAATGAACCCAGTTTTCATTAAAAAAATACGTTTTTTAGGACTATGTCTTGGTATTTTAAGTCTTCTTTTTGGAGGTTTTTGGACCTTTACTGTTTTTCAAGCAAAAAAATCCATCGAACAGAAAGTCCAGTCTCTTAAAGAACAGGGGCATAAAATTCAGTATGAAGCGCTTAAAATTGATCAATTTTTTCCGACGATTACGCTAAAAGTAACAAATTTTGTCTTTGACAATATTTTGATTTCAAACAATGAGCCCTTCTCCTTAAAAATAGATACTCTTCTTCTCTCTTTTTCCCCTTTTTCCCCAAAAAAAATTAAGGGGCAACTTCCGTCCCTCACCGGACACCTTTCGAAAGAGTCTCAGGATATTATTCTCGGGCCCTCATCTTTTGAAATTAACCTGTCCCAAGATGATTTTTACGCCATGGGAACGTCTGATTTTATAAATATTCAAACCCCAAAAACCTCTCTCGCTCATCTTGAAGATCTTTACATTTCAATAACGCCACACACGCTGGTTGTAAAAAATGATGAAGGATCTTATGAAACCCCAGGATTGAACATTACGTGCTCTTTAAAAAAACTTTCTCTAAATCAACCTTCTCAAAATGAAGAGCCAGACGTTGAAAACATGTCTTTTTCTTCATTTCTCATGGAAAAAGTTGATTTTACAGATTTCCCAAAAGAATCCCTTAAAACCCTATTAACCCATTGGAGAGATCAGGGAGGGGCTTTGGATATCCAGCAGGCAAAGATGTCATGGGGAGCCTTAACCATAAGTTTTCAAGGCACACTTGCTTTAGATGAGACCCTCAACCCTGAGGGATCTTTTACCTCTACAGTCAAGGGGATCCCAGAATTTCTAAAGCAATTGTCTCAAAATCAAGCCTATTCGAAACAAGACCGTTTATTTTTAGAACTGTCTCTTGGATTTCTTTCGGGAACATCCGGCGAAATCACCCTTCCACTGACCCTTCAAAATCAAACCCTTCGTTTGGGAAATTTCATAAACCTAAATCTCCCCTCTTTACCTTGGTAAAAGACATCATTTATAGGCAATATTTATAGGCAATTTTTCTGTTAAAGGAACCCTTTAAAACCATGAAATATAAAATTATTTTTTGTTTTCTATTTGTCGTAAGTAGCATTTTTGGCTTTAGTTATTATAAAACGCAGCGTCTCTTATTCTTAACCGATCTCTCAACGAGACCTCTTGAAAAGGACTCAACCCCTGACTTTCAGGCATCATCTTTTAGGCCTAGAAACCCTGTTTACCTCATTTCTTATGCTGATGGTCCTGAGGTGTTTTTTCAAAATCAATACGCCCTCGCGCAATCAAGCATGGGACGCGGCGTTGATTTTAATTTAAATTATCGCAGATCTCTGCTCGATCCACAATTCGTTGAAGAAAATAAAAAAATCTTAGATCAACCTAAAGGCGCTGGATATTGGCTTTGGAAACCTTGGATCATTTTAAAGACCCTTAAAAACGTCCCAGAAAACGCTATTGTCATCTACTCAGACACAGGAAATCTTATCAAAGCATCCCTGGCACCTTTGATTGAGCTTGCCGAGCACCATTCTATTCTCCTGAGCGTTTATGAAAATAAAGAGATTTGGGGATGTGCTGCAAAAAAAGTTAAACGTGATATTTTTGTGGCCCTCAACTGTGACACAACAGAATGCCATAATGGTCCAGTTCTCTGGGCTGGCTTTATGATTTTTAGAAACACGCCAGCCGCACGTGCATTTGTTCAATCCTGGCTCACGTATGCTCAAGACCCACAACTTTTAACAGATCTTCCGAGTAAATATAAGCCTCTTCCAAACGCCTCAGGGCATTGTCACGATCAAGCCATTTTATCTGTTTTGTATAGCAAGGATCCATCTGGAATACATCTTATGCCTTATGACGCGCTTCTCATGAAAAATCATCTCGCATGGAAACACAGAAAACCCTGTGCAGATGAACTTTTTATTTATGAATCTTTGGTCCCTTATTATGGGTATACGCTTATGCGGAAAATAGATCGTCTTTTTTTCAACAGCTATTGGCTTAAAAAGCTTCGTCAAAAAATAGCACGAGAGAATGAAGAGTTTCAAGGCACCATCTGATAGAATATCCCGTAAAACTTGGGTTTTAAATTTAACATCAACATGATCTGAACTGGCAGTAAAGAAGAAGTTGTTGGTAATGGCTGGTTCCCCAAGTGTATTGAGGGCTTGCCAACCTTGACTCAAGTCCCTCCTTAGAATAATTCAATTTATCGAAGGCCGATGTTTAGCCTCATACCCTATGAATTTATACATTCTAAAAAAAGCGTACATTTAAATGTAAAAAAAACTCATAAAAAAATGCCTGAAAACGGGCATTTTATAAGCATGTGGGTGATTTAAATACAGTGTATAAAGTAAGATTTTTTGAAGGCTTGGTGGGCCAGGGAGGACTTGAACCTCCGACCCCACGCTTATCAAGCGTGTGCTCTAACCAACTGAGCTACTAGCCCGCTGTGGATCCAGATAAAGGCATTTTTTCTTAACTCTTGCAAAATTGGTGGAGGCGAACGGGATCGAACCGATGACCCCCTGCTTGCAAAGCAGGTGCTCTCCCAGCTGAGCTACGCCCCCGCAAACTCTTTTGAACTAAAGAACACGAGAACCTTTCGGTTCATCGTGCTAAATTCTTTAGAACATATAAGAGATAAAAAGGGATCCATAGGCAGAAGCTAACCCTCATAAGAGGGATTTTGTAATGTGTACTGGAAACTCGTGAGAATTTCGAAGTCCACATCCTTAGAAAGGAGGTGATCCAGCCGCAGGTTCCCCTACAGCTACCTTGTTACGACTTCACGCCAGTCGCTGATCTTACCGTGGTTGACTGCCTCCTTGCGGTTAGCTCATCAGCTTAAGGTAAAACCAACTCCCATCGTGTGACGGGCGGTGTGTACAAGACCCGAGAACGTATTCACCGCGGCATGCTGATCCGCGATTACTAGCGATTCCGACTTCATGCACTCGAATTGCAGAGTGCAATCTGAACTGAGATGGCTTTTAAGGGATTTGCTCCAGGTTGCCCTATCGCTTCCCGTTGTCACCACCATTGTAGCACGTGTGTAGCCCAGACCATAAGGGCCATGAGGACTTGACGTCATCCCCACCTTCCTCCGGCTTATCACCGGCAGTTTCTTTAGAGAGCTCGGCCGAACCGTTAGCAACTAAAGACGAGGGTTGCGCTCGTTGCGGGACTTAACCCAACATCTCACGACACGAGCTGACGACAGCCATGCAGCACCTGTGTGGTACCCACCCGAAGTGAAGAGCTCGGATTCCCAAGCTCATAGTACCCATGTCAAGGTCTGGTAAGGTTCTGCGCGTTGCTTCGAATTAAACCACATGCTCCACCGCTTGTGCGGGTCCCCGTCAATTCATTTGAGTTTTAATCTTGCGACCGTACTCCTCAGGCGGAGTGCTTAACGCGTTAGCTACGACACCGAGGGTTACCCCCCAACATCTAGCACTCATCGTTTAGGGCGTGGACTACCAGGGTATCTAATCCTGTTTGCTCCCCACGCTTTCGCGCCTTAGCGTCAGTATCGGACCAGTGAGCCGCCTTCGCCACTGGTGTTCTTCCTAATATCTACGAATTTCACCTCTACACTAGGAATTCCACTCACCTCTTCCGATCTCTAGCCTACCAGTATCAAGTGCAGTTCCCAAGTTAAGCTCGGGGCTTTCACACCTGACTTAATAGGCCGCCTACGCGCCCTTTACGCCCAGTAATTCCGAACAACGCTAGGACCCTTCGTATTACCGCGGCTGCTGGCACGAAGTTAGCCGGTCCTTCTTCTGTGGGTACCGTCATTATCTTCCCCACTGAAAGAGCTTTACAACCCGAAGGCCTTCTTCACTCACGCGGCATCGCTGGATCAGGGTTTCCCCCATTGTCCAATATTCCCCACTGCTGCCTCCCGTAGGAGTCTGGGCCGTGTCTCAGTCCCAGTGTGGCTGGTCATCCTCTCAGACCAGCTATAGATCGTAGGCTTGGTAGGCCATTACCCTACCAACTACCTAATCTAACGCGGGCTCCTCCATCAGCGACCGAAGTCTTTCTCCCTAAGGACGTATGCGGTATTAGCTTCAGTTTCCCGAAGTTGTTCCCCACTGATGGGCAGATTCCCACGCGTTACTCACCCGTTTGCCACTAAGCATAAACCGAAGTTTATGCTCCGTTCGACTTGCATGTGTTAGGCGTGCCGCCAGCGTTCGTTCTGAGCCATGATCAAACTCTCATGTTCACTTAAAGTATAAAACTTTAAATCTTGACGAACTATAATTTATTTACGCTGTCTTAAATACATACGCAGTAAACTACAGTTAATCGATATAGCTTCTGCCTATGCATCCCATTTTAACATAATTAAACTTTTACATTTAATTATAGATTTCTCTTACTTTTCTACAATGTCAAAGAACTATTTTTTCCAGACAATTCCAAACCCTTTAAAAGGCCGGGTCATCCGGTAGAACGTAACTTAATCAATTCTTTTGATCTTTTCAAGCTTTATTTTCACTTTTTTAAAAATAATTTTAAAAAAGGCCTTTTTTCAAGGAAAATCGGCTTAAAATGGTGCGCCCGAAGAGATTCGAACTCCTAGCCTCCTGATCCGTAGTCAGGTGCTCTATCCAGTTGAGCTACGGGCGCTTATCAAAACGTATCCGGCACCCTACTGCAAGCTGCATTGGTTTTCAAGAAAAATATTCTCAAATTTTACTTTAAGAAAAGAAATTTCTTCTCAAGAAAGCCAAAGCACCGCTCTACCATCTTCAAAAATCTAAAACAATTATGGATTTATCGTCCTTAACAAGAGATAGGAATGTTTCTTTAGGGTTTCAAGGGGAGAGGTGAATTATTTTCTCTCCTTCCCCATTAACTAATTGTTATGAATCATAAATACTTTATTTTGAATCATTTACAGCATAATGAATCATCCGAACATAGGCTGCAAAAAATCGGTTTACGCGCCCCGCGAGGCACCCTCCTCCCGTCACATAGTTCTCAACGATCCCAGAGGCAATTTCAATGAGAAATCTATCTTCAAATTTCCCTGTACGACGAAGCTCTTCATCACGCATCGCAATCGCAAAACTCCAAGATCGTGACACCAGCTCTTGAAACAAAGGCCCCTGACTTTTAAAATCCGATTGAAATACTGAATCAACATATCCTAAAAATGTGTCTAGGGAGATAGCCTCTCCATTTAACGCCATTTTTATCGGATTTTCCTGAAAATATTGTTTTAGATTAATCTTTACATCTTCAAAAGAAAGATTAGGCTTCCCCATCTCCAGAGCTCCTCCGATCTCAACGACACCACTCATATTTCGGCTCACATAGCCGTCAAGCATATGAACATCCCCCATCGCTGGAAGACTTTCAATATGCCTGAAAATAGGAGCTATCCTCCTTCTCATTTCTTCAAAACGTGGATTTTCCTGAATTTTGGCAAAAAATCCTACAGGCTCACTTTCGGCACCTGCACAGGCTGCTGGCAACCGTTCTCTCTTCTCTCCTTCTTCAATATAAAACTGCTCTTGCAATCTTCTGGCGAGTTCCGCATCCGAAATTCTTTGGGCAGTATCTTTTACAGAAGCCCCTTTAAACTTGAGATGAAGCTGCCTTGCCATCTCTGCGTCCGCGCTTACTTGATAATCACCAGAGGCTGAAGATACGGCTCCTCCCAGAAGATAGGGTTTTACAACCTCAAGAGCTGAGGCATATGAACCATTAGAAAGGCTTTCATAAAAACTATTTTCATCGAGACACAATAATAAGAGCGTATCAAATTTCTCAGCAATTTTTGAATGTTTTCCATCAAATTCTTGAATTTTTTGCTGGCAGATAGTTCTTATCCTCTCAAAATCTCCTTGCTCAAAAGCCTCCATCGCAAAAGTGGACCCACTAAAAAGGGCTCCTGCAACTGCCATTCCGATTAATCTCATCCTCATTTTATAATTCCTTTAAGAAAATGCATTTTTTGCAAATATAAATAAAACTCTCCCCTAAGATATAAGAATACATCTCTCAAATTTCAAGAAACTTCTCATTTTTTGATGGGATGTTCGTGTCATGCGTGCTGCGTCAGGACAGGAGATCTCTCAGATCCCCATGACTGCACTCACTTTCATGATATGATGTCGAAATTTTTAGAAACAAACGCGCTTCTCTTTTTTCTCTATTTTTTCTTTTGACGTATCAAGACAGACCACGCGTTTAGGGAAGGGTCCACATTAACAAAAACAGGAATAAATTGTCTCAACCTCTAAGCACCATTTCTTAACATCATCATATTAGGCTGAGAAAAGATTATTGATGATATTCTATCTTTAATTTTTTCTTCTGCAATCTCTATATCATAAGAGTTCTGTAAACTTAACCAGAACTGAGGTTCAAGGCCAAAATAGCGCTGCAGCCGTAAAGCAGTATCAGCTGTAATGCCACGCTGCCCATTGATGATAGAAGTAATTCTATTCGTAGGAACACCTAAGGCTTTAGAAAGTTGATTGGCAGACAAATTAAGGGGATTCATAAATTCCTCTAATAAAATCTCTCCAGGATGGATAGGAGGTAAATCTTTCTTCATTATATTTTCCTAATGGTAATCAATAATTTCAACGTCTTCAGGATGCCCATCATACCACTCAAAGCAAATACGCCATGATTATTAATCCAAATAGCGTACTGATGGCCTCTATCTCCCCCTAAAGCATGAGCTCTATTACTCGGGATTAAAAATAAAGAGTCAATGCTCCTACAAACCTTCATATATGGACTCTATTTGAGAGACTATAAAAATTCAAGAGCATGAGCTAAAAATTTTTTAAACTCATATAAAAAAGAAGAGATACGGGTACGTTTCTCTTTCTCAAAAGAAACATCTTGTTATTTATTCTTTAATTAATAGTATACTCAAAATATGTGGCTCTATTGAGCCGTCCTTGGAAACGATAGAAAAGAAATTTTTATGAACGCTCAAAAATCTCTTCGCATCATTACACCCTATCTTACAATGGGAGGCGCTGAACGACATCTTTCTCTCGTTCTCCCCGCACTTGCCGAAAAAGGTTGGAAAATAAAGCTTTTGGTTTTGTCGCATGATATTCCTTTAAAAGATTATTTTAACCATCCCAATATTACACTCCTATCGTTGCCAGCACCTTCTCCTCAAAAATTTCTCCCCTCTTCTTTGGTTCACCTCTTTAAAGTTCTAAAGCTCTTGACCCAAGATTTTAGAAGAGACCCTCAAACACTCACACACTTTTTTTTGCCAAAGGCCTATTGTATTGGGATGACTTTAGGAAAACTTTGGAAACTTCAAGGCCCCTTGGTCATGAGCCGCAGATCTTTGAATCTCTATCAAAAAAGACATAAAATTTTATATTTTGAACGCCTTCTTCACCGTTTTTGTGATGCAATCCTTGTCAACAGCGCAGCCATCCAGACTCAACTTATTCAAGAAGAACATGTGCCCAAGGAACGTATTCATCTCATTTACAATGGACTTCGCGAAGAGGAGCTCCTGTGTCCCAAGCCACGTCTTCCCTCTTCTTTCAACATGGTAGTCGTTGCAAACCTTATTCCTTATAAAGGACATCTTGATCTTTTCAAGGCATTGAACCTCATCAAAAACGACCTTGGAAGCAATTGGACCTTGACGCTTGTTGGACAAGACAGAGGGATCTTTTCTTCTCTTCAACAAAGCGCCCAAGCGTTTGGTATTGATGCTCACATTGAATGGATCTTGGACAGCAATGACCCAAGACCCTTCTTTTCAAAGGCAGATCTTGGGATCCTTCCCTCCCATGAAGAAGGATTTTCAAACGCACTTATTGAAATGATGGCAGCCTCTTTACCCGTTATTGCAACAAAAGTGGGGGGAAATGAAGAAGCCGTCCTTTCGAGAATAACAGGCCTCCTCGTTCCGCCACATGATCCAGAAGCTTTGTCAAAAGCTATTTTAGAGCTTTATCAAAATCCAAAACGGCGCCTTTCCATGGGAAAAGAAGGTCAGAGACGATTTCAGGAACACTTTACCCTCTCAGCGTGCGTTGCTCAATATGAAGACGTTTATCTTTCTCTTCTTAAGAATTTGTCCCCTCAAAGACGATTTTTGTGATCGAAGAAGGTTCAGCTTCAGGAACGGCTGCATAAATTTTCTTTGAAGCCTCAATAACCCACACACCTGAAAAAAATCCAAGACCTCCTTCTAACCTTTTTTTACAAAATCGTTCTACAATAGGAAAAAAAGACTGTAAAAGTCTGAAGGATGTCGGCGGCATATATAGAGCTCCTTGAAGCGCAAGAGGCGTCAAAAATGCTTCCTCTAAAAGCGTTTCAATTTCAGAAAGAGAAAAAGAATTTGCCTCTCCAAAAGGAGTTGATTCTTTTTGAGCCCAAAGACTCCGCCGATTGGGGACAATGAGGAGAATACGCCCTTCCTCCTTTAAAACACGCCATACCTCTCGCAAAGATTTTGAAGGACTTTCAGAATATTCCAGCCAATGAATTATTAAAATCCGCTCCATTGACCTATCTTGAAGAGGAAGCATCGTCTCTGTACAAAGCGTTATTTGAAAGTCTTTTTCTTTATTCTTTTTTTGAAAATCGGTCTCTTCACCATACTCTGGCATAAAAATGAGAGGGGCAGATCCTTTTTCCCCTCTTAAAAAAGGCCATGCATATCCAAAAATGCTTTTCTCACAGAAACAAGATCTAAAATCAGGCCACATGGATTGAATAACGTTGATCAAGACCCTTCGCGTCCTTACTCCCAAGGAACTCTTATAAAATTGCGGTGCACCTGAGGCCCATTTTTGCATAAAAAACCCACTTTTTAAAAAAACAAAACCAGCCTAGAAAATTTTCTTGCTTAAGTACACTCCTATAGAGAGAAAGGGGCTTTCTTTTTTCGAAACATCACAAACGTCCAGATCACGCCAAAAAAAACATTGGCTAAAAAACCGTGAGGGGAATACCCAGAAGCCTTTAAAATCATTGAGACCCCATGCTTTACATGGTTTTTATCATAATATCCATACACACGTTTTAAGTAAGCAGCTGCGTTTGAAGATCTATTATAAGGCGTGATCGAAGAGGCTTCGTTGGCCGCATAATAAGCCATTGCAAGTTCATCGTCTTCGGCTTCAAGCATACGCCCGACAGCCACTCTCAGACGCGATAACTTTGAAGGATTTTCCTCTTCAAGATACCTTTGAAGATGTGTATAAAATAATTTATAATGGCGCAGCTCATCGGCCGCAATATGGGCGCATATTTCCTTTAACACAGGCTCGTCAGACATATCCTTCAAAGCTCTATAAAAGGAACTGGTCGCCGTTTCAATAACACACCGTGACACGAGCTCTCCACTCAAAGACCCTCTCGTAGATGTATCCGCAGTGAGTTCTACTTGAAACCCTTTTCTAAATATCTTAAGTGCGCCCTCAAAATCAAAGCTTGGATCTGCCAAAGTTGCCCATTTGGCAAGCGCTTTTCCATGCTGAATTTCTTCAATTGTCCATGCCTTTACAGCCTTTTGAACCAAAGGATCTTCTTTAAAGATGTTTATCAAATATTTTTCATAGTCAGTAGCATTGTATTCCACGAGAGAAGCTGCTTTAACAACTTTCAAAACATCCGGACTAACAAGTTCCGGGGTAAACTTTTCCCAAGAAATATCCTCTAAAGTCCAGGCACCCATTTGGGTATAACTCCTCTTTATTTTTTATAAATCACATTTTCTTCTTATAATTACATAAGTCAGAACAGCCTGTCTGCTTATTTTTGACTTTTAGTTAAAAATTGAGGACCTGTGTAATTTATTTGCCAGTCTTTCAAAAAATTAGAACCAGCCAAATTCAATTTCTTTTAATTGAAAAATAAATTCCCCCTTGAAAACCTGAAAACATACTTCTATATACTCAAAGACAAGAGATATTGAAATTTAAGGGAAGTATTTAGGGGATGTTCTCCTCAACAGGTTATTATTTTTTAGAAAATACTAAAATTATATTTTTAATGTCTAGGCCGTGACTCTTAATACAATTTGAATGATTTTTATTTTTTTGAAAGGTTATAAACATGAAATTAACTTCCGCACTCACAATTGCTCTTTTGATGGGCGCATCTTCAGCCTTTGCCATGGAAGATCTCGAGAAAGAAGTCACTGCAGGTTTTAAGTCTTTGTCCATCCAAAATTTAAGATATGAGGATCAAGATGCCTTTAGATATTTAACTCATCTCCAAGAAACAAAACAACTTGATTTGTTGAAATCCGTTATGGCAGCGCATACAAATGTTGCTCAATTAAAGGATTTTGATCGAGAGCATTTAAGCTATCTCAAAGGCGCGCTTCCAAGAAAGATAGGTCAAGCACTTGCTCCCGCATGGTATGAAGAATTTCAAAGAACGCTAAATGCCTATCAAAGGTTTTATGCAGAGAAATCAAAATTTGAGGTCGAGCATCGGCACTATCTTAGCAGTCTCCTTCCCTCAAACGCTTATGGACGCATAACAGTCCAAGAAGGGTTTCTTCCAAAATTTGAA